>CBDTTW010000028.1:0-23123 GCA_965363675.1 uncultured Rhodothermaceae bacterium
CCGCGCGACGAGACGGCGCAGGCCCGGCAGCTCGGCCAGCCAGAAGGCGCGCTCGGGCGGGTCGGCACGGCGCTCCGGCGTTGCACGGTGTGAAGCGGCGGCGGGGTCCGGCGGTGCGGGAGCAGGCTCCACCAGGAGCGGCCGGCTGGCGTGGATGTGGTCGTCCCAGAGGCCGCGCAGGCGGGCCGCGTCGGCTTGGCACAGCGCGACGGCCTCGGCGGCCCGCGCCTCGGCGGCGGCGGCGCCCTCGGCGTAACCTTCCGCGTAGCCCTCGGCCCGGCCCTGGGCGCAGCCCTCGGCGCGGGCGGCCTCGGCGGCCTCCTCCAGGCGCGCCTGCCAGGCGGCGGCAAGCGCCTGCTCGCGGCGGCGCCAGGCCGCATCGTCGGCCGACTCGGCGGGCGGCGCCGGGGCCGGCGCGGGCGGCGGCTCGGGCCACACCGGCGAGGCCACCTCGAACGGCGCCCCGTCCGAGGCGCCGCCGCGCAGCACGCGCGGCATCGCCGGGGTCGTCCCGTCGGCAAGCTCCGGCGCGAGCCGTTCGCCCCGGCGGATGACCCGCGGGATCGAGGCGCAGAAGTCCTCCTCGAAGGCCGGGCGCTCGGCGCTCCAGAGCCCCGAATGCTTGATGACGCGTGCAACAGCCATGCCGGTGCGCTAAAGGGGCGGAAGGCCGCAGGGTTACAGGAACGCTTCCTCGTTCGAGCGGGTCAGCACGATTTCTTCGTTCTCCTCCAGGTTCTGCGCAATCTCCAGGATGCGGTGCTGCGACTCGTCCACGTCGCGGACGCGCACCGGCCCGAGCAGATCCATCTCCTCGACAATCGAGGAGGCCACGCGCTCCGAAACGTTCTTGAGCACCTTCTGGCGCAGATCCTCCGAGGCCGCCTTGAGCGCCAGCGCCAGGTCGCGCTGGTCCACGTCCATGAGCAGCCGCTGCATGTCGCGGTCGGTGATGCCGGCCAAATCGTCGAAGACGAACATCAGGCTCTTGATGGAGTTCGCCAGCTTCATGTCGCGCTCGCGGATCGTGTCGAGGATCACCTTTTCCGCCGACCGGCTCGTGTTGTTCAGGATCTCGGCCACCCGCTCGATGCCGCCGGCGGTGCTCAGCTCGGCGCCGAAGACCAGTCCGATCTGCTGGCGGATCACCTCCTCGATGTCGCGCAGCATCTCCGGCGAGGTCTTGCCCATCGTGGCAAGGCGGTACAGGATCTCGCCCTGCAAGTGCTCGGGCATGTTCGAGACGATGTCGGCCGACTTGTGGGGGTTGAGGTGCGCCAGGATCAGGGCCACCGTCTGCGGATGCTCGTGCTGGAGGAAGTTGGTGAGCTGGCTCGTCTCGACGGTTTGCAGCAGGTGGAACGCCGAGACCTCCATGGCGGCCTCCACCTTCATCATGATCTCTTCGGCGCGCCGCGCCCCGAGCGCCTGTTCGAGCACCTCGCGGGCGTAGTTGACGCCGCCCTGGGCGATCACGTCGCGCGCCATCGAAAGGTCGCGGAACTCCAGCAGCACCCCCTCGATGACCAGGCTGGAGATGTTGCGCATCCGGGCGATCTCGACGGAGATTTTCTCCACCTCCTCGTCGCGGAGCATCTTCAGGATTTTGCTGGCCGCCTCCGTCCCGAGCGCGATCAGCAGCACCGCCGACTTCTGCGCGCCGGTCATGTTGGCCGTCGCCTGCTGCACGGCCGCCGTGTTGCCGGCCTGCACCGAGGCGTCGGGGGTGGTGGTGGCGACTGCCGTAGACATAATCCGTTCGGGCTGGCGGTGGGCGAAAGGCGGTTTACTTGGCGGCGGCGATGGCTCCGGCGTCCTCGGACAGCCACGACCGGATCACGTCGGTCGTCTGCGCCGGGTTGTGCTCGGTCTGCGCCTTGAGCTCTTCGTACATCAGGTGCTTGGCCTTCAGGCGGGCCTTGGCCTCGGCCGAAAGCTTGCTCGTGTACACGTCTTCGATAAGGACCATTTCCTCGTGCTCCGGTTGCGCCCGCCCGGACTGCCCGTCGCCGGCCTGCGGGGCGCCGAGCTGCCCGGCCACCACCGAGGCCCCGAGTTCGCTCATGCGGCCGTCCGAGGCGGCTCCGGCGCGGCGGGGCGCCCGGCTCCAGCGCATCGAGGCCAGGAAGATGAAAAGCGCCAGCAGCATGGCCGCCGCCATGGCGCCGTAGCGGACGTACAGGTTGGCGCGTTCGGAGCGCGCCGCCTCCTCCATCTCGCGCGCCACCTGGTCGTTGGCGCTCGTGTCGAAGAGCGTCTGGTGGATGGCGAAGCGGTCGCCGCGCGCCGAGTCGAACCCGACGGCGTTCTTGACGAGGTCCTCGATCTCTTGAAGTTCGGCGGGCGTGTGCGGCGCAAACGTCGGCTTGGCCTCCGGCTCGTCGGCCGGCGGCAGGGTCGCCTTGTGGTTGACGATGACCGAGATGGTCATGGCCTTGACGGCGCCGACGCTTTTCTCCTCGCGCTCGCGGGTGCGGCTCAGCTCGTAGTTGCGCACGGCCGAGTTGGTGGCGTCGCCCTCGGTGCGCTGCTCGTCGAGCTGTTCTTCGCTGATGACCGTCGCGCTCTCCGGGTCGATGGTCTCCTTCTCCGAAACCGTCCGGCTGAAGTCGAGCGTGGCCGAGACGCGCACAATCGCGTTGCCGGGGCCGAGCACTTGGTCGAGCATCGACTGGCCGCCCGTGGTCAGGTGCGTTTCCACCTCCTTCTGCGCCCGAAGCTGGCTCGACGAGAGCGAGGCGTCGGGGTTGCCGGCCGCCGGGTTCGAGAGCAGCGCGCCGCGCGTGTCCAGGATCGTCACGTCGGCCGGAGCCAGCCCCTCGACGGCGCCGCTGACCAGGGCCGTGATGCCCTCGATCTGCGCCGGGTTCAGGGCGCCGCCCCCCGCCAGTTGCATCACGACCGAGGCGCTCGGGCGCGCCTGCTTCTCCTTGAACGGGCTGCGCTCGGGCAGCACCAGGTGCACCCGGCACTGCTCGACCTGCCGGATGCTCGTGATCGTCTTGGCCAGCTCGCCTTCGAGCGCCCGCCGCAAGTTGACCTTTTGCATGAAGTCGGTCATGCCCAGCGAGTTCTGATCGAACAGCTCGTAGCCCGCCTGCCCGTCGGAAACCAGCCCGTCCGAAGCGATGCGCAGCCGCAGGTCGTACACGTTTTCGCGCGGGACGAGAATCGAGGCGCCGTTTTCCTTGAGTTCGTAGGGGATGTTCTGCTCCTTGAGCGTCTCGACGATCTTGCCCGCGTCGGTCGCGCTGAGGCCCCCGAAAAGCAGCGCGTAGTCCGGGCGGTTGGCCCAGTACGCGATGCCCGCCAGTGCGGCGGTGCTGCCCACGAGCACGAGCGCCAGCATCATCTTCTGCGCGGCGCTCAGGCGGCTCAAAAACTCCTTGAGGTGCTCCAGGTAGGGCGACATCGGGCGGCGGGGCGGCGGGGGTTAAGCGCTTCAGACCTGCATGCGCATGAGTTCCTGATACGTGTCGAGGGCTTTGTTGCGCACCTCGGTCATCAGTTGGAAGTGCAGGCGCGCCTGGTTCATCGAGATCATGACCTCGTGCACGTTCTCCTGCTCGCCGGCGACAAAGGCCTGGATCTGCTGATCGGCTTCCTTCTGCGAGGCATCGACGCTCTGGACGGCTTGCTTGAGCGTGTCGCCGAAGCCGGAGCCTCCGGCCTCCTCGGTGCGCGGCCTCGGGAGGGCGCCGGGGCCGTCGGCGCCCGTGGCCGGCCCGCTCCGAAGCATCTGCAATTGCCCTACGGTCATGGCGGCGCCCGGTTTAGCCCTGCACGTCCAGGCGGCGGCCCAGCCCGACCGGGCTGACGGCCGAGGCGCTGCGGTTGGCCCCGTACACGCGCAGCGACATGCTCGGCGAGTCGGGGAAGTAGCGCTGGATCATGGCGTTTTCTTCCGCCGAGAGGCCCTTGGCTTCCGCCGGGCGCGCCGCCGCCGGGGCGGACTGCGCCGCCGCCGGGGCGGGCTGCGCCGCCGCCGGAGCAGCGGCCTGCCGGGCCGGAGCGGCCCGCTGGAGCAAATCGATGCTGCGCTGGTGGTAGGCGTTGACGCGGTTCATCATGGCTTCAGGGGCTCAGGCGGGTTCAGAGTTCGAGCGTGCGTTTGATCATGTCCTTGGCGGCCTGCACGGCGGTCAGGTTGGCCTCGTACACGCGGTTGGCAGACATCATCCGTGCCATTTCCTCCACCACGTTGATGTCGGGGTAGTGCACGTAGCCGTTTTCGTCGGCGTCGGGGTGCGTCGGGTCGTACTCCAGCCGCTCCTGCTGCGACTCCTGGATGTCGGTCAGCGGCCCGACTTCGGCGTCGGCGCCGCCGCCGCCGCGCAGGGCGCGCCCGGCCAGGTGGCGGCTGTCGGTGGTCTGAAGCCGGCCCTGCGCCTGGTCGAGCGCCCGGCCGAACGTGCGCGCCGACGCCTGGGTTTCGTGCACGGCCCGCTTGATGGCGTAGGGCTGCCCGTCGGCCCCGCGCGAGGTGTTGGCGTTGGCGATGTTCTCCGCCGAGGTGCTCATGGCGATGCGCTGGGCTTCGAGCCCGCGCGCCGAGGCGCGAAAAACGTTGAACAGGCGGTTGGTGATCAGCATGGCAAGGGGAGGCGTTAGCCGATGCGGCCGGTGATGCCGGTGCGGAGGGCGTCGAAATGGCCGCTGAGCGCGCGCGCGGCAAGCTGGTTGCGCATCTGCGTGTCGGCCAGCTCCATCATCTCGTCTTCGAGCTGCGGCGGGCGCTCCTCCTGGGTCATCTCGGGCTTTACGTCTTCGAGATGCCGGGCGCCGGGCACGTTGTGGTAGGCCGTCTGGAGCGCATCTTCGAACGCGACGGAGAGCCGCTTGAAGCCCGGCGTCTCCATGTTGGCGATGTTGCTCGTCAGCGCCTGCGTCCGCCAGGTGTACGCCTGCAAGGCGTTGCGGAGCAGCGAAATCTTGGGCGTTTCCATCGGCGGGGCCTCCCTGAAGGGTGTACACCCGGCCCCTTCAACAAGCGCTATGCCATCGGCCCCGGAGCGCAAATATTCCCGGCGCCCGCCCGCCGCCGTGCGCCGCCGCCGCGCCCAAACGGAAAAAGATGCCCCGAGGCAGAAGAAGTCGCCGCCGGGCAGGCGCGCAAAAGCCGAACGGCGCCGGGGGGACGGCATCGTTCGGCGGCATGCGGGGCCCCGGCGGCGCGGGACGGTCAGGGAGGGGGAGGTCTACTGTTCGTCGGAGCCGAGCATCGCGCCGGCGGCTTTCTCGGCCATGGCGCGGCCGGCCTCGGGCGTATGGTAATAGCCGTTCTTGACGCGCTTCAGGATTTCTTCCACGCGCTCCTGGCTCAGCGGCGGAATGCCGAGGATGGCCTTGCGCCCCATCGCAACTTCGCGCAGGCGGGCCTGCTCCTCCTGGGCCTGGGCGGCGCGGGCGGCGTCCGAGATTTCGACGCGGTCGGCGGGGCCTTTCTGCTGCATCTCCGGGTTGATGCGCGAGGGCGAGCCGTCGGCGCCTTTGGCGGCGCTTCCGGCGGAAGTGCTGCGCGACCGGTCCGTGCGTCCGGAAAGCGGGTTCAGGTCTCGGATGTTCATGGCCTTTGCAGGTTTGGGTCGGGGGGTCCTTCTACCGGCATTATCGCAACGCCTCCCGGAGGCTTAAACGAATCCCTGAAAAAAAGTTTAGCCGCCCCCGGGCGCGGCGGCACGGCGCTTGAACGTCCCGCAGGCAAATCAACCCGCGCTGCCCGATGACGACGCCCCCCGACTCCCGCCTGCACACCGATCCGGCCGCCGCGCTCGTGGCCGCCGCCGCCGCGCTCGCCGCCGAGGGCGACCTGCAGGCCGCCGCCCGGCGCCTCGAAGAAGCGCTCGCCGCCGACCCCGCCTGCGAGGCGGCCTACTTCGGCCTCATCGATGTGCTCGTAGAAGCCGAAGCCGTCGAGCTGGCATGCGAGGCGGCGCGGCGCTACGCTCCGTCGATTCCGCCGGGCGCGGCCAAAAGCGCCTATCTTCAGGCCCTCGCCGCCGCTGAGGAGCCGCCGGAGGAGCTGCCGCCGCCGCCGCCGGGGCGCACAGGCTGGCCCTGGACGCCGGAACCTGCGCCTCCCTCGCCCGCCGAGGCGGGCGCTCCCCTCAGCATCGTCGTGGCGGCCTTCACGCCTACCACGTTCCCCGAACCGCACCGCCTCGAAGAAACGCTTCGCTCGGCGCTGCTGCAACAGCCCCCGGCCGAAGTGTGGGTCGTCGGGCCGCCCCCGGATGCGCGCCTGGCCGCCTACCTCCCGTGGCTGGCCGGTTGGGCGACCGGACCGTATGCCTCGTGGCAGGAGGCCGTCAACGACGGCGTTGCGCGTTGCGCCGGCGCCCACGTCGCCTGGCTGTGCGCCGGCGAGATGCTCTGTCCCGGGGCGCTGGCTGCGTTGCCCCAACCCCTGGCCCCCGGCGCGCTCTACGAAGGCGACTGCCTCGTGCTCGGCGCCGCCGGAGAAACGCTCGGGCGCCTCGCCGGAGAGGACCATACGCTCGACGCTTACGCCGGCCCGGCGGCTTTCGCGGCGCCGGAGCGCTTCGGGGGGCTGTTGCAGCCGGGCGCGATTTTCCCCCGCGAGGGCTTTTTGCAAGCCGGCGGCCTCGGCGGCGGCCCGGAGGCGGCGGCGCGCTACGCCCTGTGGGCGCGCATGCTGCGCGGCGCGAACGTCTTGCGCACGGGCGCGGCCTTCGGGGCCGTGCGCAAGGACGGACGCCTGCTGCCCGCCCGGACTTCCCGCCAGGGCGTCGCGGCGGCGGCCGAGGCGATCCTGGAGGCGGAGGCGCCTATCGCGCGCAAGGTGTGGCGCCTGCGGGCGCTGCTGGAGCGCGCGCCGCTCGGCTGAGGAGGGCCTAGACGGTCGCCAGTTCGTTGAACAGCGCCGTGATGCGGCTCAGCTCGCGCGCCTGGGTATAGTTTTCCACGACATAGTTGCGGTATGCCGCCGAGTCGTACGGCCCCGACGTGACGAGGGCGGCGGCTTCGTCCACCGTGTTGAACAGGAACTCCGGCGGGTAAAGCAAATCAGCCCCCACCCAGTTGTGAATCACCGGCTTCAGTCCGGCGGCGAGCGCTTCCAGGATGTTGACCCCCTGGCTCTCCAGCACGCTCGTCGAGAGGATATAGCTCTTGTCGGCCAGCCACGCCCCTATGTCGTCCACCCAGTCGTACAGGCGCACATTGTCCTCGATGCCCATCGCCGGGATCATCTTCTCGAAGTAGTAGGCGTAGCGCGGCTCCTGAAAGCGGCCGGCGATATGCACCACGTACCGGCGGTCCACGCGCGCCAGGCGTTCGGCCACCTGAAGAATCATCTCCGGGTTTTTCTTGAAGTTCAGGCTGCCCACATACGCCACGTCGAACGAAGGACGCCGCTCTGCGAACGGAAAGCGCGCCGGGTCGATGCCGTTATGGATGACGCTGGAGGGCGCCTTCAGGCCGAAGTGCCGACCGAAGATGTCCTGGATGTGCGGCGCCACGAACACCAGGTGATCCACGAAGGACCAATCGACGGCGGCGGGCGTCTCGTTGAACGCTTCGTAGCTGTGCAGGCGGCAGACCACCCGCCCGTGCTTCCGGAGGTTCCGGGCGGCGTAGGCCAGGATGCCGTCGCACCACTCGAACCACGTCAGGTCGGCGCGGTCCATGGCGCGCTGCAACGCCTCGCCGTCGATGCGTTCCGTGAAGTGCAGCGTCTCCACCTCGGCGCAGCCTGCAAAGTGCTGCTCGATATGCCGGACGAACATCACGTCGGGGCCGCACACGAACAGCAGGCGCAGGGGGCGACCGTCAGAGTGTTGCGGGCGGTCGGTGGGAGGCCGGGGCGCGGCGGCTTCAGGGCGGCTTTGCCGGTCGAGTTTGTCGCGCGCGGCGGCGGCCTCGGCCGGCGCGCCGGCGCGCGCGCAGCAGGCGGCGTACTCCAGGCGCAGGGCGTCGGCGCCGGGTTGCAGACTCACGGCCAAGCCTGCCAGCACGGCGGCCTGTTCGGGGCGCCCGGCGGCCTCCAGGCGGCGGGCCGCCTCCAGGCACGGCGCCGGGTCGGCGGCGCGCACGGCGTGGGCCAGCGCCTCGATGTCCAGGTCAGGGAACGGAGCGGTGTCCAGCTCAGGGCAAGGGGCGGGAGCGTTCATGTCGCAGCCAGGGTTGAACCGGCGCCGGCAAAAGGCGGGCGCGCTGCTTTGGCTTTAACAAGAATGGCGCCGCCGCCGGCTTTAGCCGCGCAAATCGGCGCGCAGCCGCGAGGGCGGCGCGGCGGGGGCGGCGTAGCGGCGCACGGCCCCGGCGCGCTGCTCGGCGTGGGCGAGCTGCTGCGCCAGGCGCGCGCCGGCGGCCTCGGCGGCCGCGTCGGTGCGCGCGAACTGCCGCTGCGCCTCGGCCACGGCCTCGGCGCGCAGCGCGGGCGCGGCCCCGGCGAGCGCCGCCCCGAGGGCCTCCAGCGCCCCGGCGCGCTGCGCCGCAAGGAAGCCGAAAGCCTCCACGTCGTCGTGCGCGAGGGCTTCGCAGAGCGCGTCGGTGAGGCGGGCGAGGTGGTCGAGGCCGGCTTGCACGGGGCTACACCAGGTTCAGGAAGCCCTGCTGCTGGCCCTGGAGCAGCGCGATGGTCTCCTGGAACTTGGCAAACTGTTTCCGCAGCTCGTTCTCGCGGCGGTTCAGCTTGTCGTCCCAGTCCGTAACGCGCTTGCCGAGGTGCTTGATGCGGTCGTCCGCGATGGCGAGGCGCTGGTCCATGACGCCGCCCGTCTTGACGAAGCCGTCGAGCATGCCGAACATGCGCGTCGCCACGCCGTCCGGGGCGGCGAACACGTTTTTGACGGCGTCGGGGTTTTTCTGCACGGCGCCGAGCAGCTTGGCCTCGTCCGAGAGCGTGAGCGCGCCGTTGCGCTCGGTCGTGATGCCCAGGTCGCGCAGCGAAGCCGGCATCCCGGCGGCCTGCCCCCCGATGGACTGCATGGCGTAGTTGCGCAAATCGAAACGCAGGCTCGTGAGCGTGCTGTCGCCCGCCAGGTCGCCGCGCTTGCCGGTTTTGCTGTCGATGGCGGTTTTGTTCTCGATGTGCGTCAGGACGGCGTTGTACTTCTGGATGAACGCGCCGACCTTGGCCTTGATGGCGTCGGTGTTCGTATCGACGCTGAACTCCGAGGCAGGCTCGCCGCCCTTCTTGAGCGTGAGCGTGACGCCCTTGAGGGCGTCCGAGACGGTGTTGGTGTTGCGGTAGAGCGTCAGCCCGTCGAGGGTGAACTTGCTCGTGAGCGCCGAGTCGGTCTCCGAGCCGCCCACGGCCAGGATCTGCCCGCCGCCCGCGCCCACGGCCGGAGCGTCGGCGGCCAGTTCCAACTCGTCGACGAGCGCCGAGGCGCCGAAGCCGAGCCGCCCGGCATAGCCCGTCTGGCCGCTGCGCAGCGAAAGGCGCGCCGCGCCGCTCGACTCGGACACCACGGAAAGCTGCGCCGCCTCGCGCTGGTTGATGCGCCCGTCGGAAACGGCCTGGGCCATCGCGCCGGAAACGGCGTCCGCGATTTCCGTCAGGATGGCCTTGTTGTCCGTTCCGGTGGGCTTGACCGTGATGCTGACGGCCTCGCGGCGCGCCGGGTCGGCGTCGGTGGGGTGGGCCACCTCGATGGTAAACGTGTGCTCGCCGTCGGGGCCGAAGAACGCGCGGAGGCTCTCGGCGCCGGGGCCGGCGGTGTCGTAGCGGCGGCTCACGCGCGTGTCGGCGGCGGCCAGGCGCTCCACCTGGATCGCGTGCGAACCCAGGCTCGCGGCGTCGGAGGCCGCGACGGTAAAGGCCGTGCTCGCCGTGAAGCCCGTGCGGCTCTGGAAGGGGTTGGTCAGGCTGCCCGTCAGGTTCTTCAGTTCGGTGTGCAGCGCCGAGAGCGTGCTGTCGAAGTCGCTCAGCACCCCACGCATGCGCTCCTGCTCGGACTTCGCCTCGCGCACCTTGAGCTGCGGCTGCCGCTCGACGATCATCATGTTGGCGATGAGCGTTTCGTAGGCGTCGTTGGCGCGGTAAGCCGGTACTTTTGCCATGGGCAACCTCGTTGGTGTGCGCCGCTAGGCGGCTTGGCTGCGCTTGAGGACGCCTTCGCGCCAGGCTTCCCGCAGGCCGCCCAGCACGTCGCCGATGGCCCGCAGGTCCCCGTCGATGGCCTCGGTCAGGCAGAACTCGTAGAGTCCGTAGAGCTGGTGCGAAAGCTCGCCGCCCGCCTCGAAGTCCAGCGACTTGATCAGCTCGACGAGCACCTTGCGCAGGCGCGGCCGGTCGCCGGTCACGCAGGCCAGGGCGCCGGCGTCGTAGAGCTTGTGAATGAGCTGCTCGGGCGAGGAAGTCCGCACGGCCTGCTGCTGATACTGGCGCATGTAGTTATGGGCGTACATAGTCGGCTCTCACAAAAGCTGATCCACGTTTTCGGCAAGGGCAGGCGGCGCGCGGGGGCCGCGCCGGCTGAAAAGTTTTCCGGGGCGGCACGCCTTTCCGCGTGCGCGCGGCGCTGTACCCGGATTATCGGGAAGCGTGCGCCGCGCTTAAATCCTCAGAGGCTTTTTTTGCGCCGCGCCTCCCGGAGCGCCGCCGCGCCGCCGGGCCTCGGCACGATTCTTACCATAGGCCCCGCCAGACACGGCCTTTGCCCCCCAACCCGACCGCCCTCATGGAAGCAGACCGCACCTTCGACCGGCCTACCCTCTCGCTGGCGATGATCGTCAAGAACGAGTCGAAGCACCTCGACCAGTGCCTTCGCCTGGCCCGCCCGTGGGTGGACGAGATCGTCGTCATCGACACCGGCTCGACCGACGGCACCCAGGAGATCGCGCGGCGCTACGCCGACGTGTTCGAAGAAATCCCGTGGCCCGGCTCGTTCGCCGAGGCGCGCAACTACAGCTTCGACCGCGCCCACGGCGACTACATCCTCGTGCTCGACGGCGACGAGTGGATCGAGAGCGAAGACCAGTGGCGCCTGCTCGTCGTGACCACCTGGACGCTCGGGGCGGCCTGCATCCAACTGCGCATCCGCAATTTGCTGCCCGCCGGCCAACTGATCCAGGCCGACACCCTCCTCCAGGAGCGCGTCTTCAAGAACGACCCGGCGCTCCGGTACGAAGGGCGCGTGCACAACCAGATCATGGGCGCTGTGGCCCGCTACTGCGCGGATACGGGCCTTCAGGTCTACAACCTGCCCGTCGAGGTGACGCACGTCGGCTACATGCTCAGCCGCGAGGAATCGACGGCGAAGTACACCTGCCGCCTCGAACTGCTGGAGGCCGAAATCCGCGAAGCCGCCACGCCGCTCGACCGCGCCTACTACGAGTTCCAGCTCGTCAGCGTGCTCATGACCATCGGCGAGCGCCGCCGCGCCGTCGATCTCGTCAACCGCATCGACCATGCGCTGCTCAACGAAATCAACCGCTTCTACTGCCACATGATCGGCGCCCAGGTCAACCGCGACGCCGGCGACTACGGCCTCGCGCTGGCCCATGCCGACCGGATGCTGGCCGTCAACGCCGAGGAGCCGATGGCCTACTTCATCACGGGCTACCTGCTCCTGGAGAGCGGGCGCGTGCAGGACGGGCTGCGCTTCATCAAGGAAGCCTACAACAAGAACGAGGACGGCAAGCTCTCGGCCCGCTTCACCATCGCGCGCGGCCCGTACATGTCGTACGTGGCTCAGGTGTGCGAGGGCGCAGGCCGCTGGGAGCGCGCCCGGTTCTTCCTGGAGCAGTGGCTGGCCGCCGAGCCGGAGAGCGCCGACGCTCGCCGCCGCCTCGCCCGCGCCGAGGCCATGCTGGCCGCGCACGCGGCATAAACGAAAAACCCCTCGTGGGTAGCGAGGGGTTTTCGATGCCTGCGGGGGACCGCAAGCGCGCCCGGGAGTGGATCGCCAGAACCTGAACCGGACGGGTTTGCTGCTAGAAGAGCGAGAGCACCGCCTGCGGGGCCGAGTTGGCCTGCGCCAGCGAAGCCGTGCCGGTCTGCTGGAGGATCTGGAGCTTGACGATCTCCATCTGCTCCTTGGCGAAGTCGGCGTCGGCGATGCGGCTGCGGGCGGACTCGTAGTTCGTCATCGACGAGTTGAGGCTTTCCATCTTGAAGCTGAGGCGCTTCTGCGAGTCGCCCACCGTCGAGAGGCGCTTCGAGACCTGCTTGATCGCGTTGTCGATGCCGCTCAGGGCGACGCGCGCATGGCTGGCCTTCGTGATGTCCCAGTTGACGCTGCCGCCGGTCGTGCTCTTGAGCACCGAGCCCATGCTGGCGGCGCTGAAGAGCGTGCCGCTGCCGGTCGAAACTTTCGTCGTTCCGATGCTAACCTTGAACTTGTCGGCATCGTCGCCCGTGTCGCCGACCTGGAACTCGAACGCCTTGGTGGAATTCTGGCTCAGGACCGCGTTGCCGTTGAACTTGGTGTTGTCGAGCACGTTGTGGATTTCTTCCGTGAGCGCTTCGAGCTGCGTGTTGATGGCTTCGCGCTCGTCGGTGCCCATCGTGTCGTTGGCGGCCTGGACGGTCTTCTCCTTCATCGTCTGGAGGATGTCCATCACGCTGTTGAGGCTGCCTTCGGTCACGCTGAGCATGCTCTTGGCGTCGCCGATGTTGGCGAGGGCCTGCGCCTGACCGCGCACTTTGGCTTCGAGCTTCTTCGAAATCGTGTAGCCGGCGGAATCATCTTCTGCGGCATTAAGTTTGCTGCCCGTGGAGAGGCGGAGCTGACGCATGGCCAGCTTGTCGTTGGTGCGCTGAAGCGAACTCAGCGATTTCATCGCCTGGACGTTCGTATTGACGCGTGAGAGATCACCGATACCCATGTTGTCAACCTCTGAGGTCTTAGGGTGTGCTGTGAAGGAAGGCTGAACCTGGTCCGATCATCTGGCAGGGTGGGCGGCCAGGGTTCATGCCGGTTGTTTTATCAAAGTGCATCCGACTGAAGCGCCCGGGCCCGTAAGCTCGGGCGCTTCGGTTTTGGTAGGCTTAGTTGCCCATCAGCGAGAGCACCGCCTGCGGAGCCGTGTTGGCCTGGGCGAGCGAAGCCGTGCCGGTCTGCTGGAGGATCTGGAGCTTGACGATCTCCATCTGCTCCTTGGCGAAGTCGGCGTCGGCGATGCGGCTGCGCGCGGCTTCGTAGTTGGTCATCGACGTGTTCAGGTTCTCCATCTTGAAGCTCAGGCGCTTCTGCGAGTCGCCGATGGTCGAGAGGCGCTTCGAGACCTGCTTGATGGCGTTGTCGATGCCGCCGAGGGCGATGCGCGCATGGCTGGCCTTCGTGATGTCCCAGTTGGTCGCCGTGGCGCCGGCATTCTTGAGCACCGAGCCGATGCTGGCCGCGCTGAAGAGCGAGCCCGTCGTCGTCGAGACGCGCGTCGTGCCGATGCTGACGCTGAACTTGTCGGCCGTGGCATTGGTGTCGCCGACCTGGTAGCTGAACGACATGGTCGAGTTCTGGCTGATGACCTGGTTGCCGTTGAACTTGGTGTTGTTGAGCACGTCGTGGATTTCCTTGGTGAGCGCTTCGAGCTGCGTGTTAATGGCTTCGCGCTCGTCGAGACCCATCGTGTCGTTGGCGGCCTGGACGGCTTTCTCCTTCATCGTCTGGAGAATGTCCATGAGGCTCGTCAGGGCGCCTTCGGTGACCGTGAGCATGCTCTTGGCGTCGCCGATGTTGGCGAGGGCCTGCGCCTGACCGCGCACCTTCGTTTCGAGCTTCTTGGAGATGATGTAGCCGGCGGAGTCGTCCTCGGCCTGGTTGATCTTGCTGCCCGTCGAAAGGCGAAGCTGGCGCGTGGCGAGGCGGTCGTTGGTCTTCTGCAACATCGAGAGCGATTTCATCGCCTGGACGTTGGTGTTGACGCGTGAGAGGTCTCCGATACCCATTGTCGTTACTCCCGGTTTGTGTTGGTTTTACATCAGGTTCTGGCGTGAACTCTGTCTTGACTGTGTTATCGCAATTACCCGCCCTCGCTTAAATCGGGCCGCGAAAATAATTCAGCCTTTTCGGCCCGGATCAATGCAAAAAGCCCCGGCGCGCCCGATGGAGACGCGCCGGGGCTTCCGGGCGGGGCGGCGGTGGGCCTCAGCGGGGGCGGCGGCCGTACATCTGGTGCATCACGGCGGGGCCGGAGCCGGCGGCAGGCTGCGTCGGCGGCTCGGACATGCGCTGCACGTACTCGGCCACCTGCTCGGTCTGCTCCTGCACGTGGGCGACGACGGCGGCGGCCGAGTCGAAAGGGGCGCCGGCTTCGGAGGCCAGCACGGCCCATACCGGGTCGCGCTCCAGCGTCTCCCACCCTTCGGCGACCTTGATATGGTAGCCCATCGCCTTCGCGGCGACGTTGGCGCCGGCGGCGGCCATGATGAGGCGGCGCAGGCTCGGGTCGGGGTTGGGCGCGCCGGGGTCGTGGTGGCGGCGCATCACCTCGGCCAGAGCGTCGGGGAAGTTGAGCTTCCAGGCGGCGTACTCGCCGGCTTCGGTGTGGTCGTAGCCGAACAGCAGGCGCTCCATCTCGCGCTCGTCCTCGGCCACGACGTGCGCCTGCACGCCGTTCTCGTCGTAGAGCGCGGCGGCTTCCTTGGGGAAGTTGTAGACGAGGATGATCTTGCCGAAGTCGTGCAGCAGGCCCGCCGTCAGGCTCAGGCCGAAGCGCGAGGCCGAGGCCCCGACGCGCTCGGCGCTGCTGAGAACCGAGCCGGTGATGTGGCGCGTCAGGAAGGCCGAGGCGGTGCTGTGCAGAATGAGGCGGTTGAAGATGGCCGCCGCCGGACCTTCGAGCACCGAGCGCAGGCGCAGCATGCTCATGCTGACCACGATGCCTGCCACGGCCACCGGCCCGAGCAGCACCACGGCCCGGTCTACGCTGCTGACCTTGCGCTGAAGGCCGTAATAGGCGCTGTTCACGGTTTGCAGCAGGCGCGCCACCACGAGGGGGTCGCGCTCGACCATGCCGGCCACCGGCCTGACCTCCAGGCGCTCGGGGTGGTCGATCAGCTCCAGGGCTTCGAGCAGGGTGTTCGGCAAGGGCGGGCAGCGCAGCTCCAGGCGCCCGAGCGTCGGCGGGGCGGCCTTGGGCGGGGCGCCGACGGCCGGCCGCGCCGGAGCCGCCGGGGCGGCCGGGGCCGGGGCGGGCGCGGCGTTGCGGTTGCGGTTGACGAGGCTCAGCATAATAGCATCCCATCCACTTCGGCGCCGCCGGAGAGGGCGCCGGTTGGTTCCGTCACACGTAGTCCAGCAGGGTCGTTTTCAGCGCCGAGGCGGTCACCTTGAGCGCCGCTTCGAGCTGCCGCTGCGATTTCTGGTAGTCCATCGTCAGCTCGATGTAGTCGGCGTCCTCCAGGTCCGACTGCCGCGCCTTCAGCCGGATGACGGCGTCGTCGTAGGCGCTGTCGGTGGCGGCCAGGCGGCCGAGCATCGTGCCGTTCTGCGAAGCCAGTTGCAGCACGTGGTTCCGCGAGTCGGCGACCTCGCCCATGGCCGTGCGGATCGCGGCGCCGTCGTTGGCGCGCAAAGCGGCCGAGAGGTTTTGCAGACTGTCGGTAATGGCCGCTCCGCCGCCCACCTGGTGCAGCTCGGCCCCGGTGATGTTGGTCTTGAGGGTGAGCTGCTCGCCGATCTGGCGCATGCGCGGCCCGGCGATGCGCGTGTAGTCGCGCGGCATCGGCGAGGGCTCGCCGGCGGCGTCGAAGGCCGGCCCGGCCGTATCGACGCCCCCGAACAGGTACTCGTCGCCCTGCTTGGCGTTCATCTGCCCGATCAGCTCGGCCCGCAGCGCGTCCACCTGGTCGGCCAGCGCCGCGCGCTCGTCGAGCGCGTTGGTGTCGTTGGCCCCTTGCACGGCATACTCGCCGGCGCGCGTGAACAGCTCGGCCATGGCGTCCAGGTGGGCATGCGTGGCCTCGCCCCACGAGCGGGCCTGCCCGATGGCGCGCTGATGCTGCTCCAGGCGCCCCGCGAGCGCTTCGTGGCGGCGGGCTTCGGCAAAAGCGGTCGGGTCGTCGGAGGCGCGGTTGACGCGAAGCTGCGTCGTCATCTGCTCTTGCAGGCTCGCCAGCTTCCGCCGGACGCCCTGCTGCGCCCGGTCGGCCATGGCGCTGTACAAGGCGCGCTCGCGGGCAAGGTTGTTCGTTTTCATAAGGGGGCCTCCGGGTTACATCGCCAGCAGCGTGTCCATCATCTCCTCGGCCGTCGAGAGCACCTTGGCCGAGGCGGCAAAGGCTTGCTGAAACTGGATCAGCCGCGTCATCTCGTCGTCGAGCGAGACGCCCGAGGAGCCGCGCTCGATGCCGTCGAGGTGGTCGGCGACGGCCGCCGCCGAGGCGGCCTGCGTCGAGACGCGCTTCAGCACGGCGCCCAGCCCCGAGACGGTCTCGACGGAGCGGTCCTCGAAGCTCTTGCGCAGCCCGGCGATGCCCAGCGCCTGCGTGTTGTCGCCGCCGCCGAGCGAGGCGGGCGTCGGGAGGGCGCCGTCCGAGCCGGCCGCCGCCACGTGGCGCGGATCCGCCACGGCCAGGCGCATCGTGGCCGCGCCCACGCCGGCGGGGTTGAAAAAGTCGCGGTTGGTCGCCCCGGTCAGGTCGAAGCCCGCCCGGTGCAGCGTGTTCGTCTGCCCGACGATGTCGGCGGCGAACTGGTCGAGGTCGCGGAAGAGCCCGTTGATCGTGTTGTTGTGCACGCGCACGAGCGCTCCGAGCGCCCCATCCTCGCCGGGCGCGCCGCCCACGTCGTCGGTCGTGCCTTTGTAGCGCGCGCCGAAGCGCACCTCGCCCGAGGGCAGCACCTCCTTGTAGGTCTCCAGCCCGACGGCTTTGTGGTCCTGCACGCCCAGCATCCCGTTGATCGTCAGCATGTAGCCTTGGGCGTTGTCCTGCACGCGCACCGGCACGAGGCTGGAAAGCTCCTTCACGGCGAGGTCGCGGCGGTCTTCGGCGGCCAGGTTCGGCGAGCCCTCGAAGCGGGCCTCGCGGATGCCGACGTTGAGTTCGCTGATCTCGGTGAGCAGGTCGTTGACCTTGCCCACGCTCTGCGCGATGGCCTTTTGGTTCTCCTCGCGCAGAAATGCGAGGTCGCCGCCGATGCGGCCCATCGTCTCGGCGAGCGCCTGCGACTGCTGAAGCAGGGCATTGCGCACGCCCAGGTCGGACGGGTTGTCGGCTACGTCGCCCCAGGCGTTCCAGTAATTGCGCACGACGTTCGTGAGCGCGCCGTCCGTGCCCACCCCGAAGACGCCTTCGAGCGCGCCGAGCAGCCGCGCCTCCTCGGAGGCGGATCCCATGGCGGACTGCGCCTCCCACGAGGCCGACGTAACCAGGCGGTCGCGCAGGCGCTCGTAGGCGCCGACCGAGACGCCCGCCCCGAGCGGGTCGCCCAGGGGGGCGCGCACGTGCACGCCGGTGGCGCTGATGTCGTTGGTCGTCAGCGTGATGCGCCGCCGGGTGTAGCCTTCCGTCTCGACGTTGGCGATGTTCTGGCCGGCGGTGTTGATGCCCGCCTGCGCCGCGTGCAGCCCGCGCCGGGTGATCTCGTACAGCAGGTTGATGCCCATGCCCTTTACCCGATGCGGTTGAGGAGCGAGTGGGGAGCCGCCGGGGCGTGCGCAGCGGCGCCGCCGGACGTGTAGACGCGCAGCGCCGGGGCTGCGCTGACTTCGTGCAGGGCGCGCACCATCTCCCGGCTCAGCCGGAGCGCAAACTGGAGCGTCTGGTCGAGCGTTTCGCAGCGGCCGCGGGTATGGGCGGCCTGCTCGCGGAGCGTTTCGTAGGCGGTGTGCAGGCCGTGCCAGGCGTCGTCGCGCGCGCCCGAGGCCGTGCCGTCGAGGATCTCGCCCAGGGAGGCGCCCTCGCGCCCGGCCACCCGCTGCAACAGGCGCACCTGCCGCTCGCGGGTCTGCGTGGCCCGTTCGAGCGCGTGGACGGCCTCGGCCGCCGAGTGGGCCGCCGGTTCGAGGGCCGCCGCGTCGCGCAGCCGCAAAGCCTCGAACTGCGCCGCCACGTGGGCGTCGAGTTCCAGCAGCGCAGCCAGCTCGTGGCTCAAGCTTTCCTGTACGGAGCGCATCAGGTGCGACACGGGGGCGGGTCCGGCGGGTGCGGGGAAAGACTCCATAGAGAGGTTATCGGCAAATGTCGCGGAACTAAAGCTCGTTTTCGGCGGCGGGCGGAATAATCTGCGGCGGCGCCTCGGCGCCCGGGCCGCGCCGCCACTGGCGCGCCAGCAGCTCCGAGAGCCCCAGCCCTCCCGACGACACCAGGTGCTTCGTCAGGGCGTCCGTCAGGGCGTCGCGCTGCAAATCGGACTGGCCTTCCATCCAGCCGGGGCCGCCCTCGCCCGAGAGATTGCTCTGGAACAGACCTTTCGTCATGACGGCCACGAACTGCCGCGCCAGCACTTCCTCGAACTGCCGGGCGGCGTCCTCGGGCGCCGGGGCGCCGGGGCCGGCGGGCGCCGGGGCGCCGGGGAGGGTGGGGCCGGGGAGGGTGGGGCCGATGCGCATGGAAGGCCTCCTAGAGAATGACCAGCTCGGCCTGAAGCGCGCCGGCGCGGTCGATGGCCTGCAAAATGGAAATGATGTCGCGGGCCGTCAGCCCGAGCGTGTTGAGCGCCGCCGCGAGGCTGTTCACGTCGGTGTTGGCGCCCAGCACCACGCTGCGCGCGGCGTCCTCGCTGACCGAGGCCGTGCGGACGGCCCCCGTCACGGTCTGGCCCTGGCTCAGCGGGGCCGGCTGCGACACGAACGGGTCGGACTGCGTCGAGACGACGATGCTGCCGTAGGTGACCATCACCTCGCTGATGCGCACCGCGCCGCCGGCCACGATGGCCCCCGTGCGCTCGTTGATGACCACGCGCGCCGGCGCGTCCACGGCGATGCCGAGCGTGTCGAGCGAGGCGATGAAGCCTGCCGGGCCGGCGCCGCCCGCCGGCACGCGCACGCGCACGAGCCCGGCATGCTCGGCCGAGGCCGCCCCGGCCGCCACGCGGTTGATCGCCTCGGCGATGCGCGCCGCGTTCGTGAAGTCGGGGCGCTTGAGCACCAGGCTTAGCGAGTCGCGCCCGATGCGCACCTCCGGCATGGCGACGACGGTCGCCCCGCCGGGCACGCGCCCGGTGTTGGTGTGGTTGATCTTGACGCTCGAGGCCCCCGTGGCGGCCAGCACGGCCCCCGTGGACATCGGGCCTTGCGCCATGGCGAACATGCGCCCGGAGACCGGGTCGAGCAGGGGCGTTTGCAGCAGCACTCCGCCTGAGAGCGAGCGCGCATCGCCCAGCGAAGATACCGTCACGTCTACGGTGGCCCCCGGGCCGGTGTAGGCCGGCAGCGTGGCCGTGACCAGCACGGCGGCCGTGTTGCGGGCGCTCAGCATGGCCGGGTCCACGGCCAGCCCGAAGCGTTCGAGCATGTTGGCGATGCTCTGCACCGTATACGGCGAGCCCCGGCGGCCCTGCGCCCGGTCGCCCGTGCGGTCCAGCCCGACGACGAGACCGTAGCCGCTGAGCTGCACGCCGGCGGCGCCGTCCACGACGACGAGGTCCTTGAGGCGGGCGCCGCCCGAGGTTTGGGCGCGGCACCAGGCGGGCGCCAGCAGCGCGCACGCGGTCAGCAGCAGCAAAAGCGTGTTTTTCATGGCTAGTTGGCGGCGGCGGACCCGCCGGCAAAGACGGCGGCGCCCAGCAGCGCAATTGCGCCGACGCGGGTGAGCGTGCCGGGCTTGAAGAACTTGCCCTTCATGCCGGCGCGGCGGTACTCGACCTGCGCGTTGGCGATTTGGTACGAGTACACGGTGTTGTTGTAGCGGATGTCGCGCGGGCGCACCAGCCCCGACACCTTCATCAGGTGCGTGGCCCCGTTGACGCTGATCTTGCGCTCGCCCTGGATGTGCAGGATGCCGAGCGAGTCGCGCGCCACCACGACGGCCGTGATGTAGCCCTGGAGCAAATCGCTCTGCGAGGCTTGCTTGCGGCTGCGCGTGTCGAAGCCCAACTCGGCGTCGGCGGCGAACTTGCCCGAGAGGCCGTCGCCGTCGGCGCTGGAGGCCGCCGACGCCTGCGACCGCGACGCCTTGTCGTAGAGGCTGTGCTGCTCGGCGGCGGTGCGCTCGGCCAGCACCACCGTAATGAGGTCGCCGGCCTCGCGCGCCTTGGGGTCGGCGTAGAGCGACTGCGCCGCGCCGGCGCGCGCCAGGCTTGCCAGGAGCAGGACGAGAAGGAGGGAGCGCTGCATAAACAAACCCGTTATAAGGTGGATACCCACTCGGCCTCGCCTTCGCCCGTGAGGCGGGCGCGGTACACGGCGCGGGTGGCGGAGGAATAGACGCGGATGATCTCGCCGGCGCGCCCGGCCTCGCGCGCGGTGCACGGGATCTGCACGGACATGCCGGCCTGCTCGAAGCGCATGCGGACGGCGGCGCCGGCGGCCGTGTCGTCGGGCAGCCGGAGGTCGCCGGTTTTGAGGAGGCGGCCTTCCGCCAGGCGGCGCGCGGCCACCGCCCCGGCGCGCACGGCCTCCAGGGCTTCGCGCCGGCCCAGCAGCCCGGCCGGCAGGCGGGTCGTCTCGATCCAGACGGCGGCCAGGTCGGCCTCGGCCGGGGCCTCGCCGGGCGCCAGGGCGCGGCCGAGGGCGGCTACGGAGTCGAAGCGCGCGACGTAGAGCAAGGCGGCTCCGGCGCGGGCCTCGGCGGCGTACACCTCGGCCTGGAGATGCCCCGCCGGCGCCCCGCGCAGCCCCACGAAGCGCAGCCGGGGGGCTTGCACCGTGTCGGCGCCGCCGCTCAGGCGCACCACGCGCACTTCCAGGCGCGCGGCCTCGGCGGGGAACTGCGCCGCCAGTTGCTCGGCCGCCGCCGCCTGCACCGCCGCCCGCCCGCTGTCGGCGGGGGCGGCGGCGGCCAGCAGCGCCATCACGAGCAGCATTCCCATCGCGGCGCCTCTAGCGTTTCATGTTGTTGGCGATCTGGAGCATCTCCTCTCCGGTCGTCACCATCTTCGAGTTGATTTCGTAGGCGCGCTGCGCGGAGATCAGGTTCACCATCTCCTGCACCACGTCCACGTTGGCCGTTTCGAGGTAGCCCTGCCGCAGCATGCCCAGCCCCGACTCGCCCGGAGCGCCGGTCGTCGGCTCGCCGCTCGCCTCGGTCTGCTCGAACAGGTTGCCGCCCAGCGGCGTCAGGCCGCCGGGGTTGGAGAACATCGCCAGCTCGATCTGCCCGATCTCGGTGTACTCGGTCTCGCCCTGCATGCGCACCTTGAGCATGCCGTCCTGGCTCACGTGGATATCGACGGCCTCGGGCGGAATCGTGAACTCCGGCTCCAGCGGCAGGCCCGTCTGGTCCACGATAGCCCCCTCGCCGCTGAGCGTGAAGGTGCCGTCGCGGGTGTAGGCCATCGAGCCGTCGGGGCGGCGCATCTGGAAGAAGCCCTGGCCGTTGATCGCCATGTCGAGCGTATTGCCGGTCTGCTTCAGGTCGCCCTGTGTGAAGTTGCGCACGCTGGCGACGGCCGAGGCGCCGTGCCCCACCTGGAGCGAGGCCGGCTGCGCGGCCCCCGCGGCTTCGCCGAGGCCCGCCGCCTGCACGGTCTGGTAAAGCAAATCGTGAAAGACGATGTTCGAGCGTTTGTAGCCCGTGGTGCCCGCGTTGGCGAGGTTGTTGGCGATGTTGTCCACGCCGGACTGTTGGGCGCTCATGCCCAGGGCGGCGGTGCGGAGTGCGCGTAGCATAGCAATCTCGGTTCTAGAACTTGCCCAGGTCACGCGTCGCCTGCCCCAGCACGCCGTCGGCGGCGCTGATCATCTTCTGCTGGGTCTCGAACATGCGGTAGTGCGTGATCATGTCGGTCATTTCCTGGAGCGGGTTGACGTTGCTGCCTTCTACGTAGCCTTGCAGCACTTCCGGGGCCGCCGCCGGGACGGGCGCGGCGCCGGGGGGCGCCTCGAAGAGCGCGCCGTCGAGGCGGCGGAGCGCCCCGGGGTCCTCGAACGAGGCGATTTTGAGGCGGTCGAGCGCCACGCCGTCGGCGGAGAGTTCGCCGCCCCGGCTCAGTTCGAGGCGCTGCGCCGCCGCCGGAATCCGGATGGGGCCTTTCAGACCAAGCACCGCGTCGCCCTCGGGAGTGCGCAAAAGGCCATCCTCGGCGCGCACGAAGCGCCCGGCGCGCGTGTAGCGCTCGGCGGCGCCGTCGGAAACGGTAAAGAAGCCCTCGCCCTTGAGGGCTAGGTCGAGCGGCGCGCCGGTTTGTTCGAGCGCGCCCTGCCCCTGCTCGGCCCACTGCCGCGTCGTGCGCTCGCTCGTGGGGGCGTCCTCGGCGTCGAGCTGCTCGGCCAGCGCCTGCGTGAACGTCCGGTCGCGGCGGTAGCCGACGGTGTTCACGTTGGCCAGGTTGTTGGCGATGCGCTCTTGCTGGCGCACCATTTCCGACATCGAGTTGAACGGGGTAAGCAGGCGGAGCAGCATGGCGGTCTCGTCTGGAGCTAGCCCCCGCTACTCAAAGGCTCTGCCAAACGGCCAAACCGCTCCCTGCCGAACGTACGAAAGCCGCCGGAGGGCGATCCGGCAGCTTTTGCACGCTTGCGGCGGCAGCTTTTGCCCCGCCGTCCGGGGCGCTACCACCCCCGGCGCACGTCCATCTGCGGCAGGCGGGCCGCCCCGTCGCCGCGGCGCCGGGCGTCGCCGCTGCTGCGCCGGGCGGCGGGGGCGGCGCCGTCGAGCTTGAAGCGCCCTACGAGCATGCGGAGGTCGTCGGTCAGGGTGCTCAGGCCCTCGGCGCTGCGGGCGATCCGGCTGATGCCGAGCGCGCTGTCCTGCGTCACCGTCGAAATCGTCTCGACGCTGCGCGCGATCTGCTCGCTCGTGGACGACTGCTCCTCGCTGGCCGCCGCGATCTGGGTGACCGTGTGCACCGTGTCGCCGCTGGAGCCCACGACGCGCGTGAGCGCCTCGCCGGCGTCGTCGGCCAGGGCGATGCCCTCCTGCACCTCGCGGCTGCCCTGCTGCATCGCCGCCACCGCCGCCCCGGTCTCCTGCTGGATGCCCCGGATCATGCCGGCGATCTCTTTGGTCGCCCCCGTCGTGCGCTCGGCCAGCTTGCGCACCTCGTCGGCCACGACGGCAAAGCCGCGCCCCTGCTCGCCGGCGCGGGCGGCCTCGATGGCCGCGT
>CBDTTW010000029.1:0-22862 GCA_965363675.1 uncultured Rhodothermaceae bacterium
CCGCCCCCCGCCACGCCGCTAGAAGCCCACGCCGAGGCGCAGCATGAACGAGTTCAGGCGCTGCGACTCGCCGTCGGTGCGCATGCTGGCGCCCAGGAATTCGAAGTCGTCCACGAGGTTCGAGACGCCGAAGGCGTAGCGCACCTCCGGGAAAAGCTTCAGCCCGAGCAGCGGCACCGACAGCTCGACGCCCGCCCCGACGTTGGCCGAGAGCGAGAGGTCGCGGACGCTGTCGTTGAACGCCTCGTCGCTGCTGGAAGCATAGGTGATTACGGGACCTGCCGTCAGGTACGGCGCCACGAGCGGCGCCGGCAGGCGCAGGCGCAGATCAATCGGCACGTCGATCAGGTTGAGATCCACGTTGCGGTCGAGCACGTCGTACGTGATGTCCTGCACGTTCCGGAAGAAGACGCCCGGGCGCACGGCCACCGCCCCGAACGGCAGATCGAGAAACACACCGAGGTGGTAGCCCGACGCGTTGTCCACCGAAGCGCTGCGGCTGCCCAGGTCGATGTCGTTGAAGTCGGCGTAGTTCAGCCCGGCGGCGATGCCGAGCTGGGCGGCGGCCGGGCGCGCGGCGGCCCCTGCCAGAAGAAGCGCAAAACAGACTGGGAGGATGCGAAGTGCGTTCATGTCGGACACCAGGGTTAATGAGGTCGCTCCGGAGCAGAGCAAAGGTAGCGCCATACCGAAGCCGCCTTTCGTCCAGAAGTAGTAACCCGGCCCGGAAGCGCCGGCCGCGCGCGAACGCCCGGAACATCAGGCGCCCCTTCGCGCTTCTGCCGTTATAAGGGGTCGCAGCGCAAGCGCGGCTCTCCTCTCCCTCCTGCTTTCTACTTACATGCGCATCGGCATTACGTGCTATCCGGTATACGGCGGCAGCGGCGTCGTCGCCACCGAGCTGGGCAAGGCGCTCGCCGCCCGCGGGCACCAGATCCATTTCATCGCCTACTCGATGCCGTTCCGGCTGGGGCACGTCACCGAAAACGTCTACTACCACGAGGTGACGGTAAACCCGTACCCGCTTTTCGAGCACTCGCCGTACTCGCTTGCCCTGACGAGCAAGATGACCGACGTAGTGCGCTACGAAAAGCTCGACCTGCTGCACGTGCACTACGCCATCCCGCACGCCGCCAGCGCCGTCCTCGCCCGCCAGATCCTCAGCGCTACGCAGCAGATCTACATCCCCGTCGTCACGACGCTGCACGGCACCGACATCACGCTCGTCGGGCAGGACCCCTCGTTCGCCCCCGTCGTCAACTACTCGATCAACGAGTCGGACGGCGTGACGGCGGTCTCGGAATATTTGCGCCAGGAGACCTTCCGCAACTTCGACATCCACCGCGAGATCGAGGTGATCCACAACTTCGTCGATACGCGGCGCTTCCACCCGCACAACAAGTCGCACTTCAAGGCGGCCCTGTGCCCCAACGGCGAGAAGGTGCTGGTGCACGTCTCGAACTTCCGCCCGGTCAAGCGCGTGGCCGACGTGGTGGAGGTGTTTCACCGCCTGCGGCAGGAGGGGCTGCAAGTCAAGCTGCTGCTCGTCGGGGACGGCCCGGACCGCGCGCCCACCGAGCACCGCGCCCGCGAGCTGGGCGTCCACGAGGACATCCGGTTCCTCGGCAAGCAAGAGCCCGTCGAAGAAATCCTCTCCATCGCCGACGTGTTCATGATCCCGAGCGGCTCCGAGACGTTCGGGCTGGCGGCCCTGGAGGCCATGGCCTGCGGCGTGCCGGTCGTCTCCAGCGACATCGGCGGGCTGCCCGAGCTGAACCTGCACGGCGTGACCGGCTACCGGTGCCCCCTCGGCGACATCGACGCCTTCACGGAGGCCACGCGCGCGCTGCTCGTCGACGAGGAGTTGCGCGGGCGCATGGCCGCCGCTGCCCTGGAGCGCGCCCGCGACGAGTTCGACGTGAACCGCATCGTGCCGCACTACGAAGCCTACTACGAGCGCGTCTGCGACGGGGCGCTCTCGCGGGCGTAGGCCGGCGCTTTCGCCGGGGTTCAGCCCGGCGCCCGCCCGCGCACGGCCTTATCTTACCGGCTGACCCGGAGGTACGCCCATGCCCATGCGCCATCTCATCAGCCGCCGCAAAGAAACCTACCCCATCAGCGATTATTTCGCCGGGTACCTGGACCGCTACGGCCGCCTCGAAGACACCCGCATCCACTACGAGGACCTGCTCCGCTACAACAACAGCATCCCGCTCTACGACGAGCACGAGCACGATACGCTCTGGTCTACGGTGTTCTACCCACCCCTGGAGCAGCTCGAGATCCACGACCAACTGCGCCGCGCCTACGCCATCCTGAAGTTCGACGGCGACCTCTCGGTGGCCGAGCACATCTACATCGACCGCATCGACCTGTGCCTCTACGGCAACACGCTCCCGTTCCGCGTGCGCACGGTCAACCGCATCAACGACCTGTTCGACTACTTCTACGTCAAGCGCGTCGATGCCAACCGCGTCTACGGGCTCGAACTGGAGCACATCCTCTCGCCGAGCCGCATCCACTACTTCATCAGCGGCGGCACCATCATCGAGGAGCACATCGTCGGGGTGCCTGCCGACACGTTCGTGCGCGAGAGCATGCCCGAGAGCCGTTTCGACCAGGTGCGCCTCGCCAAGGAGTTCGTCAAGTTCAACGAGCGCTGCTTCGTGCGCCTGCTCGGCGACATGCACGCCGGCAACTTCGTCATCGACATCACGCGCGACTTCGAGAAGTGGCATTACCGCATGCGCCCCATCGACTTCGACCAGCAGAGCCACCACTGGCGCAAGCAGGTGTACCTGCCGCAGTACTTCCCCCCGAACAACCCGTTCATCAGCATGGGGCAAGCCTGCCTGACGACCGAGAGCGCGCAGCAGTACCAGAAGGAGGAACACGCCCTCATCGCCAACCGCATCCGCGTCTCGCACGGGCGCTTCCAGGCGCTCATGGAGGTGATGTGCGAGGACCTGATCTCGACCGAGGAAAACGTGCGCCGCCTGCGCACGCAGCTTGCCAACCACTACGGCAACCGCGACTTCGAGCAGTGCCTCTCGATGGGCGAACTCGTCTACACCTCGCTTCAGATCGTGCTGGCGAGCAACCAGCCCGTCCACCACGACCGCAACCGCATGGCGATCCGGCTGATCTAGGAGCCCGGCTCGGCCAGGTACGGGTTGCTGCGGCGCTCCTCGCCGATGCGGGTGCTCGGGCCGTGGCCGGGGTGCACGGCCACGTCGTCCGGCAGCGGCAGGAGCTGCTCGTAGATCGAGCGCATGAGCGTTTCGAGCGAGCCTTGCCAAAGGTCGGTGCGCCCGATGCTGCCCGCAAAGAGCACGTCGCCGGCGAGGACGTAGCCGCCCGCCTCGTCGTAGAAGCACACCGAGCCGGGCGAGTGGCCGGGGGCGTGCAGCACCCGCCACTCGGCCCCGCCGAAGGCGATGCGGTCGCCGGCTTCCAGGAAGCGCGTCGGCTCGGGCGGCGCCTCGACGGGCACGCCGAAGAGCGCGGCCTGCTCGGCGGCGCGCCGCAGCAGCGGCAGATCGGCGCGGTGGAGCGCCCACCCCTGCCCCAGGCTCCGGGCAAGCGCGGCGCACCCGAAGATGTGGTCGATGTGCGCGTGCGTCAGCAAAAGGTGCCGCACCGTGAGCCGCTCGGCCTCCAGATAGGCCGCCACGGCCGCCAGCTCCTCCGGCGCCATGCAGGCCGCGTCCACAACGGCCGCCTCGCCTTCGCTATGGCAGACGTAGGTGTTCGTGGCAAACGGGTTGCAGGTAAAGGTCTTTATCGTCATCGGGAGAACCAAGTTCAGGGTGGCCGGGCGCCTCGCCCCGTTCGGGTTGCGCATGTCCCACGGGATGCCTAATGTACACACGATAGCGTTCGGTTCGTCCGCTCGGGCGCTTGCTCTCGGGGCCTCGCCCGCCGGCATGGGCGGCGCCTGCGCAGAGGCTCCTGACCACCGTTCACCCGTTCCTGACCCATGACGCCCTGCCTGTGCGCCCTGCTCGCCTGTGCCCTGGTCCTTGCGCCCCGGCAGCCTCCGCCGCCTGACTTCGACGTGGATGTGCTGGTGTATGGGGGCACGTCCGGCGGCGTCATCGCGGCGTATACGGCGCAGACGTACGGCAAGCGCGTGCTGCTCGTCGAGCCGGGCAGGCGCCTCGGCGGCATGAGCTCCGGCGGCCTCGGGCAGACCGACATCGGCAACAAATACGCCGTGACGGGCCTGGGGCTGGACTTCTACCGCCGCATGGGGGCCTACTACGGCGCCTTCGAGGCGTGGCAGTTCGAACCCAAGGCGGCTGAGCAGGTCTTCGAGTCGTACGTGGACGAGGCCGGGGTGGAGGTGCTCTTCTCGCGGCGGCTCAAGCAGGTGCAGAAGGCCGGCGCGGCGATCCAGACGATCACGCTCGAGTATGCGGGTCAGGGCGCGGCCTCGCGCGACCTGGTCGTACGGGCCAAAATCTTCATCGACGCCACCTACGAAGGCGATTTACTGGCGAAGGCGGGCGTCTCCTACGCCGTGGGGCGCGAGGCCGACAGCGTGTACGGAGAAACCCTCGGCGGCGTCCAGCTCATGACGGGCCACCAGATGCCGGACGGCATCGACCCCTACCGCCGGCCCGGCGACCCTACGAGCGGCCTGTTGCCCGAAATAAGCGGCGTCGGGGTAGAGCCGAACGGCGCGGGCGACCGAAAGGTGCAGGCCTACAACTTCCGCATGACCCTGTGCGAAGACCCGGCGCGGCGCCTGCCCATCACACGCCCCGACGGCTACGACCCGGCGCGGTACGAGCTGCTGATCCGCCTCATGGAAAAACGCCCCTGGACGAGCCTGCACGACGGCTTCATCATCAGCCGCATGCCCAACGGCAAAACCGACTGGAACAACCGGGGCGGGTTCTCGACGGACTTCATCGGCAAAAACTGGGAGTACCCCGAGGCGGACTACGACCGGCGCGCCGCCATCCGGAAGGCGCACGAGGACTACCAGAAGGGGCTGCTCTACTTCATCGCTACGGACGCGCGCGTGCCCGAGCGCATCCGGCAGGAAATGCAAGCGTGGGGCGTCTGCCGCGACGAGTTTCTCGACACGGGCGGCTGGCCCCATCAGCTTTACGTGCGCGAGGCCCGCCGCCTCATCGGCGAGTATGTGATGACCGAGCACAACTGCGTGGGCCGTGAAACCGTGGAGGACGGCATCGGCATGGCGGCTTACACCATGGACTCGCACAACGTGCAGCGCGTGGTTGTGCAGGGACCTTCGGGGCCGATGGTCAAGAACGAGGGTAACGTGGAGGTGGGCGGCTTCCCGCCGTATCCGATTGCATACCGCGCCATTACGCCGAAGCGCACGGAAGCGACCAACCTGCTGGCGCCGGTGGCGCTTTCGGCCTCGCACATTGCCTACGGGTCCATCCGCATGGAGCCGGTGTTCATGGTGCTCGGGCAATCGGCCGCCGTCGCCGCCGTCATGGCTATCGACGCCGGGAAGCCCGTGCAGCAAATCGACGTGGCCGCCTTGCAGCGCGAGCTGCGCGAGAACCCGCTGGCCGACGGCCGCACACCCGAGGTGCTGGTGGACGACCAGTTGCAGGGCCGGGTGGAGATGCGCGGCGCGTGGGCGCGCGCCCAGGCGCGCGGCCAGTACGGCCTGAGCATGGCGCGCGCAGAGGGCGACGGCGTGTTCCGCTTCCTGCCGGAGGTGCGGCGGCCCGGCCGGTACAAGGTATACCTGTACTGGCCGCGCGACGAGGCGCTGGCGACGAACGTTCCGGTCGAGATCCGCCACGCCGAGGGCGCGGCCCACCTGACGCTCAACCAACGCAGTCCGTCGCAGCAGGGCATCGAGCAGGGCCTGCAACACGGCCTCTCGGCATGGGTGCTGCTCGGCGAGCACCCGTTTGCCGCCGGGGGCGAGGCGTACGTGCAGCTTACCGCAAGCGCCGGCGCCGGCCCTGTCGTCGCCGATGCGCTGCTGCTCGTGCCCGCGCCGGAGCGGTAGCGGCCCGGCGCGGCGTGCAGACCGCAGCGTTTATCGGCGCCGGGAGAACCAAGTTCTGAGTTGCCGGGTAACCTCCCCGCCGGCGCCCGCGCCGGGGCGACCGCCCGGGCCGCTTCGCGGGGGCGCCCTTTAAGGTACGGACGATGGTTCGGTATATCCCTCTTGTGCTCGGCATCGGCGTGCTGCTCGTCGGGATGGACTACCTCGTCTACCGGCGGTGGCGCGTTTTTGCGCTGCGGCGGGCGCTGCTCCGCTGGACGCTGCCGGCCTACGCGCTGCTGATGGTGGTGATGCCGCTCTCGTTCGTGGGCTATTTTTTCTATTCGCGCTGGTGGGAGGTCGATCCGAAGCTGGTCCGGGCCTTTCTCGTAGCCGGATGGGTGGTCTACTACACGCCCAAGCTGGTCATCGCGCCCGTGCTCGTCGTGGCCGCCGCCGTGCGGGCCGTGCGCCGCTTCACCGGCAAGGCGGCCGGGCCTGCCGAGGAGACGCCCGCCGCGCCCGGCCGCGCCCTCAGCCGCGCCGAGTTTCTGCGTACGGCCGGGTGGGCCGCCGCCTCGGCGCCGTTCCTCCTCACCGGGTACAGCGCCTTCCGCACGCTCTATAACTTCCAGGCGCTGCGCATCGACGTCCCCGTTCCGGGCCTGCCCTCGGCCCTGGAGGGGCTTACGATAGGCCAGCTTTCCGATTTGCACGCCGGTTCCCTGTTCTCCGAGCGCCCCATGCACGAGGCCGTAAGCCTGCTGCTGGAGATGCGCCCCGATCTCATCGCCGTCACCGGCGACTTCGTCAACCACGAAGCCTCCGAGATGCCGATCATCGCCCCCGCGCTGAAACGCCTCCGCGCCGAGCTCGGGGTGTTCGGATGCCTCGGCAACCACGACCATTACGCCGACGTGGAGGAGGTCATCGCCCGCGTCGGGGCCACGCCGGTGCGCCTGCTCACGAACGCGCACCACGCGCTTTCCATCGGCGGGGCGGCGCTGCAACTCGTCGGGACGGACAACACCGGCTTCAACCAGCATTTCGCCGACCTGGACCGGGCGCTTGCGGGCCTGCCCCCCTGCCCGCCCGGCGCGGGCGCGCGCGTGCTGCTCTCGCACGACCCTACCTTCTGGGACACCGACGTGCTTGGAAAGCGCCCGGACATCCACCTCATGCTGTGCGGCCACACGCACGGCGGCCAGCTCGGCATGGAATGGGGGCCGCTGCGCTGGAGCATCGCGCAGCCGGTGTACCCCCGGTGGGCCGGGCTGTACACCGAAGCGCCCGCCGGCGCCGCCTCCGCGCAGCACCTCTACGTCAACCGGGGCGTCGGCACGGTCGGGCCGGCCCTGCGCATCGGGATCCGCCCCGAAGTCACGCTGCTCACCCTCCGGCGGGCGCGGGCATGATCACGCTGTTCCACCGGCAGATCCTGCGGCTCTTGCCGGGGCCGTTTCTGGGGTGGCTCGGCACGATCACGTTTCTGCTGCTGATGCAGTTCCTGATCCGGTTTCTTCCGGACATCGTCGGCAAGGGCCTTTCGCCGCAGCTCATCGTGGAGCTGATCGCCTATAACCTGGCGAACATGGTAGTGCTGGCCGTGCCGATGTCGGTGCTGATCGCCTCTCTGATGGCCTTCGGAAAGCTCAGCGAGACGAACGCCTACCTCGTCATGAAAAGCGCCGGCGTCTCGCTGCCGCGCCTGCTCTGGCCGACGGTTTTGCTGACGCTTGCGCTCTCGGGGGGCATGTGGTATTTCAACAACGAGATTCTGCCCGAGGCCAACTACCGCGCGCGCAACCTCTGGATGGACATTCGCCGCAAGAAGCCCGGCTTCCAGCTCGAGCCGGGCGTGTTCTACCGGGGCCTGAGCGGCTACAGCATCCTCATCCGGCGCATCCCCGCCCTCTCGAACGAACTTCAGGACATCCTGATCTACGACTACACCGGCGTGACCGAGCAGCCCGTGACGATCAAGGCGGCGCGCGGCCGCCTCGACCCGGCCCCCGACGGCCGCCGCCTGACCCTGGTGCTCTACAACGGCGAAGTGCATTTCCAGGTGGGCGCCAACACCGCCGAAACCGAGAAGCGCTACGAACGCCTCGGCTTCGGGACGTACCGGCTGCAACTCGACCTGGCCGACTTCCAGTTCGAGCGCACCAGCCCCGAGCAGGGCTACCGCTCCGACCGCACGATGCGCACCGCCGACATGGTCGGCATCGTGGACTCGCTCCAGCAGAGCGCCGCCCACATCCGCGCGAACCTGGCCGGGCTGCTCCGCGCGGACCCGCTCCCCGGCGATGCGCTCTGGATCAAGCAAACCCTGGAGGGCGCGCCGCCGTCCGCCGGGGAGCGTCTGCCCGCGGCCGAGGCCCCGCCGCCGCGCGTGGCGCACCCGGCGCTCGCGGGGCTGGACAGCGTGCAGGCCGCCGAGACGGTGGCCCGCGCGGTGCAGCGCGTCGAGGTGACGCGCTCGCAGGCCGCCGAGATGCGCCTGACGCTCGAATGGGAGGCGCAGCGCATGAACCGCTACCAGGTCGAGATCCACAAGAAAACCTCGATTGCGCTGGCGTGCGTCATCTACATGCTCATCGGGGCGCCGCTCGGGCTGTTCATGCGGCGCGGCGGCCTGGCCCGCTCGGGCGCCATCGCCATGGCGATTTTCCTGTTCTACTGGATCACGCTCGTGCAGGGCGAGAAGGCCGCCGACCGGGGGCTCTTGGCCCCGTGGCTCGGCATGTGGGTCGCCAACATCGCCGCCTCGGCGGCGGCGGTGTGGCTTTTCGCCTACCACCTGTTCGACCTCGGGGCCACGCCGCGCCTGCGGCAGCGGCTGCCCTTCTTCGGGCGCCCCGCCCCCAAACTCCCCGCCGCCTGATTATGCTGCACCTCGTGCCCACCCCCATCGGCAACCTGGAGGACATCACGCTGCGCGCGCTCCGGGTGCTCAAGGAAGCCGACCTCATCGCGTGCGAGGATACGCGCACCTCGGGCGTGCTGCTGGAGCGCTACGGCATCACGACGCCCCGCACCAGCTACCACGACCACAACGAGCAGCACAAGGCCGCCCAGCTCGTCGAGCGCATGCGCGCCGGGGCGCGCGTGGCCCTCATCACCGACGCCGGCTCGCCCGGCATCTCCGACCCCGGCTTTTACCTCGTGCGCGCCTGCCTGCGCGAAGGGCTGCCCGTCGAGGCGCTGCCGGGGCCTACCGCCGCGATCCCGGCGCTCGCCGCCAGCGGCCTGCCCGCCGAGCGCTTCGCCTTCGAGGGCTTTCTGCCGGTCAAGAAAGGCCGCCAGACGCGCATCGCGGGGCTTGCCGAGGAGCCGCGCACGATGGTCTTCTACGAGGCCCCGCACCGGCTCGTCAAGACGCTGGAGCAGCTCGCCGCCGCCTTCGGCGCCGAGCGTCCGGCGGCCGTCGCGCGCGAGCTGACCAAGCGCTTCGAGGAAATCCGCCGGGGCGGCCTGGCCGAGCTGGCCGCCCACTACGCCGCCGCCCCCTCGGTGCGCGGCGAGATCGTGCTGGTCGTCGGGGGCTGCCCCGAGACGCGGCGGCCGGGCAAGAAATCGCGCCGTGAGGCGTTACCTCCTGAACCCTAAGCCTGCTGCTCCATGAGAACCCTGCTTACCCTGTGCCTGCCGGCGCTCGGGCTTGCGCTCCTCGGCCCGGCCGCGCGCGCCCAGGCCCCCGCCGCCGAGGCCCTCACGCCCGCCGAAGAGCGCGTCCAGGCGCTCGTGGGGCGCGGCGACAGCGTGTACGTCGTCCACTTCTGGGCGCCGTGGTGCCCCAACTCGCTGGCCGAACTCGAAGCCGGCTGGGCCGACCTCGTGCGCGCCAACCCCGGCGTCGGGTTCGCCTTCGTCACGGTGTGGAACAACGGCAAGCCCGGCGCCGACGTGCTGCGCGGCCACGGCCTGCCCGAGCGCGTGCTGGAGATCGTGCAGCCCGACCGCGGCCCCAGCACCAACCAGGCCCTGCGCCGCATGGCGTTCCTGGGGCGCCCCATGACGTGGGTCCCCTCGACGTGGATCTTCACGCCCAAAGGCCGCCTTGCCTTTGCGCTCGACTACGGCGAGATGGACATGCCGACGCTGCAACACCTCATCGAAATGGCGAGCCACGGCTGGAACCGCTGAGGCGGCTTCCGGCTTGTAGGCGCGCCGCTTCGGCAGTATCATAGAGCGCGCATGCGCAGCCTGCGGGCCGGGCGCTGCGCCGGGCCGCACGGCCCACCCTCCTGGATCGCACCCCGATTATAATGAACCTCAGACTTGCGGAGCGCCTGGCAGCCGGCGCCGTTTTCCTCTACGCCCTGCTGCTCTACCTCTTCACCGTCGCCCCGACCGCCTCCTTCTGGGACGCCGGCGAGTTCATCGCCATCGCGCACGGCTTGCAGGTGTCGCACCCGCCCGGGGCGCCGTTCTACATGCTCTGGGGACGCCTGTTCAGCATGTTCGCTCCGGCCGATCAGGTGGCGCTCGCCGTCAACCTGGTCTCGGTGTTCGCCAGCGCCTTCACGGTCTTGCTGACGCACCTTTCCATCGTGCGGCTCGTGCGGCTCTGGCAGACCGAAGCCGAGGAGCACTCCGCGACGGGGCGGGGCATCGCCCTGGCTGGCGGCGCCGTCGGCGCGCTGGCCTTCGCCGCCACCGATTCGTTCTGGTTCAACGCCGTCGAGGCCGAAGTCTACGCCATGTCGATGCTGTTCACGGCGGCCGTGGTGTGGCTCGTCCTGCGGTGGCAGGAGCTGGCGCGCGCCGAGGAAGCGCTGCTCGGCGGGACGGCGCACCCGTTCGGGCTCAGCGCCAACCGCTACCTCGTGCTGATCGCCTACCTGTTCGGCCTCGCCATCGGCGTGCACCTGCTCAACCTGCTCGCGCTCTTTTTCATTGCGCTCATCTTCTACTTTGCCGAGATCGAGCGGCCGCACCTGAGCATGGGGCAAATCTGGAAAGGCATCATCCTGACGGGCGTCGTCAGCGTGGCCTTGTTCCTGATCGTCTACCCCGGCGTCGTACAGTGGCTGCCGGACATCGCCGGGCGCACCAACGCTACGCTGACCCTGCTGGCCGTGGTGGGCCTCTCGGCCTTCGCCATCTACTACACGCAGCGCCATCACATGCAGGCGGCCAACCTCGTGGCGGTCTCGATTGCGGTGCTGCTCATCGGCTACTCGACCTACGCGCTCATCTTCATCCGCAGCGCCGCCAACCCCCCCATCGACGAAAACGACCCGGAGACGACCGAGGCCATCGTCAGCTACCTCAAGCGCGAGCAGTACGGCTCGACGCCGCTGCTCAAGGGAGCCTCGTACGACAACAACATCGGCGCCGTCAACCCCGACGACATCCAGCTTTTCCCCCGGCGCTACTCGCCCGACCCGAGCCACATGCGCGTTTACGCCCGCTACAACTCGGACTGGGATTTCTTCTGGAAGTACCAGGTCGGGCATATGTATGTGCGCTACTTCCTGTGGAACTTCGTCGGCCGCGCCGCCGACACGCAGGACGCCCCGGCCATCACGGGCCTGTTCCCCGGCGAGACCGACCACATCCTCTACCAGACCCCGAGCGAGCGCGCCGGCCGCAACGCCTACTACGCCCTGCCGCTGCTGATCGGGCTCGTCGGGGCGGGCTTCCACTTCAGCCGCGACTGGCGGCGCGCCTTCAGCGTGCTCATGCTGTTTCTGCTGACGGGCATCGGCATCATCGTCTACCTCAACCAGACGCCCATCCAGCCCCGCGAGCGCGATTACTCGTACGTGGCGAGCTTCTTCGCCTTTGCCCTCTGGATCGGCCTCGGGGCCTCCGGGACCCTGCAATACCTGCGCGAGGCCCTGGCCGAAAAGCTCTCCTGGAGCGAGGGCCGCGCCGCCCCCGTCCTCGGCCTGGCGGCGGTCGTGCTCTTCTGCGCGGCGCCGCTCCTGCTGACCATCGAGAACTACGACGACCACGACCGCTCGGGGCAGTACGCCGCGCCGGACTACGCCTACAACATGCTCCAGAGCGCCGGGCGCAACGGCATCCTGTTCACCAACGGCGACAACGACACCTTCCCGCTGTGGTACGCCCAGGAGGTCGAGGGCGTCCGGACGGACGTGCGCGTGGTCAACCTCTCGCTGCTCAACACGCCCTGGTACATCAAGCAGCTCAAGAACCAGGCCTCCCACGAGTCGGAGCCGCTGCCGATCTCGCTCACGGACGAGCAGATCGAGCGCGTCGAGCCGGTGGCGTGGCAGCCGCAAACGATTCGGCTGCCCGTGGACCCGGCCGCGTTCCGGTTGCCCGAGGGCGCCCGCCCGCTGCCCGACACCGTGCGCCTGCAAAACCCCATGGAATGGACCATGACCGGGCGGCCCTACAACCAGGAGATGAACTGGCTGCACGTAGCCGACCAGCTCGCCCTGAACATCGTGCAGACGAACGCCGAGCAAGGCTGGAAGCGCCCGATCAGCTTTGCCGTGACGGTGAGCCAGGACAGCCAGCTCGATTTGCAGAACTACTTCCAACTCGAAGGCCAGGCGCTGCGCGTCGTGCCGGTCCGGCACGACGTGCCGCTCGGGCGCGTCGCTCCGGAGGCCATCCTGCCGAACCTGAAACAATTCCGGTTCCGCAACCTCAACGACCCCGACGTGTACTACGACGAGAACATCCGCCGCATGGTGGATAACTACCGCAACATTTTCTCGCACACCGCCGAGCAGCTCGCGCAGCAGGGGCTGCGCCGGGAGAGCATCGCGCTGCTCGACACGCTGCAAGCCAACGTGCCCTACGCCACCATCCCCGGCGACGAGCGCTCGTTCTACTACGTCGCGCGGGCCTACGAAGCCGCCGGGGCCTACGACAAGGCGGCGGCCGTCTGGAAAATCGGCGAGCCCGTTTTTCTGCACACCCTCAAGCACGCCCGCGACGACCGCGAGGCCGAGTTCATCTCGCAGTTCATCCAGATCATGCGCATGACGTACATGGAGGCCGGCGACTTCGAGGCCGCCGCCGCCCTGACCGACCGCATGGCCGAGGCGTTCAGCAACCCGACGCTCAAGCGCACCCCGCAGCAGCTCCGGCAGGAGTTCGAGGCTGCCGCGCGCGACTCGTCGGCCCCCTAAATTCCTTTCAGGTTGTCACTAGGCGCCGCCCGGCCACGCCTTCCCGAGGGCGGCCGCGCGGCGCCCCCGGGGCCCCCGGCGCCGCGCCCCACCAAAGCCTCCCCGTTGCAGGGTTATCGCAATTCGGCGCCTAAAATCAGTATTCCGATGGCGCCGCCGCGCCGGGCCGCATTGACACAGCCTGCCTCCCCTGATATATTTTGCTGATATACGCCCCCCGGGCGCCGTATAGTTACACAGTTGAAGGGAAGGTATCCGTGGAGCGCCCCGCCGGTGGGGCGCGTTCTGCCGCCCATCGACGATCCGCGTAAGAGCCTGCCGCTTGCGGCGGCGGTCATTCGGTTACCCTCACGGAGGTTTCCATGGCAGTTCAGCGAAGCGTCGTCAAATGGTTCGACGCGAAAAAAGGGTATGGCTTCCTGGTCAACCCGGACGGCGGCGAAGACATTTTCGTGCACTACACCTGCATCGGCAACGACCGCCGCTTCAAGACGCTGCGCACCGGGCAGGAGGTCGCCTACGAGCTTGTAGCGGGCGAAAAAGGGCTGCACGCGCACCATGTGGCCCCGCTCGACGACGCGGCGGCGCCCTCCGCCGACCCGGACGCGACGCGCCCGCCCGCCCCGCCGCCTCCGAGCCTGTAGCGCCCTGCCCGGGCGCGTTGCAGGTCGGGCCGCCGCGTCCTATTTTGCCTGTTCCGGCGCACGCCGGAGAAGAGAAGATCAACCGGGCTCGCAGGGCGCGCATACGACTATGGCTTTCACGTTTTCCGACGACGACATCCGCAAAATCGCCTCGGTGCTGGGCGCCGAGCCCAAACACGACGAGCGCCTGCACCGGTTCGAACTGCACGACGCCGTAAGCCAGCGCCGGATGACGCTCGAAATCCAGACGGGCGTGACCCTGCCGGCCGCCATGGCGGACGCAGGCCCCGCCACGCTCATCTCGATCTACGCCGCCAGCTCGTTTCTGCAACTGCATGCGTGCACGGGTTACATCGCCAGCGCAGAGCTGGGCGAGGTGATCTTCTTCGCGCGCGGCAGCGGCTCGACGAGCGGCCTCGTCGTGGAGCGGCAGGCCGGGTGCTCGCTCTACGCCAACGTGAACGACCGCCTGCTCTCGACGGATTTTACGCAGCTCCCGCCCGAGCTGATCATGAGCAGCGTGGCCCTCTCGATGACCGAGACGCTCTTCAGCGATCTGGCTGAGAACGCCGGCTCGGAAGGCTGACCCCGTGGACGCCGCCGCAAGCGAACTCGACGTGATCGTGGAACACCCGGGGCCGGCGCCGGACGTGGAGCGCCTGCGCGCCGCCGCCCTGGCCTGCCTGGCCGCCGAAGCCCCCGGCTCCTATACCGTCGCCCTGATCCTGACCGACCGCGAGACCGTCTGGGCGCTGAACCGCACCTACTTGCAGCACGACTACCCCACCGACGTGCTTTCGTTCGACCTCTCGGCCGACGAACCGGGCGCGCCCCTCGAAGGCGAGGTGTACGTGGACCTGGACATGGCCCACGAGCGGCACGCCGAGTTCGGGGCGGACTTCGCCACGGAAGCTTGCCGCTACGCCCTGCACGGCCTGTTGCACCTGGTCGGCTACGACGACGCCGCGCCCGAGGACAAGGCCCGCATGCACGCCCTCGAAGACCGCTACCTCGGCCTGGCGCCGTAGCGGCGACGGCTTTAGGCCGTAAGCTGCTCGGCAAGGGTTTCCCACTCGCGGTACATGCCCGTCAGCTCCGCTTTGGCCGCTTCGTAGCGCGCCATGGCGCCCTTGAAGCGGGCTACGTCGGCGTAGAGGTCCGGCAGCGCCAGCTCGGCTTCGATGGCCGCCACGTCGGCCTCGCGGGCCAGGATGGCGGCTTCGAGCTGCTCGTACGACTTGCGCAGCCGCGCCGCCGAGGGGCCGCCGCCGGGCCGGTTGCGCGCGTCGGCCTCGCGCCGCCGGTCCTCCTTCGCCTTGCGCGGGGCGGTGGGCGCCGCCTCCACGGCCGCCGCCGGAGCCGCCGCGCGCGGCTGCGTCTGCCAGAGGTAATCGGAGTAGTTGCCCTTGAAGGCCCGCACCCCGCCGTCTCCGACGCGCCACACCTGATTCGAGACCTGATCGAGGAAGTGGCGGTCATGGCTCACGACGACGAGCGTGCCTGTGAACTGCCGCATGGCTTCGACGAGCACGTTCACCGAGCGGATGTCGAGGTGGTTCGTCGGCTCGTCGAGCACGAGGAAGTTGGCCGGGGCCAGGAGCGTGCGGGCCAGCGCCACGCGGCTTTTCTCGCCGCCCGAGAGCACGCTGATGCGCTTGAACACGTCGTCGCCGGAGAACAGGAACGCCCCGAGCAGCGAACGGATCTCGGTGTCGGTGTGGCCGCGCGCCGCTGTGCGCAGGGCGTCCAGGATCGTCGCCTCCGGGTCGAGCGCTTCGGCCTGGTGCTGCGCGAAGTACGTCATCCCGACGTTGTAGCCGAGCGTGCGTTCGCCCTCGAACGGCTCTGCGCCGATGATCATGCGCGCCAGGGTGGACTTGCCCGCGCCGTTGCGCCCGATGAGCGCCACCTTGTCGCCCCGCTCGATCGTGAGCGGCCCGGCCTTCCGGAACACCTCCACGCGCCCCTCGGCGCCGGCGTACACCTTGGAGAAAACGGAGAACTCCAGCACGACGCGCCCGGAGCGCTCAGGCTCGGGAAAGCGGAAGTGGATGCCCGCCTGCTCGTCGAGCGGCGCGGCCACGCGCTCGACCTTGTCGAGCTGCTTGATGCGGCTCTGCACCTGCCGCGCCTTGGTCGCCTTCGAGCGAAAGCGTTCGATGAAGCGCTCGGTGTCGGCGATGGATTTCTGCTGGTTGTCGAAGGCCGACTGCTGAAGCGCCCGGCGCTCCTCGCGCGCGACGAGGTAGTAGGCGTAGTTGCCCGGATACTCGGTGACCTTGCCCCGGGCCAGCTCGGCGATGGTCGTCACCATGCGGTCGAGGAAGTAGCGGTCGTGCGAGACGATGACGACCGTGCCGGCATAGCTCTTGAGGTAGTCTTCGAGCCAGTCGATGCTGTCGATGTCGAGGTGGTTGGTCGGCTCGTCGAGCAGCAGAAAGTCGGGGCGTTGCAGCAGCAGGCGCGCCAGGGCCACGCGCATGCGCCAGCCGCCCGAGAACGTGTGCATGGGGCGGTGCAGGTCCTCGGTGGCGAAGCCGAGGCCCTCCAGCACGGCCTCGGTGCGGTCCTGCATGCGGTGCGCCTCCAGCGAGAGCAGTTCGGTATGCACCCGGTCGAGCGCGTGGAGCAGCTTGAGGTAGCTTTCGCTTTCGTGGTCGTCGGCCGTGTCGAGGGCGTGCGTGATCTCGTCCTCCTGCCGCTGCAACTCCAGCACAGACGCAAAGGCGCGCATGGCGTCCTCCAGCACCGTGAGCCCGCCTTGCATCTCCTGCACGTCCTGCTCCAGGTAGCCGAGCGTGGCCCCGCCGCTGAGCGAGACCGAGCCGGCATCCGGGGCGAAGCGCCCGGCGATGACGCGCAGCAGGGTGGTCTTGCCGGCGCCGTTCGGGCCGATCAGGCCGATGCGCTGCCCCGGCTTGACCGTCCAGGTGACGGCGTCGAGGACTTGCTGCCCGCCGAAGGCCAGCGAGAGGTTCAGTAGCTGAATCATGGAGTAGGCAAAGGGAGGGAGGGCCGGGCGCTTGAACGCGCGCCCGGCGGCGCGGGTCCGCGCCGCTAGTAGGCGTTCTCGTTGAAGAAGCCTTTCCAGAGCGTCATGAACATGATCTTGAAGTCCAGGCGCAGCGACCAGTGCTGGATGTAGTACAAATCGTACTCGATGCGTTTCTCGATGGAGGTCGCGCCGCGCCAGCCGTTGACCTGCGCCCACCCGGTGATGCCCGCCTTGGCCTTGTGCCGCAGCATGTAGCGCGGCACGTGGTTCTTGAAGTCCTCGATGAAGACCGGACGCTCCGGGCGCGGCCCTACCACCGACATATCGCCGCGCAGCACGTTGATGAACTGCGGCAGCTCGTCCAGCGAGGTTTTGCGGAGCCACTTGCCGACCGGTGTGGCGCGGCTCTCGCCGGGCTTGGCCCACACCGGGCCGGTGCCCGTCTCGGCCCCGAGCGGCATCGAGCGAAACTTGAGCATGTCGAAGCGCTGCCCGTTGAGGCCCATGCGCTCCTGGCGGTAGAACACCGGCCCGCGCGAGCTGAGCTTGACCGCCAGCGCGATCAGCAGCATCAGCGGCGAGGCCGCCAGCAGAAACGCCGCCGAGAACGCCACGTCGATCATGCGCTTGACGAACTGCCGGAACTCCAGCGGCGCCTCGTCCATCAGGTGGATGACCGGCAGGCCGTCGATGTGCGTGATGCGGCTGTTGAGAATGTTGAACTGGAACAGATCGGGCACGAGGCAAACGTGCGTCAGGCGCGTCGAGAGGTCGCTGACGATGTTTTCGATGCGCACCGCCGCCGAGAGCGGCATGGCGATGTACACGTAGTCGATGCCCTCGCCGCGCGCCTCGTAGGCGTCCACGATGCCGGCCACCGCGTCGGTCGGGCCGAGCACCCCCGGCTCGCCGGTCTTGAAGTCGTCCAGAAACCCGACGACTTGCATGCCGATCCACGGATACTGGATGAACGAGTGCTCCAGGCGCTTGCCGACCTCGCCGGCCCCCACGATGAGCACGCGCTTGAGGTTGCGGCCCTGCTGCCGCGCCCGCCGCGCAAGCGTGAAGAGCACCAGGCGCAGCAGGATCATGAGCGCCGGCGTCAGCAGCGCGAACAGCACCAGGTGCAGGCGCGACATGTAAAGCGCCCGGTACGAGAACAGCGAGGCCGTGATGATGAGCACCCCCACGCCCACCGCCTTCGCCACGCTGAAGATGAGCAGCGGCAGGCGCTGCGCGCGGTCGGGGGCGTAGAGCCCCGAGAGCCAGAACACCGTCGTCGAGACGAGCAGCACCCACGGCAAAAAGCCGAGGTAGCGCGCGAGCGCGATGTGCTCGGGAGCCGTGAGCAGGTGGAAGCGGACGACGTAGGCGCCGAGCCATCCGGCGCTCAGCAGCACGAGGTCCGCGAGATACAAGAGCCGTTGATAAATCCGGCTTTGTTCCTGTAGCATACAGTTCGGTCGGCGGGGATAAGGCTAGCCGGCGCGCGCCCGGCCGCAAAACGGCGGCCGCAGGCAAGGCGGATCCGGCAGAAACTTGCGGTAGCGTTATCTCATGCGCGTCCGAAGGGTGAAGGGCGTCGGCTCGAAGCGTTAAAGATACGCCACCGCCGCCGCCGGAGCCAGCGCGGCGCCCCCGCAGGCCCGACCGCCCCCACGCCGCGCCGCGCAGCGGACGGGCAGCGGCGGGCGCTGGATGCGCCGTACCGCGTCGAGGGGGCGCCGGTGCACGCGCTGAACGCCGGGCTGCGAGCTTCAACCTGGAGAAGCAGCAGGCGGCGCGCATGAGACGACCATAGCCGCCTTCCTCGGCGCCGCCCTGCAAGGGGCCGCGCCGGGCCGGCCCAGGACAAGGTTTCTCCGCGAAACGCCCAGACGCCACGGCCGGAGCTGGGCGGCTAGGCCGCCTCCATGCCGAGGGCGATGGAGCCCAGCACGCCGGCGCGGTCGCCGAGGGCCGGGGGCGTCACGTAGTCGTCGATGCGTTCCAGGATGGCCTCGGACTGCACGTAGCCGTTGAGCCACCGGCGCAGCTCCTCGCGGATGCGCGGGAAAAGCTGCTGCTGGTGCATCACGCCGCCGCCGAGGATGATGCGCTGGGGCGAGAGGGTGCAGACGAACCCCGCAAGCGCGAGGGCGAGGTAACGCGCTTCCAGATCCCACGCCTCATGCTCGGGCGGCAGGCTCCCTGCCGGCGCGCCCCAGCGCGCTTCGAGGGCCGGCCCGGAGGCCATGCCCTCCAGGCAGTCGCCGTGGTACGGGCACACCCCGGCGAAGGCGTCCCCCGCCAGCCGGGGGAGCGGCGCATGCCCCATCTCGGGATGCACCAGCCCCCGGAAACGCTGCCCGCGCACCATGCCGCCCCCGCCGATGCCGGTGCCTATCGTCAGGTACAGGAAGGTGTCGAGGCCCCGGGCGGCGCCCCAGCGGTGCTCGCCGAGCGCCGCCGCGTTCACGTCGGTGTCGAAGGCGACGGGCAGGCCCAGCGCCTCTTCGATGGCCGGGGCGCACGCGGCGTTCTGCCAGCCGGGCTTGGGCGTGCTCGTGATGTAGCCGTAGGTCGGAGAGCCGGGGCGCAGATCCACCGGCCCGAAGCTGCCGAAACCGACGGCCGCCAGGCGCCCGGGGCCGCTCCAGCCCTGGAAGAACGCCGCCGCGCGGCGCAGCGTCTCGCCCGGCGTGGTCGTCGGGAACGACGTTTCCGTGAGGATGCGGCCCTCGGCGTCGCCGATGGCGCAGACGAACTTGGTGCCGCCGCCTTCGATGCCGCCGTAGACCTGCGAGGTAGATTCCATATCGGGAGCCGTGCCGTAAAGGAAAAGTGAGCCGGGGTCGGCGGCTCAAATTACGCGCCCCGGGCCGCCGGGCCAACGGCCGACCGCCGCGTTGTTACAGCCTCCGGGGCCTGTAACAACGTTGCCGCCCCGGATCCTCCGGTCGGCGCAGCCATTGGAAGCCCCTACGCCTGCGGGCGCTTTCCTCCGCTAACCCGACCGATCGTTATGCCTGTACAAGCCTTCATCTTCGACCTCGACGGCACCCTCATCGACGCCAACCCGCAGCACGTCCGCGCCTGGAAACGCACGCTCGACCGCTTCGGCTACACCGACGTGAGCGAGGAGCGCATCGCCATCGAAATCGGCAAGGGCGGCGACAAGCTCGTGCCCACGCTGCTCGGCGAGGACGTGCCGGAGGCCGAAAGCAAGGAGATGCGCGAGATGCACGACGAGTTTTTCCGCAACCTCGTGCGCGCCGAGGGCGTCGCGCTGTTTCCGCAAGCCGTCGCGCTGTGCGAGGCGCTGCGCGCGCGCGGCCTCCGCACGGCCCTCGCCACGGCTTCCGAAATGGAGAACCTCGACCTCATCGGCGAGCGGCTCGGGCTGAAGTGGGAGGACGTGCTGGATGAGATCGTGACCAACACCGACGTGAGCCGGAGCAAGCCCGAGCCCGAGGTCGTCGAGGCGGCCGTCGAGAAACTGGGCCTTCCCAAAGAGGCATGCGTGATGATCGGCGACACGACCTACGACGCCGAGGCCGCCGGGCGCGCGGGCGTCCGGTTCATCGGGTTGCTGACGGGTTTCTGGACCGCCGCCGACCTGAAACGCGCCGGGGCTGCGGCCACGTACCGCCACACCGGCGACCTGCTCGAACGCCTCGACGAGGCCCTCGGCCTCTAAAGCCAGTAGCGGACGGCCATTTCGAGCAGGCGGCGGCTGCTGAACCGGTTCTGGTTAGCGATGGCCTCGTGGTCGGGGGGCCTCAGGTCGGGCGCGGCGTCGTGCAGGCGCGCCGAGAGCGGCCGCCCGAGCCGGGCGGACCATTCGGCGCGCCAGTCCTCGGGCAGGGCGTCGGGGAGCGGTTTTTCCGCCAGGACGTGGTAGAGCAGCGCCCAGATGCGCGTCGAGGCGTCGAGGTCGTAGCCGCCGGCCAGCGTAAAGAGGGCGCGCCCCTGCGCGTAGCGATCCGCGAGTTCCACGAGGCGGCGAAACAGGCGCTCGAAGTCGTGGGTAGTCAGCAGCAGATCGGCGAGCGGGTCGCGGTAGTGTGCATCGGCGCCGCAGACCACCACCAGCACATCCGGGGCGAACCAGGCCAGGGCGTGCGGCACGACGCGCTCGAAGACCTCCAGGTAGCTCTCGCCCGTCGTGGAGGGTTCGAGCGGCGCGTTCAGCTTGAAGCCCAGCCCGTCGCCCTCGCCCAGCTCGTGGACGTGCCCGGTGCCGGGGAAGAGGTACTGGCCGGCCTCGTGCAGGCTGATCGTGAGCGCGTTCGGGTCGGCGTAGTGCAGCGCCTGCACGCCGTCGCCGTGGTGCACGTCGATGTCGATGTAGGCCACGCGCATCTTCTGCTGCTCGAAGCGGCGAATCGCCATCGAGAGGTCGTTATAGACGCAGAAGCCCGAGGCGTGGGCGCGCTGGGCGTGGTGCAGGCCGCCGCCGAGTTGGAGCACGCGCCGCGCGGCCCCCTCCGAGATCAGGCGCGCCCCGTGGAGCGTGCCACCGGCGAGGGTGCGCGCCGCAAAATCCATATGCGGCATCACGGGCACGTCGAGCGTGCCCAGCCCAAAGCGGCCGCCCTGCCCGCGCGCGGGGCCGTCCGAGGCGGCCTCGACGGCGGCCACGTACGCCTCGTCGTGCGCCGTCAGCACCTCCTCGCGCGTGGCGGGCGCGGGGGCGGCGCAGGCCGGGGCGCGCCCAAGCGCCTCCAGCAGCCCGAGCAGCATCTGCTGGCGCAGCGGTGTGAACGGGTGCGCCGGGCCGAAATCGTACAGCGCGTACTCGGGCGCGTAGACGGTGGTTACCATGCCTTATGCGGCGGCCAGGACACGTCGAAGTCCGCCGCGCGCAGGCGGTCGGCGAGCATGTGCGTGTGCAGCGTGTCCACGCGCAGGATGACGTGCGGATGCTGCGTGCGGTCGGGGTAGCTCAGCACCGAGAGGATCTCGGCGCCGGCGGCATCCACGGCGTCGATGAGCCGGACGAGCTGGCCGGGGGCCTCGCCCAGCTCCACGGCGAGCCGTCCCGAAGGCGCGCTCATGCCGGTCAGCTCGATGAGGGCGTCGAGGAGGTCGGGGCCGGTGATGATGCCCGCCAGGCGTTCGCCTTCGAGCACGGGCAGGCAGCCGATCTTGCGGTCGCGCATGACGCGCGCGGCCTCCTCGACCGGCTCCAGGGGCGCGGCCGTCACCACCTCGCGCGTCATCACCTCGCGCACCTCGGCGCCGCTCTGGAACGGGTGCGGGTGCAGCGCGCTCGTGGCCAGGCGCAAATCGCGGTCCGTCACGACGCCCACCAGGCGCTCCCCGTCGAGCACGGGCAGGTGCCGGATGCGGTAGGATTGCATGCGCGCGTAGGCCTCGTCGAGGCGCGCGTCGGCCCCGATGCTGACGACCGGGCTGTGCATGATGTCGCGGACGAGCATGGCGGCGGAGCGGGTCTGTTGCGGCGTGCCTGCAATCTAGCGCATGCCCGGCGCCGGGAAAAGGGCCGCGCCGAATGTGCAAGAAATACCCTCCCCGGCGGCAAACTGCGCACGTTTTGCTCAGCTTTTTGTGTGAATTCGCGCCCGAAGGGGGCCGCGCCAAGCCCCCTATAAACAGCACGTTGCTCCGAAGCCCCATCGCCGCCTGGAGGCCGAGGGCTTGTGCGCTTCATGACGGGCAAGCTATCTTCACGAAGCAGTAACCCAACCCCGAACGGTTTGCATTTTCTTTTTTCGCATGTTTTGCCCGCCCGCAAGGCCCCGGAGTTCGCTATGAACCGCAAGCGTATTCCCCAACGGGCCCGGCGCCTCTTCGCGGCAAGCGCCGCCGGGCTGGCCCTCGTGCTGGCCTCGGTCGGCTGCGGCGAACGGCTTTCGTCGCTGGAGCGCGTGGCGCCGCGCATGGCGCAGACGGCGTTTCTGCCGCACGACTCGCTCACGGTGCGCATGCCGAAGGCCGCCAAAGCGCCCGCCCGCCCTGCTGCGGCCCCGGTCAAGGCTCCGGCCGCGCCCGCAGCGGCCGCCCCGAAGGCTTCCGCGCCCGATATGCTCGCCCCCGATGCGCACGCCGACTCCGCCGACAGCCTCGTGCTCATCGGGGAAGGCACGGCCAGCTACTACGGCCGGGAGCTTGCCGGCCGC
>CBDTTW010000030.1:0-22692 GCA_965363675.1 uncultured Rhodothermaceae bacterium
CTCGCGGCGCGCTGGTTGAAGGCGTGCAGCAGATAGATGCCCGCCTCGACGGGTTGGAACGCCTCGGGGTCGGTCACCGCGAGCGCCACGCCCTGAAGCCGCCGGCCCTCCAGCTTGGGCTCCGTGGCCCGCCCCGGCAGGCTGCGCGGCGCAAACGCCACGCCCTCGAAGCGCACCCCCGGCAGGTTGTTTCGGTTCAGCGAGGCCGCCAGATGCTTGCCGACCGCCCACGGAGCGCCCACCTGCTCGAACGGCCGCTCCGTGCCGCGCCCTTCGCTGGCCGAGGTGGCCTCGAACAGGCATGTGCCCGGATAGACCAGGGCCGCCTCGAAGCGGGCGAGGTTGGGGCTCGGCGCCGTCCACGGCAACCCCGTCTCCGGCCAGCGCATGGCGCGGCGCCAGCCCTGCATCGGCGCCACGTCCAGGCGCAGCTTCTCCAGCCCCGGCAGCCAGCCTTCGCCCTGGATCATGCGCGCCAGCTCGCCCACCGTCAGGCCGTGCGCAATCGGCGTAGGGTACATCCCGACGAACGACGCCTGGGCCGGTTCGAGCACGAACCCGGAGACGTAGACGCCCCCGAGCGGGTTGGGGCGGTCCAGGACGACGAAGGGAATGCCGGCCTCGGCGGCGGCCTGCATGGCAAGCCCGAGCGTCGAGATGTAGGTGTAAAAGCGCGCGCCCACGTCCTGAATGTCGAAGACGAGCACGTCGAGGCCGCGCAGCATCGCGGGGGTCGGCTTGCGCGTCTGGCCGTAGAGGCTGTAGATCGGCGCGCCCGTGCGCGTATCGCGGCCGTCGCGGACGGCGGCCCCGGCGTCGGCGTCGCCCCGGAAGCCATGCTCGGGGGCGAAGAGCGCGCCCACTTCCACGCCCTCGGCCTCGGCCATGAGGTCGGCGAGGTGGCGCCCGCCGACGAGGGCCGTCTGGTTTACGATGAGCCCCACGCGCTTGCCCTTGAAACGGGCGAACCGCTGCCCCGCGAGCGCCTGCGCGCCGGTTTGTACGGGGCCTTGCTCCCGGAGGCCCTCCGGCGCGGGCGGCGGCGCGGCGGGGGCCTGCGCGCCGCCGCGCCCCTCGCCCGCACACCCGGCGGCCAGCAGCAGCGCGAACAGCAGCGTCGTCAGAGGCGTCGGGCGGGGCTCGGGGCGGGGCATGGCGAGGCTCAGGAGTTGGCTACGATTTCGTGCTCGGGGAAGAAGTAGTTGCTCTCGATGCGGCCGTTCTCGACCGAGTCGGAGCCGTGGACGATGTTCTGCGACTTCGAGTCGGCAAACTCGCGGCGGATGGTGCCCGGCTCGGCCTCGGCCGGGTCGGTGGCGCCGATGAGCTTGCGGTAGTCCGCCACGGCGTTTTCCTTTTCGAGCACGACGGGCACGCACGGGCCGCTCGACATGAAGGTGGTCAGGTCGTCGAAGAACGGGCGGCCCTGGTGCACGGCGTAGAAGCCTTCCGCCTCTTTCTTCGTCAGTTGCACGAGCTTCATGGCGCGGATCCGGAAACCGGCCTCCTGGAAGCGGCGCAAAACTTCGCCGATCAGGCGCTTCCGGACGCAGTCGGGCTTGAGAATGGCGAGGGTGCGTTCCATATGCTGCAAAAGGATTTTATTGGGTAAGGAAAATCGGTCGGCCGCCGCACGGCGGCGCATGGGGAGTATACGACAAATCCCGCCGCGCGGCGCGGCCTGTGGAGGCGCGCCGCGCGGCGGGAGGGGCCATGCGCCCGGAGGCGCCGGTTATACGTTTACGTGCCGCTCGGCGTGGTAGCTCGACCGCACGAGCGGGCCGCTCTCGACGTGCTTGATGCCGCGCGCCTCGCCCTGCTGCTTGTACCAGGCGAACACCTCTGGATGCACGAACTCCTCGACGGGCAAGTGCATGGGCGTCGGCTGGAGGTACTGCCCGATGGTGAGCACGTCGAGGTGGATGGCCGCCAGATCGTCCATGAGCGCCAGCACCTCCTCCTGCGTCTCGCCGAGGCCGACCATGATGCCGGTTTTGGTGCGCAGGCCCTGGCTTTTGCTGCGTTCGAGCAGTTCGAGCGAGCGCGCGTAGTTGGCCTGAGGGCGTACGCGCCGGTAAAGGCGCGGCACGGTCTCCATGTTGTGATTCAGGATCTCCGGGCGGGCGTCGAGCACCAGTTGCAGCGCGTCCCAGAGGCCCCGGAAGTCGGGGATGAGCACTTCGACGGTGCATCCGGGCTGCATCTCGCGGATCTGCCGGATGGTGTCCGCGAAAATCGGCGCCCCGCCGTCGCGGCGCTCGTCGCGGTTGACGCTCGTGACGACGGCGTGCTTGATGTCCATCAGGCGCGTCGCCTCGGCCACGCGGCGGGGCTCGTCCCAGTCGAGTTCAGGGTCCGGGCGGCCCGTCTTGACGGCGCAGAAGCCGCACGAGCGCGTGCAGACGTTGCCGAGGATCATGAAGGTGGCCGTGCCGGCGCTCCAGCACTCGCCCATGTTGGGGCAGCGGGCGCTCTGGCAGACCGTGTGCAGGCGGTGGCCCTCGATGATGTCCGAGACGCCGCGAAACGTCTGCCCGTAGGGAAGCTTCACCCGCAGCCAGTCCGGCCGCTTGCCGCGCGCGTTGGACACCTGCGGCGCGGGCACGACCGGCAGCTCCAGCAGGCCGTCGCCGGCCAGAGGCTCTTTTTTCTGGGTCGAGAGGACGATATCTCCGGGCTGAAAAGGCATGGCAGCGTAAGCTAAAGTATCCGGCGAAGCAACGGGCTTCAGGGCGTAGGGGCCGCCGGGCGCGGCGCGGGCTCGCGTACAGGTACGTTACAAAAAGGCTACTCCCGGCGGCCGTTTTGGATCCATTTTCAGCCGCGCCCGTACCGATATTCTACTACGGAAAGCGCATCCAGCGCTCGTTCCTTGCCTGCACGCCCACCCTGCACACGCCCGAACCGGCGAGGCTACCCCTATGCACGCCACTCTCACCGCGCCCATTCAGCCCGACCAGGTGCGGGCCATTCTGAGCCGCCACCTCCTCGTGAAGGGCATCATGCCCATGGTGCTGGACATGCAGGAAAGCCGGGGGCTCCAGCTCCGCGACAAGCTCACCGGCCGCCATTACTACGACTTCTTCGGATTCTACGCCTCGAATGCGCTCGGCATGAACCACCCGGCGCTCACCGAGGACGAGGACTTCAAGCGGCGGCTGCTGGAGGCGGCCCTGAACAAGGTCACCAACTCGGACGTGCTCACCGAGCACAAGGCCCGTTTCGTGCAGACCTTCGGCCGCGTCGCCATTCCGCCCTACCTGCCCTACGCCTTCTTCGTCTCGGGCGGGACGCTCGCCGTCGAGAACGCCCTGAAGGCCGCCTTCGACTGGAAGGTGCGGCTCAACTTCAAACGCGGCTACCGGCGCGAAATGGGCCGCCAGGTGCTGCACCTCGAACGCGCCTTTCACGGCCGCAGCGGCTACACGCTGTCGCTGACCAACACCTCCGACCCGCGTAAGACCGACTACTTCCCGAAGTTCGACTGGCCCCGCATCTCGTGCCCCCACCTGACGTTCCCCATCACGGACGCGGCCCTGGCGTCGGTCCGCGCGCGGGAGGACCTGGCGATCGAGCAGGCAAAGACCTTCTTCCACGAGCGCCGCGACGACATCGCCTGCGTCATCGTGGAGCCCATCCAGGGCGAAGGCGGCGACAACCACTTTCGGCCGCAGTTCCTGGCCCGCCTGCGCGACCTGGCCCACGAAAACAGCGCCCTCCTCATCTTCGACGAAGTGCAGACGGGCGTGGGCATCACGGGGGCGTTCTGGGCGCACCAGGCTCTCGGCGTCGAGCCGGACCTCATCGCGTTCGGCAAGAAAACGCAGGTGTGCGGCATCCTGGCCGGGCGCAAGCTCGACGAGGTCGAGGATCACGTCTTCAAGGTGCCCAGCCGCATCAACTCGACGTGGGGCGGCAACCTCGTGGACATGGTGCGCTTCGACCGGATTCTGGAGGTCATCGAGGCCGAGGGCCTCGTGGCGCACGCCGCCGAGGTCGGGCTGCACCTTCAGCACGGGTTGCAGCAGCTTTCGGCGCGCCGGCCCATCGTGCGCGCCCCCCGAGGGCGTGGGCTGATGTGCGCCTTCGACCTGCCGACGCACGAGATGCGCAACCAGGTGCTCGAAGGGTGCTTCGAGCGCGGCCTGATCATCCTCGGGTGCGGCCGCCGGAGCGTCCGGTTCCGCTCGCCGCTCACCATCACGCCGGAGGACGTGGACCGTGGGCTGGCGATCATCGAAGACGCCGTGGTCGCCGTGGCCGCCAACCACCCGGACCCGCCGCCGCCCCTGCCCGAGGGCGAGCCCGACCTGGGGGAATAGATACGCGCCGTGGAAAATTGATGGTTGGGAAAGGGCCGCTTGCATCTATGGCCGGCGGTTGGTAGGCTGCGGCAGCCGGGGGGGCCTCACGGCCCCGCCGAACCGTTCTCTGTAGCCATTAACCCTCGCATCTTCTCATGAACCGCCGACACTTCTTCCAGGCCGGGGCCGGGGCTGCGCTGCTGGGCGCGCTGCCGGCCGGGGCCGTCGCCCGCCCCGCCGCTCCGGCGCTGCCGCGCCCGTACACCCTGAGCGGCCACGCCTTTCTGCACCCGCTCGCCATCACGATGTGGGATTTCTCGTGGCTGGAGCGGCGCTGGCTCGGCGGGGGCTACGAGGACTGGGACCAGGCGCTCGACGAGCTAAAGCTGCGCGGCTACGACGCCGTCCGCATCGACGCGTACCCGCACCTCGTCTCCGTCGATCCGAGCCGCACGTGGGAGATCATCCCCGAATGGACGACGCAGGACTGGGGCAGCCAGGCCATCAACCGCGTGCAGGTGCAGCCTGCGCTCAACGAATTCATCGAAAAGTGCGCCGTGCGCGACATCTGGGTGGGCCTCTCGACGTGGTTCCAGGAGGACAGCGAGAAGACGTACCAGCGCATCCGCCGGCCCGCCGATTTGGCCGAGGCGTGGCGTAAGACCCTCGCGAGCATCGAATCGGCGGGGCTGCTGGACCGCATCCTGTACGTCGATTTGCTCAACGAGTGGCCCATCGAGCCCTGGACCCCGTTCTTCACCGCCGAGGAGCGCAACGACCGGGCGAACATCGCCCGCTGGGAGCGCGAAGCCCTCGACGCCATCAAAAGCCACTACCCGACCCTCGACTATACGTTCTCGGGCTGGCCGATCCCCGAGCCGGAGAAGCAGGACTTCAGCCGCTACGACGTGTTCGACCTGCACATGTGGATGGCGCAGAGCGAGTTCTACAAGATCATCGATTACAACTACGAGCGCTTCGACAACAAGGGCTACGAGAACATCGCCCGCAAGGCCGCCGCGCTCTACCGCGAGCGGCCCGACCACTGGAAAAGCGTGCTCAAAGGCTACATCGAGCAGGCGGCGCGGCAGTCGGAGGTCGCCGGCAAGCCGCTCATCACGACGGAGTGCTGGGCCATCGTGGACTATAAGGACTGGCCGCTGCTCGAATGGGACTGGGTAAAGGAGCTGTGCGCCTACGGCGTCGAGGAGGCCGCCGCGACGGGGCGCTGGGTCGCCATCGCCACGAGCAACTTCTGCGGCCCGCAGTTCACGGGCATGTGGCGGGACGTCGCCTGGCACCAGCGCCTGACGCACCTCATCCACACCGCCGGCGTAGACGAAGCCCTGCGCAGCGCCTAGGAAACCCTTCCGGCGACGCGACGCCGGTAGTTTCGGCGCACGCGCGCGGCTGTTCTTTAGCCGAAGGCGGCGGCGGCGCGGCGGTTTTTTCGCCAACTTAACGGCAGACAAACCGCTTGAACCAACTCCGCGATACCCATGGGAAACGCGCAACGGGGGCCGCAGCACGATGCGGCCCCTCTGCATGAGATGCTTCTTTCCGGCGAGTGGCTGTGCGCCGACGAAACGGACGGCGCCCGCCCGGCCCTAGCCCTGAGCGTGAGCGCCGCCGGCGGGCGGCTCCGGGGCAACGGGCGCGTCAGCATGCCCGGCGAGCGCCGCCGCTCGCGCTACAGCTATCAGGTCGAGATCGAGGGTCGCATGGGCTCCGGGGGCGTGCAGTTGCTGCTGGCCTCGCGCTTCAGCAAGGCGCAGCTTTCGGCGCGCCTCTGCACCGCCGCCGACGGCGCCCTGCGCCTGGAAGGGCAGCTTGCCGGCTTCGGCCATGCCGCGCAGCCGCTCACGCTTCGGCGCGCATAAGAAAAGCGCGCCGCCCGCGCGGTCCCAAACCGGCTAAGAGAAGGCCCCGGTCTCCGGCGCGTTTGCGCGGGGGCCGGGGCCTTTTTGCGGAGTGCAGCTTTGCGGCACGGCGCTTGCCGGACAATGCGGACGCAGGGCCGGGGGCGGTTTTCGCTGGGGCGTCCTCATTTCCGAAGGCATTGCCTATCTTGAAAGAAACCGGCGCCCGAGGGCGCACGCTCCGATTCAACAAGGGTGCAGGGTTATGGAATGGTTGCCTGTTCTTCTCGGCGCCGCGATAGGAGCGGCAGCCGCGTGGGTCGTCCTGAGGGGCAAAATTGCCGGGGCGACGCAGCAGGCGGCGGCGCAGTTCGCGGCGGAGAAGGCCACCCTGGAGGAGCGGGCGCGCCAGGCCGATAACCTCCTGCACGACGTAAAGGCCGAGGTGGTGCACCAAAAGGACCGCTTCGCCGAGCGCGACCGGCAGGCGCAGGTGGAAATGGAGCGCCGCAGCGCCGCCGAAAGCCGCGCCGAGGCCGCCGAGCAGCGGAGCCTGCGGCTCGAAGCCGACCTGAGGGAGCGCCGTGAACGCCTCGACGCGCAGGCCCGCGACCTGGGCGCGCTCGGGGCCGAGGCCGCAGAACTACGCGCGCAACTCGCCGAGCGGAAGAAGCACTTCGAGGAGCAGAAGGCGCTGCTTGCCGAGGCGCAACAAGCCCTCTCGGACACGTTCAAGGCGCTCTCGTCCGAGGCGCTCCGCAAGAATAACGATTCGTTCCTGCAACTGGCGCAGGCGCACCTGGCGGCCTTCCAGGAGCAGTCCAAAGGCGAGCTGGAGAAGCGCCAGCAGGCGGTGGGCGACCTGGTCAGGCCTATCCGCGAGTCTCTGGACCGGGTGGGGGCGCAGCTTCAGGAGGTCGAGAAGGAGCGGACGAAAACTTACGGCGCGCTCGACGCGCAGGTGCGGGGGCTTCTGGAGTCGCAGATCCAGCTTCAGAAGGAGACTGGAAACCTTGTCACGGCGCTGCGGGCGCCGGCGGTGCGCGGGCGCTGGGGCGAGATCCAGCTTCGCCGCGTCGTGGAGATGGCAGGCATGGAGGCCCGCTGCGACTTTCGGGAGCAGGCGAGCGTGGAGGCCGAGGGAGGGAGGCTGCGACCCGACATGGTGATCCACCTGCCGAACCACAAGCGCATCGTCGTTGATTCGAAGGCGCCGCTGATGGGCTACCTGGAGTCGCTCGACGCGTCCGACGAGCGCGCGCGCGCCGACTGCCTGAAGCGCCATGCCGGGCATATCCGCACGCACCTGAAGCAGCTCAGCCAGAAGAACTACTGGGACCAGTTCAACCCCTCGCCCGAGTTCGTGGTGCTGTTCCTGCCCGGCGAGACGTTCTTCAGCGCAGCGCTTCAGCACGATCCGGACCTGATCGAGGCAGGCGTCGATCAGCGGGTGATCCTCGCCACCCCGACGACGCTCATCGCGCTGCTGCGCGCGGTGGCCTACGGCTGGCGTCAGGAGCAGGTCGCCGAGAACGCGCAGCAGATCAGCCGGCTCGGCAAGGATTTGTACGAGCGCGCCGGAGTGCTGGCAGGGCACTTCGAGGAGATCCGCAGCCACCTGGATAAAACGGTCGGGGCGTATAACAAGGCGGCCGGCTCGTTCGAGAGCCGGTTTCTCGTGGCGGCCCGCCGCTTCAAAGAGCTGGGCGCGGCCGCGTCGGCGGATATAGACGAGGCGAAACCGGTCTTTCAGGCCACGCGGACCCTCAGCGCGCCCGAGGCCGACTTGTTTGCGCCGGAAGCCGCGTGCGCCGCGCCGCCGCAGCCTATCGAGGCGTAGGGCGGCGCCTAGGGCTCCTGCTGCCCGAGGATGCCCGTTACTTTTCGCTCCAGGGTATCCCTCGCTTCCTTCAGGTTGTGTTCTATCTTTACGCGGTTCGTGTACGAGAACGTGTCCTGCCAGGCGTCTTTCGCGCGCCGCTTGCGCGAGAGGAACCACGCGGCCGCCCCGCCCACTACGACGGCGGCGATGCCGACTTTATGCCGTTTTTTCATGAATGCTCGTAAGGTGCTATAGCCAATGCGTTTCTGCCTGCACCTGCTTGACGATGCAGCGCCGGTGAGGTTTCGGGAGGGCAAGCAAGTTACGACTGCGGCGCGCCCATGAACCGAAGGCGTTTCCTGCATACGGCCGGGGCGGCGCTGCTGGCGCCCGTGTGGGGCGCGGGGCCGCGCGAAGGCATCCCGCTCGGCATCGACCTGGGCTTTCTGCGCGCGCCGCTAGAAGCGGACTTCTACGTTACGCTCGAACGCCTGGCGGCCCTCGGGTACCGCGAGGTCGCGTTCAACGGCTTTTATGGCCCCTCGAAAGTGCGTTTCAAGCACTTGCTCAAGCGGTTCGGGCTGGCGCCCGTCGCCGGGAGCGCAAGTCTGGCCGCGCTTCAGGCCGACCCGGAGGCGCAGATCGAGGAGGCGCTTTACATGGACCAGCCGTACCTCGTCTGCCATAGCCTATGGCCTGCGGGCGCCCCGGCGCTTACTCCGGCCGAGGTCGGCCGGACGGCCGAGGCGCTCAGCGCGCTCGGGCGGCGCTGTGCCGCGCGCGGCCTGCGGCTGGCGGTGCGCTGCCAGGAGGCGGCCTTCGGGCGCGCCGAGGGCCGCGTGCCCTGCGATGTGCTGCTGCGCCGGACCGACCCGGACGTGGTGACGATGCAGATGGACGTGTACCAGGCCGTCCGGGGCGGCGCCGACCCGCTGGACTACTTCGCCCGCTACCCGGGCCGCTTCGCCCTTTGCCTGCTCCAGGATATGGACCCCGGGCCGGATCAGGGCGCGGCGGCGATAGGGGCCGGTGCCTTTGACTTTGCCGACATCGTCCAGGAGGGGCGCGCCGCAGGCGTCGCCCACTGGATCGTCGCGCACGACGCGGCGCCGGACCCCTTGGCCTCGGCCGCGCAGGCGGCGCAGCACCTCGCCGCGCTCCGCACGTGAGGCCGCTTTCCCCCTCCCGGCGCAGCGCGCGGGCGCCGGGTTGCTTCGATCTACATGCCTTCACACGAGAAAACTCATGACTACCGATACGTCTGAAATCGTCGCCTATACCCTGGAGAATAAAGTCGGCGTCGTCACGCTCAACAACCCTTCGCGGCTGAACGCGCTGAGCCATGCGCTCATCGAGGCGGCCATTGCGGCGCTCGAAGACCTGGAGCGCCGGGGCGCGCATGTGGTGGTGCTGCGCGCCGCGCCCGGCATGAAGGTGTTCTCGGCGGGCCACGACATCAACGAGCTGCCGACCGGCCGCCGCGACCCGCTGGGGCATCAGGACCCGCTCGAACGGCTGCTGCGGGCCGTGCAGGATCATCCGGTGCCGGTCATCGGCATGATCGGCGGCAGCGTGTGGGGCGGGGCCTGCGATTTGTGCATCTGCTGCGACATCATCATCTGCGCCGAGCACGTCACGTTTGCCATGACGCCCGCCAAGCTGGGGGTGCCGTACAACGCCTCGGGGCTGGCGCGCTTCCTCTACGCGCTCGGGCCGCACAAGGCCAAGGAGATGTTCTTTACGGCCGGCTCCATCACGGCCTACGACCTCGAAAACGTACGGATGGTCAACCACGTCGTGCCGGCGGACGCCCTGGAGGCGTTCACGTTTGAGATGGCGGCGGCCATTGCGAAAAACGCTCCGCTCGCCGTGCGCGTCATCAAGCGGCAGTTCCGGCTTTTGCTCAAGGGGCAGATGCTCTCGGCCGAGACGTTCGAGATGATCCAGAGCATCCGCCGCGAGGTCTACGACAGCGACGACTACGCCGAGGGCATCCAGGCGTTCAAGGAAAAGCGCAAGCCGGTTTTCAAAGGCTGCTAGCGCAGCGCTACGCCCTGGTAGTTGTCCCAGAACATCAGGAACAGCAGCACGACCCAGAGCAGGTGCCCGACGCCGGTTCCGGCGGCGATGCGTTTGCGGGCGCTCGCGGCGTCGGTGACCCCGGCGGCAAGGGCGCTCCAGGGCTTCTGGATGAGCAGGATCTGCACGCCCAGCAGCACGAGGATGAGCAGGATGCTGGCGTGGTAGGCCGGGCCGTAGCGCGCGAAGCCGCCGCCCGTGAAGAACGCGCCCGCCGCGAAGATCGCCGTCAGGGCGGCAAAGATCGTCATGAGGCGGGCCGTGCCGGCGCCGCCGGCGATAATGGCGTCGGCCGGGGCCCCCTGGAGGCCGGGCGCGAGCAGGCGCAGCGGCGCCGCCACGCGCAGGCCCAGCCCGAACCAGGCCGCCGCCGTCAAGATGTGCAGCAGTACGAGCGTCGTGTGAAAAGCGAACATGCGGTGCGGAGGTAAAGGAAGTGAGGGCGCGGCCTAGACGGCGGCGCCCAGGATAAAGCTCAGCGCAAGCATAATGAAAAACGTCGTAAGCATGACGGCGAGGGTGTAGGTGACTTCGCGCGGGCTCGTGAAATCGCCGCCGACCGCGTCGATGGCCGCCTCTACGTTGCCTTGCTCGGCGCGCTCGCGCTGCTGCTCCTGCATCGTCTCGCGCTCTAGACGCTGCCGGTACGAATCCACGTCGCGGTGGGAGGCCGCCGTGAACGCGGCGGCCTGGCTCCAGTCCTCCCACCCCTGGGGGCCTTCGGAGCGCACGCGCCAGTAATAGGTTTTCTTGTCCTCGGGCAGCATGTCGTAGAGCGTCAGGTCAGCGGCGCGGCCGACGGGGGCATCGAAGACGCGTTGCGCAAACGCCTCGTCGCGCGCGATCTGCACATGGTAGCGCTGCGCCCCCGGCGCCGGGCGCCATTCGAGTTCCAGCATCCCGGCGTCGGTGGGCGCGCCGCCGCTGGGCCGCAGCGGGTACGAGCCCCGGCGGCTGTAGTCAGGGCGCTTCGGAGCCGCCGGGGCAGATGCGGGGGCGGCAGGGGCCGAAGCCGCTGCGGCAACGGGCTGCGCGGCGCCGTACGGACCCCAGCCGTCGGCCTGCTGCGCCTTGACGCGCCAGTAGAGCGGTCCCGGCGCGCTCGCCAGCTCCGGCGGCAGCGTCGCCGAGGCGCCGCGCCCGACGAGGAAGTCCTGCGCCACCTCGCGGAACTGCGGGTCGCGGCTGATCTCCAGCCAGTAGCCGCGCGCGTCGGGCTGGGCGGGCCAGCTCAGCACGACCGGCGCCTGGGCGCGCGGGGCGGCCGCGCCGGCGGCCGGAGGCGATGCGGGGAGGTGCTGCGGGGTCGGTTGCGCCATATCCTTCAGAGGGTGTGAGCTTGGTTAAACGGTCTGCGAGAACCGGGGCCGGGCCTCAGGGGCGCGGTCGAGGTACGCATCGAAGAGCATTGCGATGTTGCGGATGAGCAGGCGGCCTACGTCCGTCACTTCGATGCGGCGCTCCTCCAGCCGCACGAGGCCGTCGGCGGCCAGCGCCGAGAGTCCTTCGAGGGCGTCCCCAAAATACGCCTCAAAATCGATGTGGAAAGCATCTTCGACGGCTTGTTTGTTCAGGCTGAAATCGCACATGAGCCGCGTAATGACGTGCCGCCGAAGCTGGTCGTCGCCGGTGAGGCGGATGCCGCGCTGCGTGGGCAGCCTGCCGGCATCGAGGGCGGCGTAGTAGGCGCCGAGTTCTTTCACGTTCTGCGCATAGGCCGAGGTCACCTGGCTGATGGCCGACATGCCGAAGGCGAGGATGTCGGAGCCGGCGTGCGTGGTGTAGCCCTGGAAGTTGCGGTAGAGGGTCCCGGCGTCCTGGGCGCGGCACAGGCTGTCGGAGGGGCGCGCGAAGTGGTCCATGCCGATGTACCGGTAGCCGCCCTCGCCGGTAAGCTGCTCGATGGCCTGGGTGAAGATGCGCAGCTTGGTTTCGGCGTCGGGCAGGGCCTCGGTGGGCACCAGGCTCTGATGCTTTTTGAGCCACGGCACATGCGCGTAGCTGAAGAGCGAGATGCGGTCCGGCCCGAGCGCGATCACCTGGCGGAGCGTTTCGCGGAAGGACGCTTCGGTCTGGTGCGGCAGGCCGTAGATGAGATCGAAGTTGATGCCCTCGAAGCCGAGGGCGCGGCTATGGGCGACGGTCTCGGCCACGAGCGCGTAAGGCTGGATGCGGCCGATCGCTTGCTGCACGTCGGCCGCGAAGTCCTGCACGCCGATGCTGATGCGGTTGAAGCCGTGGTCGCGGGCGGCCTGGAGGCGCGCCGCGTCGAGGCCGCGCGGGTCGGCTTCGAGGCTGACCTCGGCGTCGTCGGCAAGCGTGAAGGCGCGGCGCGTCAGGTCCATGAGGCGGCCGATCTGCTCGGGCGTAAGGTAGGTGGGCGTGCCGCCGCCCCAGTGGAGCTGGCGGACCCGCCGCTCCGGGCTTACGAGCGGCGCGACCATGCCGACCTCGCGCGCGAGGTAGCCGAGGTAGTGGTCGATCTTCTCCGGGCGGTGCGTGACGAGCATGTGGCAGCCGCAGTAAAAGCAAAGCGCCCGGCAAAACGGCAGGTGGAAGTACAGCGACAGGTCGGGCGGTTGGGGCGCAGCGTCCGAGGCGCGGATGGCCTCGGCGTACGCTTCCGGGCCGAAGGCGTCGTCGAAAAGGGGCGCCGTGGGGTAGCTGGTGTAGCGCGGACCGGGACGGTTGTAGCGGTTCACCAGAAACGGATCGACGGTATAGCGAAGGGGGGCGGTCGTCATGGAGCCTTGTTTTCCGGGGCGTTGGGGCGGCGTTGCACGGGCGCATCGTCCTCGATGAGCACCCGCAGCGCAGGCGTCTGCACGTCGTCGAACTGGCCGCTGCGCACGGCCCAGAGGAAGCCCGCGACGCCGGCGGCGGCCAGCACAATCGCCACGGGCACCAACAGGAACAGGATATTCATAGGGCGCAACAGGGGATGAAGGCGGGCGGAGCCGCACGGACGCCGGGGCGGCCGATCTTCAGGCGGCGGCGGCCGTCGCGGGCTGTTTTAACCCGGAAGCCGGGGAGGGGTTCAACAGGGGGGCGGCGTCCTCGTCGCGGCCCGCCCACAGGCGCGGGCGGAACGAGCGTTGCAGGATGGAGGAGGCGACCACGACGAGCGAGCTGAGCGGCATGGCAATGGCGGCCACGAGCGGATCGACGAGGCCGAGCATGGCGGCGGCGGCTCCGGCGAGGTTGTAGAGCAGCGAGATAGCGAGGTTGCGGCGCACCGTCCGCATCACGTTGCGCGCGCCTTCGAGCAGTTCGATCACCGGTTCGAGGCCGGGACGCGTCAGGAACACGTCGGCGGCGACCATGCTGGCGGAGCTGCCGCCGTGCACGGCGATGCCGACGTGCGCCGTCTGAAGCGCGGCGGCATCGTTGACGCCGTCGCCGACCATGACGACGCTGCGGTGCTCCCGGCGGCGCTCGCGGATGAAGCGCTGCTTGTCCTCGGGGGCGGCTTCGCCCAGCACATGCTCCGGCAGGATGCCGAGCTGCTCGGCGACGGTGGCCGCGACGCGCCGGTGGTCGCCGGAGGCCATGTACACGGCCTTGCCGGAGGCTTTGAGCGCCGCCACGAGCGGGGCCGACGAGCGGCGCACGGCGTCGCCGACGGCGGCCATAGCGGCCAGGCGGCCGTCGAGCGCCACGCCGACGGGGGTGTAACCGGCGGCGGTGTACGCCTCCAGGCGCGCCTGGTAGTCGATGTCGGCGCCGTCGGCATGTTCGGCGACCCACGCCGGGCGGCCCACCACGACGCGGCGCCCTCCGACGCGGCCGCGCAGGCCCTGCCCGGCGACGGCTTCTTCCAGCACGGCCTCCGGCGGGGCGGCCGGCGGGCGCAGGGCTTTGCGCAGCGCCCGCCCGATGGGGTGGTTGCTGTGCTGCTCCAGCAGGGCCGCAGCCTCCAGGGCGGCCGGGTCGCCGTCGGCGGCGGCAAGCGTCATGTCGCCGCGCGTGAGCGTGCCGGTTTTGTCGAGCACGATGCAGTCGGCGGCGGCGAGCTGCTGGAGGGCCTCGTCGCTTTTGATGAAGATGCCGGCGCGCGCGGCCTGCCCGGCCGCTACGGTCATGGCAAGAGGGGTCGCCATGCCCAGGGCGCACGGGCACGTGATGACGAGCAGGGCCACCACGTGCGAAACGCCCGGCTCGCCGGTGGCGACGTACCAGCCGGCGAGGGTCGCCGCTGAGAGCAGCAGCACGCCGAGGACGAAATAACCGCTGATGCGGTTGGCCAGGAGCACGACGGGCGCCCCTCGGTGCTCCTGGTCGCGCACCCACGCCAGGAGCCGCCCGACGCGCGTCTGGGCGCCGGCGGCCCTCACGCGGATGCGCAGCGGGGCGGTCATGTTGGAGGCCCCGGCCTGCACGAGCGCGCCGGGCGCCGCCGGCTCGGGGCGGCTCTCGCCCGTGAGCACGGCGTTGTTCAGCGCCGAGGCGCCGGTCTCTACGATGCCGTCCACCGGCACGACTTCGCCGGCGGGGACTTCCACCAGGTCGCCGGGCTGCACGTCCTCGGCGCGGACGACCGCGACGGCGCCGCCGGCGTCGATGCGCCGCACCATGGTCGGCAGGAGCGAGAGCAGCCGTTCGGTGGCGTCGCCGGCGAGGCGGCGGCTGCGCATTTGCAGCCAGCGGGCCGTCAGCAGCGCCGCGATGAGCACGGCGATAGAGTCGAACCAGACTTCGCCGGAGCCTGCGGCGGTGGCCCACGCGCTTTGCGTGAAACCGGCCAGGATGCCCAGGCTGATCGGCAGGTCCATGTGCAGGTTGCGCGGGTCGCGCGTGCGCCAGGCGTAGCGCACCGAAGCCCAGGCGGCGCGGAAAAACTCGGAGCCGCCGAACAGGAGCGAGGGCGTCGCCAGGGCGAGGCTCATCCAGCGCCCCGACGAGGCGAGCGAGCGGTCGTCGGCAAGGTCGAGCCCCGAGTAGAACGCGAAGGCGAGCAGCATGATGTTGCCCGCCAGCGCCCAGCAGATGCCGAGCTTGATGAGCAGGCGGCGCTCGGCGGCGGTGCGGAGCGCGCCTGTTTCGGCCGAGAGCGGATGCGTGGTGTAGCCGAAGCGGGCCAGCCAGCGCGCCGCGTCGGAGAGGCGCGCCCGCGCAGGGTCCCAGCGCAGCGTCAGCCGCGCCCGCGCCAGATCGAGGCGCGCCTCGCGGACGCCCTCGACGGCGAACGGAAGCTGCTCGACGAGCCACACGCACGCGGCGCAGTGCACCCCGTCGAGGAAAAGCTCGATGGCGCGCTCGTCGCCGGGCGCCGGGCGCGCGTGCTCGGAAAGGAAAGCTTCGGTGTCGAGCTCGCCCAGTTGCAGGGCGTCCGTCGGCGTCTGGGCAGGCTGCGCCGGGCGGGCGCCGGGGGCCAACTTTTGCAGGCGGTAGTAGGTGTCGCCGTAGCCCTCGGCGCGAAGGGTCGCGTAAACGACCGAGCAGCCGGTGCAGCAGAAGCGCACGCCCGAAGCCGCCTCGACGGGGTAGGCGCCCACCGGCAGGCCGCAGTGGGCGCAGGCTTCCCCGGCGTCCGTCGTTTCCTCTGGCCTCATGCCGCAGGACCTAGTGGGTTTCGGTGCGCACGCGCGCGGCATACGTCGTGTCGCCGCGCTGCGCCTTGAGCTCGATGTCCCAGAGGCCGCGTTCCGGCATCGGCGCGGTGAACAGGTAGCGGCCGGGCGCGACCTCCGCAAGCGGCTGCTCGGCCAGGGGCGCAGGGCTTTGCGGGCGGTAGAGCGTAGCGGCGCCCCTCAGGCCCGCCACGGGCGCCCCGGCCGAGTCTACGACGGTCAGGGTGACGCGGCGCGCCCCGCCGGCTCCGGCGGCCTCGGCGGCGGCCGTGGCGCGCCAGCCGAGGCGCTCGCTGGCTTTGCGCGCGGCCATCGTCTGCTCCCAGTTGGCCGCCTTCCGGTAGTAGTCGTCCACGACGCGCGGGCCGCCGTCGATCTTCGAGGCGTAGAGCGCGGCGAACGTGCTCCCGATGCCGCCGAGCAGCAACAGGATGATAAAAGCCGGCCACGCAATGTGCGGAGGGATCGGGTTTTTCATCGGGTTGAAGGCGTTTATTTCGAGGGGCCCAGCAGCGGGAAGTCGGTCTCGTAGGTTTCCCCGTTGCTGAAGCGGAGCACGAAATGGCCCTGCTGCGCGCCGCTGTGGAACGTCGCGGACGGGGCCACTACAAACGCCTCGATGCGCTTGAGCTGCTGCGGACCGACGGCGACCGGGGAGGGGCCGACCAGCTTGACTTCGGCGCCCGCCGGAGCGGTGGCCTCTACCGTGAAGGTGAACGCCTCGTCGCCCTGGTTGCGCACGCGGAACCGGAGGCGGTTGGCGATGCGGCCGTCGGGCAGCTCGGTGAACGGCCCCCCGACGCTGCGCCCGACGTTGACCTCGTAGCCGCCGCGCTGCGAAAGCACCAGCATGAAGCCGGAGCTCATCAGCAGCAGCGCGGCCATGTAGAACACCGTGCGCGGCCGGATGCGCCGCGTCTTGAGGCCCATCAGTTCGCGCTCGGAGGTGTAGCGGATCAGCCCGCGCGGCTTCTCGATGCGGTCCATGATCTCGTCGCAGGCGTCGATGCACTGCGTGCAGGCGATGCACTCCATCTGGAGGCCGTCGCGGATGTCGATGCCGGTGGGGCAGGTGCGCACGCACGCGCCGCAGTCGATGCAGTCGCCCAGGGCGACGCCGCTGTCGGCGTGCTGAAGCTTGCGCTTGCCGCGCGGCTCGCCGCGGCCGGGGTCGTAGCTGACGATGAGCGAGTCCGGATCGAGCAGCACCGACTGGATGCGGGCATACGGGCAGGCGATGGTGCAAAGCTGCTCGCGGAAGTAGGCGAAGTTGTAGAGCACCAGCCCCGTCGTCATACCCATCATCACGAAGAAGCCCCAGTGCTCGGTCGGCGAACGCTGCATCCAGCGCAGCAGAGCGTCCCACCCGACGAAGTACGCCACGAACGTATGCGCCAGGAAAAGGGAGATCGCAGCGAAGATGCCGAGCTTGACCGACTTGCGCCAGAGCTTGTCCCACGTCCACGGGCCGGCGTCGCGGCGCTTGCGCACATGCTCCTTGCCTTCGATCAGGCGCTCGATGGGCCGGAAGACGAACTCCAGGTAAACCGTTTGCGGACATCCCCAGCCGCACCACACGCGCCCGAGCAGCGCCGTGAACAGGAAGATCGAGAGCAGCGACCCGATCATGAACAGCATCAGCAGCAGGGTATCGGTCGGGTAGAACACCGTGCCGAGGATGGCGAACTCGCGGTGCACGAAATCCAGCAGGAGGGCGGGGCGGCCGTTCAGGCGGACGATGGGCAGGCCGAGGAACAGCACGATCAGGAACCACCCGAGCGCCTTGCGCGCGCGCCAGTAGCGGCCGTGGCTCGGCACGGGGTAAACCCACTTGCGCTTGCCTTCCTTGGTGAGCGTGGAAAGGACTTCTTCCGGCGAGTCGAGTACGCCGACGGTATCGCTATCTAAAAATTGCTTGCGCGCCATATTATAAAAGCAGCAAGATTACGTGATATGCGTCTGTTCCTTAACATCTAACGTCTGCATCGACGGGTTCAACTCGGGAGCGGCGCAAAGGTTATGTGGTCATTTAGGATTGCACGTGAAAACCAAAGAGGGCGCCGGCGCTTGCGTGGCAAGCCGGAGCCCTCTTTGGCGGGGGGACGGCGAAGGCGCGCGGCCTCAGCCGGTCTTGACGAGTTCGCCCTCGGGCTGCTTGGCGCCCGCCGGCTGGGTGCCGCCGAGCGTGCGGATGAAGGCGATTACCTGGGCGCGCTGCTCGCCGCTGAGCACGGCGTCCCAGGCGGGCATGCCCTTGGCCGCGACGCCGACGGTGAGCACCTCGAAGATGTCGGTGTTCCGGCCGCCGTGGATCCAGTAGTCGTCGGTCAGGTTGGGCCCGATGAGGCCCTGGCCCGCGTCGCCGTGGCAGGAGGCGCAGTACGTGGCGTAGTGCGCTTTGCCGGCGTCGGCGGCGGCCTCGTCCGCCACGAACTGCGCCAGGCTGGTCTCGTCGGCCTCGAAGGTCGGGTTGGCCTGCTCATAGGCCGCCCGCGTGACGGCGATCTCCTGCCGGCGCCCGGCGAGGTCGTCCTGGTACGAGTCGATGAAGCCGAAGAAGTGCAAACCGGCCACGTAGACGCCGGAGAATACGATGGTGCCTATGAACAGCCAGACCCACCAGCCGGGCATCGGGTTGTCGTACTCCTGGATGCCGTCGTAGCGGTGGCCGGCGATAACCTGGTCCGGAACCTCGTCTTCGTTTGCCGGGGTGTTGTCTTGGGGTTCGGTGCTCATCAGCGTGTGGGGTGCGTGCGGTGAGAACGTTTAGTCGTCCAGGGGCATGTTCTTGAATTCGTCCCGTTTGCGCCGGGGCATCGTGACGACGTAGGCGACGATCAGTACGAAGGCGATCACGAAGGCGACGACGCCGATCTGGCCGAGCAGGCCGGTATCCATGGCGCGTATGACTTCCTTCATCATAAGGCGTAGCGGGTTTACGGCGCGTTTTCAGCGAGGGCCTGCGTCTGGATGTCCTTGCCCAGACGTTGCAGGTAGGCCACCATGGCGATGATCTCCTTGTTCTCCAACGCGGCCGGGCCGCCCTGCTCCGCGACCGAGCGGGCGATTTGAGCGGCCTGCTTCCGGGCGTCGTCCGCCGAGGCCGCGACTTCGGCGTCGGTGTAGGGCACGCCGAGGCGCTGAAGCGTCTTGACGCGGCGCGGCAGCGAAGCCAGGTCGAGGTCGTGGCGCAGCAGCCAGTCGTAGTTCGGCATGATCGAGCGCGGGCTGGTCGAGCGCGGGTTTTCCATGTGGCGCACGTGCCAGAGGTCGGGGTACTTGCCGCCGACGCGCGCCAGGTCCGGGCCGGTGCGCTTCGAGCCCCAGATGTGCGGGTGCTCGTAGATGGTCTCGCCGGGCTTCGAGTACTCGCCGTAGCGCTCGATCTCGTCGGCGAAGGGGCGCACCATCTGCGAGTGGCAGTTGTTGCAGCCTTCGCGGATGTAGAGGTCGCGCCCGGCCACTTCGAGCGGCGTAAACGGCTTGACCGTGCTGATGCGCGGGATGTTCGACTTGACGAGCAGGATCGGCAGGAACTCCACGACGCCGCCGACCATGATGGCGAGGGTCGTCAGGATGGTGAACACCAGCGGCCAGCCTTCCAGCTTGCGGTGCAGCCCGTCGGTGCGGAAGAGACGTTTCATCGTGTGTGCGTTCGGGGGTTACCGTGAAGGGGTCAGGCGGCCGGGGCGGCGCGGCGCGGGGCGGCATACACCGGGTCGGGCAGCTCGTCGGGAGCCTGGCGGATCGTCATGAACATGTTGACCGAAAGCATGATCGCGCCGGCGAGGTACATCAGCCCGCCCACGAGGCGCACCCAGTACATCGGGATGACCTGGGAGACGGTCTCGACGAAGTCAGGGTACATCAGGCGGCCGCTCTCGTCGAAGGCGCGCCACATGAGGCCTTGGGTCAGCCCCGAGGAATACATGGCGAGCACGTAGAGCAGGATGCCGACCGTGCCGATCCAGAAGTGGGTGTTGGCGAGGCGGTCGCTCCAGAGCTTGGTGCGCCACAGGCGGGGCAGAAGCCAGTAGATCATGCCGAAGGTCATGAAGCCGTTCCAGCCGAGCGCGCCCGAGTGCACGTGCCCGATCGTCCAGTCGGTATAGTGGCTGAGCGCGTTGACGCTCTTGACGGAGAGCATCGGCCCCTCGAAGGTGGACATGCCGTAGAACGTGATGCCCACGACGAACATCTTGAGCACGACGCTGTCGCGAAGCTTGTGCCAGGCGCCGCGCAGCGTGAACAGGCCGTTGATCATGCCGCCCCAGCTCGGCATCCAGAGCATGACGGAGAAGACCATGCCCAGCGTGGCGGCCCACTCGGGGAGGGCGGTGTAGTTCAGGTGGTGCGGTCCGGCCCAGATGTAGATGAACACGAGGCTCCAGAAGTGCACGATGGAGAGGCGGTAGGAGAACACCGGACGGTCGGCGGCCTTCGGGAGGAAGTAGTACATCAGGCCCAGGAACGGCGTCGTGAGGAAGAACGCGACGGCGTTGTGGCCGTACCACCACTGCACGAGCGCATCCTGCACGCCGGCGTACACCGGGTAGCTCTTGAAGAGCCCCGCCGGCAAAGCGATGCTGTTGCCGATGTGCAGCACCGCGACGGTGACGATGGTGGCGATGTAAAACCAGATCGCCACGTACATGTGCTTCTCGCGGCGGATGCGCAGCGTCAGGAAGAAGTTGACGGCCATGACCACCCACACGGCGGCGATGGCGATGTCGATGGGCCACTCCAGCTCGGCGTACTCCTTGCTCGTCGTGAAGCCGAGCGGCAGCGAAAGCGCGGCCGATACGATGATGCTCTGCCACCCCCAGAAGTGGATGCGGCTCATCACGTCGCTGAACATGCGCGTCTTGCAGAGGCGCTGCGTAGAGTAGTAGATCGCCGCGAAGATCGCGTTGCCGGCAAAGGCGAAGATGACCGCGTTGGTGTGCAGCGGCCGCAGACGCCCGAAGCTCAGGTATTCGCCCAGGTTGGCCTGCCAGAACGGAAGCTGCAACGCGATGAGCGCGCCGACGGTCATGCCGACGATGCCCCACAGGGCGGTCGCAATGACGAACATGCGCACAATGGCATCGTCGTAGCGGAACAGCTCGATGTTCGCGCTCGGCTCGCCTCCCTGCCACTCCTCGACGGCCACGGCTTCCTGACGGGCGTCGTTTGCTTCAGTTTTCATGTAGATGCTTTATTAAGCGTTGGGGCGTCGTACGATTCGTTCGGATGGGGCCGCAAAAGATACGCAACGCCTTCGTGAAGCCGCCGTCAAGAAGCGTAGAAGTCGTTGTTTTGAAAAGGGTAAAATTGCGGCCACCTCTTTGCGCGCGCCGCGCCGCCTTCAGGAGGTGAACGCCTCAGAGGCGGTTACAAAGCGGTAACTTTATGAAGATACGATTAATCTGATTTTTGCATAGATAGGGAATGCCCCGGCGCAGTGTGTAGGGAAATCCCCCACAAGAACAACTCGGCCCGGGGCGCTGTTAGGGGAGCGCAAGCCGTCCCCGTTTCATCATGCTTCATGGCTCCGCCGATGCTGGCTTTTGTACTATATGAGGAGCACGACCACGCCGCCGCCGTGCAGGAAGCTCTGGAGGCGGAGCAGTACCACGTCGAGGCGGCATGGAGCGGCCCAGCCGCCGGCCCGGTGGATGTAGCCGTGGTGGTGCGCGGCGCCTGCGCCGGGGCGGCGCCCCGAAGCGCGCTGCCCGAGGCGGCGGCGCGCGTGCTCGTCTGCACGGAGGCCGCCGGGCCGCCGCCCGAAGGCTTCGACGAGCGTATTGCGCTGGCGCCCGGCTACGAGGCCAATTTGCACCTGCTGCGCAAGGCGTTCCGGCAGATCGCGCGGCGCCTGGCGCGGGGAGCCGCCGAGGCCGAGCTGGAAGCCGCCATCCGGCAGCAAGCCGCCGTCTCGGAGATCGGCCGGCGCGCCCTGACGCTCCGCGACGAACAGGAGGTCATGGATTTCGCCGTGCGCGCCGTGGCCGACGCTTTGCGCGTGGACTGCTGCGCCGTGTTCGAGGGGCCGCCCGCCGCCGAGGCCCTGGCGCTGCGCGCCGTCGTCGGGTGCGGGCGCTTGCGCGTGGGCAGCGTCTACGCCGGGGCCGGGCCGGGCTCGTTCCTGCGCCGGGCGCTCCGCGACGAGCGCCCGGTTGTCGTAGAGCGGCTGGAGGCGGCGGCGGGCGTGGCCGAGCACGACTTTTTCCGCAGCCAGGGGTTTACGAGCAGCCTCGGGGTGCAGATCACCGGCGACGAGGACGGCTACGGCGTGCTGTGCGCGCACGCGCGGCGGCTGCGCCCGTTCAGCAAGAAAGACGAGCACTTCATCGCCGCCGTCGCCAACGTGCTGGCCGCCTTTCTGGACCGTAAGCGCGCCGAAGAAGCGCTCTCCGAGAGCGAGGCCCGCGCCCGCGCCATCGTCGAGACGACCGTGGACGGCGTCATTACCATTGACGAGCGCGGCGTCATCGAATCGTTCAACCCTGCCGCCGAACGCATCTTCGGGTGGGCGCGCGCCGACGCGGTGGGGCGCAACGTGCGCGTCCTGATGCCGGAGCCGTACCACAGCCACCACGACGCGTACATGGAGCGCTACTACCACACCGGCGAGCGCCGCATCATCGGCATCGGCCGCGAGGTGCTCGGGCTGCACAAGGACGGCCGCACGTTTCCGATGGATCTGGCCGTCAGCGAGGTGCGCATCGGCGGCAAGCGCATTTTCACCGGCGTCGTGCGCGACATCACCGAGCGGCGCCGGCTCGAAGCCGAGCTGCTGGAGGCGGGCGAGCGCGAGCGGCGGCGCATCGGGCAGGACCTGCACGACGGCCTCGGCCAGATGCTCACCGGCATCGGCCTCATCAGCCAGAACGTGGCCCGCCGCCTCGGCGCCGCCGACCGGGAGGCCGGGCAGGCGGTGGCCGAGATCACCGAGCTGGTCAAGGAAGCCGACAACTACGCGCGCGGCCTAGCGCGCGGCCTGGCCCCCGTCGAGCTGGACGCGGGCGGCCTGAGCGCGGCGCTCCAGCGGCTCGCGCAGCATGCCCGCCGCCTGT
>CBDTTW010000031.1:0-21604 GCA_965363675.1 uncultured Rhodothermaceae bacterium
CCCCCCGGCGACCCTGCCGGAGGGCTGGCGCGCCACCGGCGACGCCGGCCGCCTCGACGCCCACGGCCGCCTGCATGTGCTCGGCCGCCGCGACGCCATGTTCCTCTGCGGCGGCGAAAACGTGCATCCCGAGGCCGTCGAGCAGGCGCTGGGCGCCCTGGAGCACGTCCGCCTGTGCGCCGTCGTGCCGCTTCCCGACGCCGAGTACGGCCATGTCCCCGTGGCCTTCGTCGAGACCGACGCGCCCGTCGATCCGGAGCGCCTGCGCGCCGCCTTGCGCGAGCGCCTGCCGGGCCTGCTGACGCCGCGCCGCATCTGGCCCTACGCGCTCTCGGCCTTCGCCGGCAAGATCGACCGCCGCCGCCTGGAGCGCGAGGCCGCCGACCGCATGGCCGCCGAGCGCCTGCTTCCCCCTGCGGAGCCGCCCGCGTGAACGCATGGATTTTTGGCGCGGCCCTTCAGCTTTGGCCGCCGCCGCCGATAGGGTAGGAAAGCATGCTCCTCACAAGCTTTCAGGAAACAGCGCCATGTCTACGAAGGCGGAACGCCCCCGCGAACTCCTGCTGCTCCGGTTGATCGAATCGGTATGGGATACCGCCTCCACCGCCCGGCAGGAACACGACATCCGCACGCTCTGCAACGCGCTCGAAGATCTCTACCGCCTCCACGGCCGCCCCTTCGGCCCCGAGCGGCGCGGCATGGTGCTCTGGCTCGAATACGGCAAGGCGACCACGGTCAACTGAGCGCTCTGCAACAGGCGCACGTTTCCGCGCGCCGACTGCCGGCCCGAGCGCTTTCAAATCTTGCAAAATCGCTCTCCAGTTCTGCGCTTTCGAGAACTTAGGCGATGACGGTGCATTTGCTTCTGGTCCGGCTTGTATCCCTCCGAGGGGGCGCTTCCTGTTTGCGAGGCAAGCGGTAGGGTCTTCGCATCGGAGCCGCGAGCGCAGCATACAGGTCGTTTTTCGGTTTTTCCTTACGGACCAACGTTTGGGAGGGAAGAAGCCATGCCGTACGACAACCTCGAAGAACTGCCCGATTCGGTCAAGAACAGCTTGCCGGAGCATGCGCAGGAAATCTACCGGGCGGCCTTCAACAACGCTTGGGAGGAGTACGCCGACCCGGAGAAGCGGCGCAGCGCGGAGGACTCGCGCGAGGAGGCCGCGCATAAGGTGGCCTGGGGCGCCGTCAAAAAGCAGTATGAGAAAGACGGCGACCGGTGGGTGCAGAAAGACTAACCCCCGGCCCGAAAGGAAGTCGGCGAGGCGCCCGGGCGCTTCGCCGGCTTCCGGCGCCGTGAACTTCGCGCCGCATTCGCGCGCGCCCCTGTCGGCGGGCGTCAACCCCTCCGGGCGATGAAGGCGCGCCCGAGCGGAACGAGCGCCTCCCGAATCGCGCGCGGCGCCCGCCCTGGACCCGGAATCCGGTCGCAATCGTAGGGATAAGGAGCAAAGAGACTTTCGCCTGCGCCCCGTATATTTCCCATTGCCGGCGAGCCCCGGCGCGCTCCTGTCCTCAACCCGCTCCGTGCGTGCGCCATGCGCTTGCTTGCCCTGCTGCTCTTTCTCATTCCGGCCTGTTCCGACGGGCCGCCGCCGGAAGCGCCTCCGGCCCGCCCGAACGTGCTGTTCATCGCCGTGGACGATTTGCGCCCCGAGTTCGGCGCCTACGGCCGCGAGGACATCCATGCCCCGAACCTGGACCGCCTGGCCGGCGAGGGCGTCGTCTTCGAGCGGGCCTACGTCAACGTGCCGGTGTGCGGCGCCTCCCGGGCAAGCCTCATGACGGGGCTGCGCCCGACCCGCAGGCGGTTTCTGAACTTTGACGTACGGGTAGACGAGGACGCCCCCGGAGCGGTGACGCTGCCGCAATTGTTCCGGGAAAACGGCTACACCACCGTCGGGCTGGGCAAGGTGCTCCACCACAACGACGACGCCGAGCGCAGTTGGAGCCGGCCGCACTGGCATCCCGGTTCGGACCCGGCCGTCCGGAACGTGAGCTGGCGGGACTACGTGCTGCCCGAGAACGTGGCGCTGGACAAAGGCGCCCAGCGGGGCGCTCCCTACGAAGCGGCTCCGGCGCCGGACTCGGCCTATTACGACGGCAAAATCGCCCGCCGGGCCGTCCGGGAGCTTCAGCGCCTCAAGGCGGAAGGACAACCCTTCTTCCTCGCCGTAGGGTTCCTGAAGCCGCACCTGCCGTTCAACGCGCCGCAACGCTACTGGGATTTGTACGACCCGGCCGCGCTGCGTCTGGCCGACAACCCGTTCCTCCCCCGGAACGCCCCGAAGGAAGCCGGGCATAATTTCGGAGAGCTGCGGAGTTATGCAGGCGTCCCCAAGGCGCCCGCGCCCCTCCCGGACGCGCTCGCCCTCAAGCTGAACCACGGCTACCGGGCCGCCATCAGCTACATGGACCAGTGCCTCGGCCTGGTGCTCGGCGAGCTGGACCGCCTCGGGCTGGCCGAGAACACCATCGTCGTGCTCTGGGGCGATCACGGGTGGCAGCTCGGCGAGCATGGTCTGTGGTGCAAGCACTCGCCCTTCCACAACGCCGTGCATGCGCCGCTCATCGTGCGGGCGCCGGGCTACGCTTCCGGGCGCGCCGCCGGCCTCGTCGAGTTCGTGGATATTTACCCTACGCTGGCCCAGATGGCCGGGCTGCGGCCGCCGGACGGGCTGGGCGGGACGAGCTTCACGGACCGGCTGACCGACCCGGGCGCTCCCGGCAAGGAAGCCGTCTTCCCCCGGTGGCTCGACTCGGAGTCCATCCGGACGGACCGCTACCTGTACACCGAGTGGTACGGCGGCGACGGACGCCCCAAAGCGCGCATGCTTTACGACCACGCTAAGGACCCGGCCGAGAACGTCAACGTGGCCGAGGACCCGGCCTACCGGGACGCGGCGGACGACCTCGCCCGGCGGCTGCACGCGCAGACGCAGCGCGTCAACGCGCCGCGCCCCTGAGGTTTCGGGCCGCCGGGGAATCGTGCAGGGCGATGGGCGCTTTCAAGCCCCTGCGCGCCCGCTCGAAGCCGCTGTAAACTTCGTGCAACGGCCGTGCGCATCCCTTCCCGTGTGCGTTAAACCCCTGCATGTCAAGGCAAGGAGGATGCACCCATGGGACGTTACGACGAAGACCGCAGAAGCTACCGCGACGAGTACGACCGCCGCGCCGCCGGCGCACCGCGCCGCCGCGACGAGTACGACCGCTTCGAGCCGCCGCGCCGCCGCTCTTCCTACGACGACTATCCCCCCGGCGGCCCGCGCGACGACGTGGGCGGGCAGAGCGGCTACCCCTACGGGCCGCCCCGCCGCGAGGAGGCGCTGCGCGCCCCGGCCCACGGCGATGTCGGCGGGCAGGGCCGCCGCGAACGCTTCGCCATGCCGCTCGACGGTTTCGTGGCCGACCAGTTTCCGGACCAGACCTCGTTCACCGGCAAAGGCCCCAAAGGCTACCAGCCCGCCGTGAACAATATCCGCGACCAGGTCTGCGAACGGCTGATGCGCCACCCTGAGATCGACGCGAGCGACATCGAGGTCACCGTGGACGGCGGCGAAGTCACGCTCACCGGCGGCGTGGACAGCCGGCGCACCAAGCGTCTCGCCGAGGACGTGGCCGAGGAAGCCCCCGGCGTCACGGACGTGCACAACCGCCTGCGGATCGTCCGCACCGGTCTTTAGACGGCCGTTCGTTTTGCCTATTCTCCGCACGTATGCTTGAAACGTTGTTCAGGCGGCTCTTCAGCGGCCCGCGCGCGCCGCAGGGCGAGCCCGCCGCACCGTCTCCGCCCGAAGCGCCGGCAGGGTTAGGCATGGGCCTCGGGGTAGGCTTAGGGGCGCTCGCCGGAGCGGCCGCCATGTACCTGTTCGACCCTGCGCGCGGCGCGGACCGCCGCCGGCTGCTGCGCCGCGACGATGTGCGCGCCGCGCTCGGCCGCATTGCCGGCGAAGCCGCGCCCGCCGCCACCGACGAGCAGCTCCTGGCGCGCGTCCGCGAGCAAATTGCGCCCGCGTGCCGCCGTCCGCACGCCATCGCCGCCGAGGCCCGGGGCGGCGTCGTGACGCTGCGGGGGCCGGCGCCCCGCGAAGAAGTGGGGCCGCTTTTGCGCAGCGTACGGTCCACGCCCGGGGTGCGCCGCGTCGTCAACGAACTCGAAGTGCACGAGACGCCCGAGCAGGCCGCCGCTGCGGCGCGCTCCTGGAGCCTGGCCGCCCAAGCCGCCGCCGGCCTGGCCGGGGGGGCGCTGCTCGCCTATGGCGCGCGGGGTCGCAGCGCCGCCGCCGGAGCCCTCGGGGCGGGGCCGCAGGCGCCGCCGGGATGCTGCGCTCGGCGCGGCCCGCCGGCCCTGCCCCCTACCACGTCACGGTTGCCCGCACCTTCACGATTGCGGCCCCCGTCGAGATGGTCTTTCGCTATTTCAAAGCGTATAAACACTTTCCGGACTACCTCAGCAACGTCCTCAGCGTCGAGGACGAAGGGCAGGGGCGCCTGCTGTGGACCATTGCAGTCCCCGGCGGCGAACCGATCCGCTCGCGTTCCGTCGTGACGACGCTGCTGCGCAATGAAGAGATTGCCTGGCAGAGCGAACTGGGCTCTCAACCGGCGCACGAAGGCCGGCTGACGTTTAGGCCCGTCGAGGGCGGCGCGGAAGTGAGCTTCCGGCTCAGCTATTCGCCGGACGCCGACGGCCGCGGCCTGCTGGGCCCGAACCCCCGCGAGGAGGTCGGCGCCCACGTAGCGCGCATACAGGAGATGCTGGAGAAAAAGGCCCGGAAAAAACTGGAAAAGGCGCAGGCCGACCGATCCGCGCCGCGCGCCTGAGGGGGCCGCATATCGCTGCGCCCCGTATCGCATGATCCGTTCAACCAGACTGGGAGAAATGCTATGAATTGCATGGAAGTGATGACCCCCGACCCGATGTGCTGCACCCCTTCGACCTCTATCGTGGAGGCCGCCGGTATGATGCGCGACCAGGACGTTGGCCCGCTGCCGGTCGTCGAGTCGGAGGGCAGCAAGAAGCTCATCGGCATCGTGACCGACCGCGATATCGTCGTCAAGCTGCTCGCGCAGGGCGCCGACATGCAGTCCGCCACGGTCGAGCAAGCGATGACCGCCGACCCGGTCTGCTGCCGTCCCGAAGATGACGTGCACCGCGCGCTCGACGCCATGAGCGAGCATCAGGTGCGCCGCATTCCCATCGTGGATGAGGGCGGCGCCATCGTCGGCATCATCGCCCAGGCCGATATCGCCCTGCGGCTCCAGTCGGATAAGGAGACCGGCGACGTAGTCGAGGACATCTCGGAGCGAAGCGGCAAAGGCAAAGCTTGGTGACGGCCGCCGATGCGCCTGCAACAGCCGGTCTGCCTAAGGGCGGACCGGCTGTTTGCATTGGGGGAGGATGCACACGAACGTAACCCTTGTAACGGAAATTGGCGGGTCCTCTCGCGTACATCAGAGAGCCTTTGAAACCGCCCTTCGCTTCCGTATGGATACGCCGACCGACGTTCCCCGGAAAGTTCTGCTCGTTGAGGAACACAGCATCGTCTACGCCGCCCTGCATAGCGTATTCGAGCGGGCCGGCTGGCGCGTCGTGGGCGCCCGCGACGGCGCAGAGGCGCTGCGGCTCGCGGGAGAAGAACGCCCCGACGCCATCGTGTGCGACTACGCCCTGCCCGACCAGACCGGCCTCGATTTCCTCCGCGCCTTGCGCCGCCAGGCCCCGCCGGGCGTTCCTCCCTTTGCCCTGCTCGTCGGCCATGCGACGCCCGAGCTGGAGGCGGAGTGCCGCCGCCTCGGCGCCGCCGACTGCATCCCGAAGCAACTGGAGGTAGAGGCGTTCGTCGAGCGTCTGTACGCGGCCCTCGGCATCAACGGCGCGGCGCATTAGGGCGCGGCGACCGGGTGCGCGCCGGCCCCCGGCGCCGTAGTTTGGGGACGCGCGCGCCTTTCCCGGCGCGCATCCGGCTCCCCAGACCCCACCGAGGCTTCATGAATCGCACCCGCACCCTTGCCGCCGCCCTGCTGGCGCTCGCCGTCGTGTTACCCGCGCTCCTGGCGTTCGCGCCGAAACAGGAGGACGCCCGCGTTCGCCATGTCGTCGTGTTCAAATTCAAGCCCGGCGCCGCCCCCGAGCAGATCGCGCGCGTCACCGACGCGTTTCGCGGCCTGCAAAAGAGCATCCCCGGCATCGTCGGCTTTGAGCACGGCGTCAACAACAGCCCCGAGGGCAAAAGCCTCGGCTTCGAACACGTCTACCTGCTCACGTTCGAGAACGCGGCGGCCCGCGACGCCTACCTGCCGCACCCCGCGCACAAGGCGTTCGGGCAAACGCTCGGCAAGGAGGGCATCTTCGAGGACGCCTTCGTCGTGGACTACACGCCGCTGCCGTAACGCGCCGACGCCCCCGGCCTGCCGACGCCGGGGGCCTGCGGCCTAAAACTCGCGCACCTTGATGCTGCGGAAGTGCGCCTCGTTGCCGTGCTCCTGAAGCAGCAGATGCCCGGCCTCGGCCATGCCGAAGTTCGGCCACTTGGCGTACTTGCTCCGCTGCACCAGCGACCGGTACATCTGCGACCCCCGCTCGTACTCGACGACCTTCATGTTGTTGAGCCAGTGCTCGACGTGGTCGCCCTGGACGAGGATGCGCGCCCGGTTCCAGGAGCCCGGCGGGTTGACCGGCTTGCGCCCCCCCGAAGTCAGGTTCTCGGCGGGGATGAGGTCGTAGAGCGAGCCGATGGTGCGGCTGCCGCCCACGCCCGCCTTGGCGTCCGGGTGGCGCTCGTCGTCGAGGATCTGGAACTCCAGCCCGATGGCGGAGCCCTGGCCTTTGTTCAGCTCAGGCAGCACGAAGTACTTGATGCCGCTGTTGGCCCCTTCGGCGATCATGAAGTCCACTTCAAGCTCGAAGTTGCTGAACACGTCGCGCGTGATGAGGTCCCCGGCGCCGGCGGACTCTTTGCCGTCGGTCGCCGCGATGGTCAGCACGCCGTCGGCCATACTCCAGCCGTTGGCCGGAAAGTCGGGGCCTTTGGCGCTGCGCCAGCCGTCGGTGGTGCGGCCGTCCCAGAGCAGCCGCCACCCTTTGCGCTGCTCGGCCTCCGTGAGCGTGTTCGCCACGTAATTGAACTCCGGCACGTCCGGGTCCACGGCCATGCGCGCCGCTTCCAGGTTGGTCTCCAGGATGCGGATGTTGCGCCATTTGACCTCGGCGCCCGCCAGCGCCGGCGCGCCGATGCTGTGCACCTGGAAGCCGATGAAGCCGCGCGGCGTCAGGTCATCGACGAGGTTGGCCGTCATCTGGCCGTTGACCCACGTACGGATCGTGTGGCCGATGGCCTCGACGCGAAAGTGGTTCCACTGGTCCTGCCGGAAGACTTCGCGCCCCTCGGGGTTGCGTGAGAGCGGGTAGAGCCACCCGCGCCGCGCCTCGTCGTAGATGCCGCCGGTGTAGGCGCGGGGGCTGGGGTCGAGCTCGATCTGGTAGCCGTGCACGCGGCCCTGCTGGTAGGAGGGCAGGCTCTGGCTGCGGATCTGCACGCCGGAGTTGAGGCGGCTGTCCACCATGGCGTCGTACTCCAGGATGAAGTCGCCGTAGTCGCCGGGAGGGGAAAGGAAGCTGTTCGGCGTGCCGGGCGTCGCTCTGCCGACGAGCGCGCTGTCCTCGACGGTATAGGCGGCCTTGCCGCCGCGCTGCGTCCAGCCGGAGATGTCGGCGCCGTCGAAGAGCGGGCGCCAGGCGGCGGCGGTTTGCGGCTGCGCCAGACCGGCGCAGGGGAATGAGGCCAGCAGCACGAGCGCGCATGCGGCTTTTTGGAAGGAGCACATGAGAGGAACCGGTTGGCTTGGAGATACCGGTAAAGTAAGCGGCGGCCGGGGCAAACGAAAGAGGGGAGCGGCGCGAATGGGCGCCGCTCCCGGCGCGGCCTTTAGCGGCGCTCCAGCCGGTACACGCGCGCTTTCGGCTGCGCGGCGGCGCGCTGGCCTTTAACCTCGCGCGCCTCCAGACGCTCGAGCAGATCGGCGGCCTGCGCGAACTGCGGGTCGTCCTCGGCGGCGCGGCGGGCCTTCATGAGCACCTTGTGAATGTCGTTGTGGCTCGTGGTGGACCAGTGCAGGCCGCGCGCCTGGTCGCGCATGGGCGTCCAATAGTGCCCCAGGTCGATGCCCTCGGCGAGCGCTTCCGCCGTCAACCCCGCCACAACGTCGCCGTCGATGGTCAGCAGGTACTCGCCGGGCGCCAGGCCGCGCACCTGGAGCGGCTGCCGGTTGAGCGCCTCCTGCACGTCGGCGTGCCGCAGCGCGAGGGCAATCGCCGGGTCGCCGGTGTTGAAGAAAAGCGGCAGCCCGGCGTCGCGCTGCGTCCAGGCGAGGCCGCCGGGGGTGCGCTGCACGTCCGAAACCTCCGTGCGCTCCTGCGCCAGGACGGCCCCGGCGGCCGCGTCGAGGGCGACGCGCGTCACCACCGACGGCGCGTTCCAGGCTTTCAGCAGCTCGGTCGCCATCAGCAGGTGACCGGCCTCGCCGGGATGCACGAGGTCCGGGATGATCGTCTGCGCGAGCGCCGTGTCCTCGGCGGCGGCGCGGCGGAGCGCGGCGCCCACGGCCGTGTTGAGGTCGGCGGTCGCCATGCCGCGCGCGGCGGCTTCCTCGGCCGCCCACGCGCCCATGCGGCGCAGCGTCGTGTTGTAGCCCCCGGCGATGCGGACCGGCCGCGTGAACTCGTCGTAGGGCGAGGGCTGCACGAGCGTGATCCGCACGCCCGGCAGCGCTTCGGCGAGCCGGTCGAGGATGTGGCGGTAGCCCTCGGCGTACTGGTCGAGCGTGGCCTGCTCGAACGGCTTGTAGCCGCCGTCGTTCATGCCCAGCATGATCGTCACGACGGTAGGCTTGTACGGCAGCACGTCGCGGTCCAGCCGCCGGTCGATGGGGCCGGCATGCCCGCCGGTCACTTTGTCGCCGCCGACGCCCGCATGAACGAAGCGCACGTTCATCTGCGGAAACCGCGCGATGACGTATTCTTCCACGAAGGCGCTGTACATCTGCTGCTCGGTGATCGAGTCGCCGTAGAAAACGACCGTGTCGCCGTCTTTCAGGTAAAAGGGCTGCTGCGCCGCCGCCGGCAGCGCCAGGCCGCAAAGCCACGCCCCGAGCAAGGCGGCGCGCAGCGTGCGGCGGTATTTTGCGAAGGTTTGCATAGCGGTCAAAAAATTCGTTGTATAGCGGCGCTTTGTCTTCGCGCCGATCGGATGCAAGATAGCAGCGCGGGGCAGGGGCCCGAAACGAAAAATAATCGCGTGGGGGGGCCTCCTGCGCGCTATCCTACGGCATGAAGCCGGGCCGCCGCCGGCCTGCGCTCCGGCAACCAACCCTTTCGGAATGGAAAACCTCATCCATATGCTCGGGGTCACCCACGTTACGGTGGGCAACCTCATCATGTTCGTCGTGGCGGGCGTGCTCATCTACCTCGCCATTGCGAAAGAGTACGAGCCGGCGCTGCTGCTGCCCATCGGCTTCGGGGCCCTGCTGGTCAACGTGCCCTTTTCGTCGGTGCTCACGCACCTCAGCCCGGAGGGCGCCGAGGAGATCGGCTTTCTGACGACGCTGTTCCAGGCGGGCATCCTGACGGAGCTGTTTCCGCTGCTCATCTTCATCGGGATCGGCGCCATGATCGACTTCAAGCCGCTGCTGCAAAATCCGAAGGTGCTGCTGTTCGGGGCGGCGGCGCAGTTCGGCATTTTCTTCACCATGTGCCTGGCCGCCGCCACGGGCCTGTTCGATTTGCGCGAGGCCGCCTCCATCGGCATCATCGGCGCCGCCGACGGCCCTACGTCCATCGTCGTGGCGACGCGCTTCGCGCCGGACTTGCTGCCGGCGATCTCGGTGGCGGCGTACTCGTACATGGCGCTCGTGCCCATCATCCAGCGCCCCGTCATCCTGGCGCTGACCTCGCGCGAGGAGCGCCTGATCCGCATGGACCACGCCTACAAGCCCGTCTCGCAGGCCGCCAAGATCATCTTCCCGATTGCCCTGGCGCTCATCACGTCGCTGATCGTGCCCAGCGCGGCGGCGCTCATCGGGACGCTCATGTTCGGCAACCTGCTCCGCGAGGCGGGCGTCGTGGACCGCCTTTCCAAGGGCGCGCAGAACGAGCTGACGAACATCGTCACCATCCTGCTCGGCCTGACCATCGCCTCGACGATGACGGCCGAGAAGTTCTTGCAGCCCCAGACGCTGCTCATCATCGGCATGGGTCTGGTCGCCTTCGTGTTCGACACGGCGGGCGGCGTTTTGTTTGCCAAAGGGCTCAACCTGTTCTCGAAACACAAGATCAACCCTATGGTAGGGGCGTGCGGCATCTCGGCCTTCCCGATGTCGGCGCGCGTGGTGCACCGGCTCGGCGTCGAGGCCGATCCGCAGAACCACCTGATCATGCACGCCATCAGTTGCAACGTGGGCGGGCAGATCGCCTCCGTCATCGCGGGCGGCCTCGTGCTGGCGCTCGTCGGGTAGTCTTTGCTTTGCCGTTCCACCAAGCCCCCGCCCTTGCCATGAAAACCTTTGCCGCCTTCCTCGCCGCGCTTTTGGGCGCGCCCGCCGCGTGGGCGCAGGAGACCGCCGCGCACGCCTCCCCCCGGGGCGCCGACGCCTTCGATGCAGCGCTCGTCGTGAGCGCGCAGGCCCTGCTCGTCATCTTCGTGATCATGGCCTTCTTCGGCGCCATGATCCACGTCATCGGCCGGTTGCTGCCGGGCAAGGAGGAGTAAGCCCGCGCCTCTGCCGTTTGCCTTTCGCCGGCCGGCGCCTTTCCAGGGGCGCCGGCCTTTTTTTATGGGCCGCGCCTAAAGGTCGGCGCGGGGCCGCCGATAGCAATATCACGGGTTGGAATATTCGTTGGCGTCGAATACCTCCGCCTGCGACTTTCCCGTTTTTCGCCGTTCCCCCTACAGTAATCGGGGACGCGCCGCAGCGCCCTCCGCTAACTCGCTACAGGCTATGCCGCAGACCATCCTGGCTATCCTTTCCATCCTCGTCGTCACGATCCTGGCCCTGAGCCAGCAGCAAGGCATCGTCAAAGGCTACGAGGACATGGTGGACGACGAGGCCGAAGTCCTTGCCACCGGCTATGCGCTCCAGGCGATGGAGTTCATCGGGCAACGCAGCTTCGACAAGATCACGCTCAACGGCCTCCCCGTCGGCAACCCCGATCAGTTCGTGCAGACGTTCCCGACGGGCAAGAAGTGCGACCTCGTGCCGCCCATCGAGACCGGCGGCGCCTTTGACAACTGCGCGTCGCTGGAGGACTACAACGCGATGACGCCGCAGACGGTCGCCTTCAAGACGGAATCGGGGACGGTGCAGTTCGTGCTCGAAGCCACCGTGCGCTACGTGGACGCCGGCCGCCAGCCTACCGCCACGCGCACGTTCTCGAAGGAGGTGGTCGTCAAGGTGAGCGCCTATACGGGGAACGGCACGCGCCCGGTGCTGAAGCAGCCGGTGCAACTGCCCCGCATCTTCTCCTACGGCAACTGAACCCCCGGTCGAAGCTCATGAACGTCCTCTACGACCATCTGACTTCCATCGTGATCGCCGGCGTCGTGACGCTGATGATCTTCGGGCTTCAGAACCAGATGCGCGCCTCGCAGGTCGAGCGCACCGCCATGTACACGGCCAAGGAGCACGCGCTCGACTTCGGGCAATGGCTCCAGAAGGACCTCGCCAATGTCGGCGCGGGCATCATCTCCGGCAACCCGGTCATCGAGACCATCGACACCAGCAGCACGGGCAACACGAGCGAGTTTCGCTTCCGCCGCACCGAGGATGACGCCGCCGGAAGCCCCGTCGTCGTGGTCAAGTACGAGCTGGTCGCCGTCGATTCCATCAAGATCGGCGCCTCGAAGCAGCCGCTCTACGAGGTGCGCCGCTTCTTCGGCGGCAAGGCCGAGGGCAAAAGCGCTCCGCTGATGACGCGCTTCCGCATCGAGCTGCTCGACGCCTCGGGCAACTATACCTCCTCCTGGACGAACGCCCTCGTAATGCACATATCGTTCCGTATGGCGCTGCCCTTCAAGGAGCAGCGCGAGAAAGCCTTCATGGACGAAACCCACTGGGAGACCATGCTCCCGCTGCGCAAATAACCCACCCATACGTCGGCTGCAACGTTACCCACCACTCACTACTGATCCATACCATACCAGAGGCAAAATCATATGGGTAAAGGCCTGTTGATCATGCTGGCCGGCGTCGCCATGATGGGAGCCGTCGCGATGGGCTCTGCGAGCCTGATGAGTCGCGAGATCGACCAGCAAAACTCCACGTACGAGGGCGACGTGGTCGCGCGTGAGATTGCGCGCTCGGCGCTCAACCTGGCCGTGGCCGAGGCGCAGCGCGACTTTGCCGCCGCCCCCACCAAGGTGCAATACACCAACCAGGCGTACCAGGGCGGCTCCTACGACGCCGCCGCCACCTCGCTCTCTTCGTCGTCCATCAAGATCGACGTGACGGGCCGGTACGGCGGCAAGGCGCACACCATGTCCGCCCGACTCGTCAAGCAAGGCCCGCTCGACGCGGCCATCATGATCGACGCGCCGGCCATTCAGATGGTCTTCAACGGCGCCGGCTACACGGTGGACGGCAAGGATACCCCGCGCCCCTCGGGCCAGATCGCCTTCGATAAGCACGGCATCAAGACGAACTACGCCACCGTCCGAGACGAGATTCGCACCGGCGTCGGGGCGGCCAACATCTCGCTCGTCAGCGGCGTCGCGGGCGACGGCGACATCGTGAGCGGTGTGTCGAAGCTCAACCTCCAGGACCTCTACACCGAGGCCCGCAGCAAGGTCGCCGCCGGCAACATCGTCAACAACGCCGCGATCACCACGGCCAAGACGTACGGCAGCGTCGGTTCGCCGGCGTTCGTGCTGTTCACCGGCTCCAGCACCATCAGCGCGGCCGTCAACGGCGTCGGGGTGCTCCTCGTCGACGGCGACCTGACGGTGACCGGCACGGGCAAGCTCAACTGGGAAGGCATCGTCGTGGCGCGCCGCGACACCGACCTGAAGTTCAACCTCCAGGGCACGGGCACGATCAAGGGCAGCCTCGTGCTGCTGCAAGGCACCACCTCGTTCAACATGCCCGTGGACGGCAAGCTCAAGGTGAAGTACCTGTATTCGAGCGCGGGCCTGATCTCCTCGGTCAACATCCACCCCTACGGCGAGGACCCGGTCGAGCTGTTCGAGAAGGGCAGCAACCGCTCGGGCTCGCAGATGTCGAAGCCGAACTGGGAGACGGTGTATAAGGCGGGCCAGCAGATGAACTTCTTCATCAGCGTCTATAAAGTCGTCAAAAGCGTCCCGACCTTCCTCTACGACCACTACGGCCGCGGCCACGAAGGGCCCTCGGGCAAGCCTTACGCCAAGGTGCAGCAGCTCGACCAGTACCGCTGGAAGCTCAGCTTCGAGGACCTGGACGAAGACCCTGTGCGCCAGAAGGCGGCGGGCTACGGCTCCCCCGACTGGGACTATAACGACCAGGAGATCGAGGTGTGGGTGGACTGCACCGACCCGGCCTCGAAGTGCGATGCCGACGAGGAAGACGGCGAGGACTTCGACCCGTGGTGGACGTACGGCGGCGGCGGGGGCGGCGGCCACACCGGCGGGGGCGGCGGCGCGCCGTTCACGGGCAGCAAGCTTCAGTTTACGCTGGGCGGCTCGGCGAAGGTGTATTACAGCTCGCAGGCCATCAACCGCCTGGCGCCCTACCTCTCCGTCGTGCGCGACTACGGCAAGGTCGTCGTAGCCGACCGCTGGGAGCAGTAGGCGACCCTTGCGCCTATGCTGCGAAGCCTGCCGGCCGCGCCTGGTGCGTCGCCGGCAGGCTTTTTGGCGGGCGGGCGCTCAGGCGAGGGGTTCGGGCGCGGCGGCGTGCGGCGTCGCGCGGCGGTCGCGCTCGGAGATGAGCCCGGCGGCGCCCCGGTTGGTGAAGTAGGCATAGCCCCAGGCCAGCAGCACCCCCAGGCGGTTGCGGAAGCCGACGAGGTAGAGGATGTGCACGAACAGCCACAACAGCCAGGCAAACAGGCCGCCCGTCTCGAACGGCCCGATGTCCGCCACGGCGCGGTTGCGCCCGATGACGGCCAGGTTGCCCTTGTCGAGGTAGCGGAACGGCTCGGTGGGTTTGCCTTGCATCCGGCGCAGGATGTTGCGGGCGGCGTGCTCGCCCATCTGGCGCGCGGCCGGGGCCACGCCCGGCGTCCAGTCCGGCGGGGCGCCGTTCCCGGCGGCGTGCGTCTGCGGGCGGCGCGGCGCGGCCGCCGCATCGCCGATGATGAACACCTCCGGCCGCTCCGGCGCGCTCAGGTCCTGGCGCACCAGCGCCCGGCCCATGCGGTCGGTGGGGCAGCCGAGGCGCGCCGGCAGCGGCGAGGCTTCGTTGCCGGCGGCCCACAGCACCGTGCGCGTCGGCACGCGTTCGTCGCCGATGCACACGTAGTCCGGGGCCACCTCGGTCACGTGCGCGCCCAGGCGCACCTCGGCCCCGAGGCGCTGCAAGTCGCGCAGGGCCCGCGCCGAGAGCTTTTCGGGGAACGTCGAGAGCAGCCGGTCGCCGCCCTCCACGAGCAGCACGCGGATGTCGCGGGGGCGCACGCGCCGGTAGTCGCGCCGCGCGAGGGTGTGGCAGATCGCCGGCAGGATGCCGGCCAGTTCCACGCCGGTAGGCCCGCCGCCCACGATGACGAACGTCAGCAGGGCCGCGCGCTCCTCGGGGTCGGCGGTCTGCTCGGCCTGTTCCAGCGCCGAGAGGAAGCGGCTGCGGATGGTGCGCGCGTCTTCGAGCGTCTTGAGGCCGGGCGCCAGCGGCTCCCAGGATTCCTTGCCGAAGTACGAGTGCCGCGCTCCGGTCGCCACGATCAGGTAGTCATAGGCGAACGTCTGGCCGGGCTGCGAGGTCTGCACCTCGCGCCGCGCCGCGTCGATGGCGTGCACCTCGGCCAGGACGACGCGCAGGTTGCGCTGCCCGCTCAGCACCCGGCGCACCGGCGAGGCAATGTCGGCGGGGGAGAGCACGCCGGTGGCCGCCTGGTACAGCAACGGCTGGAACAGGTGATGGTTCGTCCGGTCGATGAGGGTGATGTCGGCGGGCGCGTTCCGGAGGGTTCTGGCGGCCGCCAGCCCGCCGAAGCCGGCGCCGATGATGACGATGCGGGAGAGGGAGCCTGCCGCCATACGCGTGCCTGTCGGGGGGGCGCGCCGCCATGCCTGCGCGCCGCTGCTTGAAGAAAGCGGGTTACACGGCAGGTATACGACGGCGAAGCCCGCGAGGATGCACGCGCGGGGCTAAAGCGTAGTTTATGCTACGCGCGCTGGAGCCAGAACATCAGGATGTCGTCGCCGAACTCGGGCTGCTGGCTGCGTTCGAGCACATTGCCGAGCATGTGGTTGACGGGCTGGTTGTGCATCAGCGCTTCCGAAGCGTGCGCCATGATGCCGCTCTCGCCGACCATGTCGCCGGTGCGCAATTGCTGCTCCATCAAGCCGTCGGTATAGAGCAGCAGCGCGCTGCGCGAGGGCATCTCGATGGTCGTGTCGGTAAAGTCGGCCTCGGCGTCGAGCCCGAGGATGATGTCCGAGTAGGCGACCACCTCAGCGCCCGAAGGCGTGACGAGGATCGGGCGGCAGTGACCCGCGTTCGCATACGTGACCAGATGCTTGGCCGGCTCCCACCGGATCAGCAGCAGCGAGGCGAAGGTTTCCTCCATCACCTCGTCTTTCATGAGCACCTGGTTGACGCGCTTCATGAGTTCGGCGGGCGAGGTCGCAAAGCGGAGCATCGCGTAGAGCGTGCCGCGCACGTAGCTCAGGAAGCTGAAGGCGTAGAACTTGGCCTGGAGGCCCTTGCCCATCACGTCGCCGATGGTGAAGAAGAACACGCCCGGCTGCGCCTCCGTCCAGTCGAACAGGTCGCCGCCGCCCGACTCGCGCGGGCTGTTGTGGAAGAACATGCGGTAGCCGGGCACCTCCGGCATCTTCTTCGGCATCAGGCGCTGCGAAAAGTCCTGACCGATCTTGGCGTCGAGTTGGGACTGGAACAGCTTGGTGCGGTCGAGCAGGCGCTCGATGCGCGAGAGGAGCTGCTCGATGTCGAAAGGCTTGGTGATGTAGTCATCGACGCCGGTGCGCATGCCCTTGAGGCGGCTGGTCTCGTCGGCCTTGGCCGTCAGGAAGATGAACGGGATGGCGCGCGTGGCCGGCTGCGCCTGAAGCGCCGCCTGCAACGCGAACCCGTCCATGCGGGGCATCATGATGTCCGAGACGATCAGGTCCGGCGCCGATTCTGTGACGCGCGCCAGGGCTTCCTCGCCGTTGGCCGCCGTGCGCACCGCATACTGCTTGCTCAGCCGGTACTCAAGCAGGCGCCGCAGCGTATGCTCGTCTTCTACTACCAGAATCGAATACCTTTCCATAGGGACGCACCTGGCGGGAATGCCGTGTCAGCGTAGGGGGCTACTCGAAGGGGATTTCGAGCCACAAGTTTTCGTCGTTCGAGACTGCAAAGGCGAGGCGGTGGCGCTCGTCGCCCACAGGGCTGTACGTGAGGTTCTCGGTGCATGTTTGCAGCATGAGCAGCCCCATGCCGCGGTCGGGCAGCTTGTCGAGCACTTCCTTGCGAAACGTGATTTGCCCTTGAAGGTCGAAGCCTTTGGAGTTGTCGTCTATGGTGCACCGAAGCTGATCGTCGGCCTGGAAAAACTCGATGGCGATCTGCGGGGCGCGCGCGTCGAAGTCGGCGTGCTGCACCAGGTTCGCCAGCCACTCGTGGACGGCCAGCTTGGTGCGGTAGAGCGTGTCGTCCGTAATCCCCGGAGGACGGTTGCCGTTGCCGACCCAGTGCTCGAACATGTCGTGCACCCGGTCGATCACGGTGTCCAGATCTTCGAAGACGTGTTTGACGGGTTTCATGCGGACGCGAACGGCAAACTTCCAGATACCTGCAAACTCGGGCGGCTTTCTGCGGCTACACCAGCGCTTCGCGCGCGGCGTCCACGGTCGGGAACTGCCGGAACACCTTGTAGGTGCGCGTGAGTTGCACCACCACCTGCACCGGGCGCGAGACGGCGGCAAAGACGACCTGGCCGTTGAGCGGGGAGACCTGGCGGTAGAGCGAGAAAATGGAGCCCAGGCCCGTCGAGTCCAGAATGCCCGTCTCGGAAAAGTCCAGGATGAAGTTCAGCGCGCCGTCGCGCACCTGGTCCTGGCAGGCCGTCTTGAACTCGGCCGCGTTCCTGAAGTCCAGCGCCTTCCCAATACGGACCGTGACGGTCTGCTCGCTCTGCGCATCAACGATAAAACTCATAATGACGCCTACGGGTAAAGAGTATGTTGGCAAGCCGCCGGACCTAATATCGGTCGCCTGTGGCGGAACTAAAGCACGAAATCCCGCTCTTGAGGCTTTTCACAGCCCGAGAACCTCGCGGCGGGGGTAGATTGTCAGGGGTCCCGACGCCTCTATCTGCTCTTCAACAGCACAACCTACACGAAAGGCGATGAAATATAAAGCTTCGCGCGCGCGCCGCGCTGGTATTCGTCTGAAGTTGATGCATGCGCGGCTCTTACGCCGCATGCCGGGCGGCGGAGGGCGCGCATGATTACCGTGCATAACCGCCTGGAAGGCGACGCCTGGCTGGGGGTGGTGTATGCGGCCCCTGTGGACCCGGCCGCCGCCCCCGCCGCGCTCGAGCGGCGCCTGGCCGCCGCGCTCGCCCGCCGCCGCGCGCCGCTCGCGCCCGCCGAGGAGGCGGTGCGCGCCGCCGCGCGGGACATGCTGCGCTGGGGGGCCTACCGCCCGACCGGGCGCGGCAAGCCGGCCAGCGAGTACCTGCTGCGCGCCGCCGGCCCCGAGGGCGAGGGCTTCCCGCGCATCAACGCCCCCGTCGATGCCTGCAACCTCGTCAGCCTGGAGGCGCTGCTGCCCATCTCGCTGTGGGACGTGGACCTGGCCGCCGCCGACGCCTATACGTTCCGGCGCGGCCGCCCGGAGGAGGCGTACGTGTTCAACGCGAGCGGCCAGGCCATTGCGCTGCGCGACCTTGCGGTGGGCTGCCGCCTCGGGGCCGACGGCGCCGAGGAACCCATCGTCAACCCGGTCAAGGACAGCCTCGCCACCAAAACCACCCCGCAGACGCGGCGCGTGGCGGCGGCCGTCTACGCGCCGGCCATGGCCGCCGAGGCCCTGCCTGCCGTCTGCGAGGGCTTCGCGGCCCTGCTGGCGGCGTGCGGCGCGGCCGTGCAGACGGCCTGGGGCGTGGCGGGGCCGGGCCAGACGCTTCGCCTCGCGCAATGAACCGGCGCCCGGCGCGTTCTACACCGGACCGCTGCGTGCGTACCTTGCCCTCGGTTTAACCCCGCCGCCGCCTGCCATGCTCCACCCGCCGCCTGCCTGCCGCCTGGGCCGCCTCCGGGCGGGGCTGCCCTGTGCTCTGGCGGCGTGCGCGCTGCTCGCGGCGGGCGGGTGCCGCACGGAGCCGCCGCTGCCTTCGGCGCCCGAGGCCCCCGGGGGCGTGCGCCCCAGCGTCGAGGTGTGGGGGGCGAACCTGTTCGTCAGCGAAATCGGCAAGCCGCGCGTGCACATCCGCGCCGCCTACCTGGCAAAGTACACGCGCGGCGACACCACCTACACGCTCATGCGCTCGGCCTCCGACACGTCGAGGGCGCGCGTCGTGGCTCGCCTCTACGACGCCGAAGGCCGGTTCGCCGCTATGCTGACGGCCCGCGAACTCAAGTGGTTCGAGGCGCAGGGGCGCTACGAGGCGCGCGGCGGCGTGCGGGTCGTCACGCCGGAGGGGCGCACGCTTCAGTCGGAAAACCTCGTCTGGGATCAGACCGCGCGCCGCGTCCGGACGCTCGGCTTCGTGCGCATCCGGACCGACCGGGAGCAGCTTCAGGGCTACGACCTGGAGGCCGATGAGAACCTGGAAACCTACAACCTCGCCCGCGTGACGGGGCTGGTGACCGTGGAGGAAGGATGAGCCTGCGCCGCTGCGCCCTCGTGCTCGCGCTCCTGGCCGCGCTCGCGCCTCCCGGCGGCGCTGCGTGGGCGCAGCAGACGCCGCCCGCCGACTCGGCGCGGGCCTCCGGCGGGCGCACCGTCCGCGAGGTCGAGATCCTTTCGGCCGACGCGCTCGCGCAAACCTCCGACGGCGTCGAGCGTGTCCGCACGCTCACCGGCAACGTGCGCATGCGCCAGGAGAAAACCCTGCTGTGGGCCTCCTCGGCCGTGCAATACGTGGACCGGCAGGAAATCGTCTTCGACGGCCTCGTGCGGATCATCGACGAGGGCGACAGCCTGCGCGCCGAGCACGTCGTCTATGACAGCGGCCGCAAAATCGGGCGCGCTTCCGGGGCCGTCCGCCTCGCCGATGGCGAAGTGGTTGTGCTGGCCCCTACGGCGCGCTACTTCGTGGACGAGAAGCGCGCCGAGTTCGAGGACGGGCTGACCCTCGTGGACAGCGCCACGACGGTAAAGGCCCTCAGCGGGGTGTACTGGAGCGAGCAGGAGCGCGCCGAGTTCGCCGGGCAGGTGCGCCTGCAAGAAACGGCCTCGTACATCGAAGCCGACTCGGTGACCTATCACCGCGATACCGAAGTCGCCCTGGCGCGCGGCAACGTCTACATCGAGCGCATCGGCGACGACGAGGAGGCCGCCGCCCCGGACAGCTCGCGCCGCACCTATCTCTACGGCGCGTGGGCGCACAGCGACAACAAAAACCACTACAGCCGCGTCGGCGGGCGCCCGCTGCTCGTGCGCGTCACGACCGACTCGACGGGCGCCGCCGACACGCTCCTGGTGCGCGCGCGCACGCTCGAAGTCAGCCGCGTCGATTCGCTCCAGCGCCTCGTCGCCACGGACTCGGTGGCCGTGCTTCAGGGCGACCTTGCCGCCCGTGCGGACTCGCTCGTCGTGGACCGCATCCGCGCCGAGGAGGAGGCGCGCCTGGAGGAAACGCGCCTCTTCGGCGGCCCTATCGTCTGGATGGACGCCTCGCAGATCACCGGCGACACCGTGCGCGTGGTCGGCCGCGAGGGCCGCATCGACACGCTCCTGGTGACCGGACGGGCCTTCCTGGCTCAGCGCGACACCCTGCTGGACCGCATCCGGCAGCTCCGGGGCGAGCGGCTCGTGGGGGTGTTCGCGCAGGATTCGCTGCGCACGCTCACGGCCACGCCCGAGGCCGAGCTGATCTATTTCAACCGCAACGACCGCGACGAGCCCGACGGCGCCGTGCGCACCGCCGCCGACCGCGTCACGCTGCGCTTTGCCGGCGAAGCGCTCGACCGGGTCGAGGCCGTCGGGGGGGTGCAAGGCACGTACTATGCCGAGCACCTCGTGCCCTCGCCGTTCGCCCTCGAAGGGTTCCGGTGGGCGCCCGAGGAACGCCCCCGGCGCGCCGATTTGCTGCAAAGCCGCCCGCCGCCGGATCCACCCCTGACGCTCTCGCCATGATGACGGACGCCCCTTTGCCCCCTACGCCGGAGGCCGCCCCCACGCTGCGCGCCGAGGGCCTCGTCAAACGCTACCGCAAGCGCGCCGTCGTGGACGGCGTGAGCCTGTCGGTGGCCCCCGGCGAAATCGTCGGGCTGCTCGGCCCCAATGGCGCCGGCAAAACCACCACCTTCTACATGATCGTCGGCATGGCGCGCCCCGACGCCGGGGCCATCTACCTCGGCGAGCGCGACATCACGCGCCTGCCGATGTACCGGCGCGCCCGGCGCGGCCTCGGCTACCTGGCGCAGGATGCCTCGATCTTCCGTCACCTGAGCGTCGAGGACAACCTGCACGCCGTGCTGCAATTCCAGCCCGTCAGCCGCGCCGAGCGCAAGGAGCGCGTCGAGGGGCTGCTTCAGGAATTCGGCCTGGAGCGCGTGCGCCGCTCGAAGGGCTACATGCTCTCCGGGGGCGAGCGCCGCCGCACCGAGATCGCGCGCGCCCTCGCCACGCGCCCCCGGTTCTTTCTGCTCGACGAGCCGTTCGCCGGCGTCGATCCCATCGCCGTCGAGGACATCCAGAGCATCGTGGCCGACCTCCGGGCGCGCGGCATCGGGGTGCTCATCACCGACCACAACGTGCACGAGACGCTCGCCATCACCGACCGCGCCTACCTGCTCTACGAGGGCCGCATCCTCAAGCACGGCACCGCCGAGGCGCTCGCCTCCGACGAGGAAGTGCGCCGCCGCTACCTCGGCGAGAAGTTTACCCTCGAACGCTACCGCTGAAATCCCGGCGCAAACGGCCCTTGCCGCCGTGCGGACGGCGAAGGGGCTTTAATCCGGGCGGGCGGGGGCGTATTTTAATCCGCTACCCACACAGGGCGCCGGTCTCCGGCGTCTTCACGATACCGAGGCGTTATGGTCGTTGTGATGCAACCCGGGGCGGAGGAGCCTCAAATTCAGGCCGTCATCGAGCGGCTCAACGCTTTTGGCTTCGACGTGCACCGCTCCAGCGGCATCCACCAGACGGTGCTCGGCGCCATCGGCGTCAAGCCGGACTTCGACACGCGCCGCATCAAGGTGCTCGAAGGCGTGGCGGACGTGTACCGCGTCACCGAGCC
>CBDTTW010000032.1:0-21586 GCA_965363675.1 uncultured Rhodothermaceae bacterium
GACCCGGCGCGCGCGCGGCTCCACGAGCCGAAGGCGGCGGCGTACGTCGTGATCACGAGCGGGTCGAGGCCGCCGCCGAAAATGCCTCGGATGCCCGAGACGGAAACCATGAGGGTGCGTTTCATAAGGGGAGTCGGTGGAGCCGGGTTTGCAGCGTCGCGCCCAAGATAACACGCGGCGCCGCCGCCGTGCGCAGCAGAGGCGAACCGGACGGCCCGGCGCCGTATCTTTGCCGGAACAGCCGCGCGGGCGCCCTCGTTGGAAACCGCGACCCGAGGCCGCCCGAAGCGGCCGTTTTTCCTCTCCCGATAGCATCATGCAGGCTCCTTCCTCCTTCGACGCCGCGCGCGACGCCGCGCGCCGCTTCGGCTTCAGCCTCTGCACCGTCGGCGCGGCCGTTGCGCTGCTGGCCTGGGGCGGTTTCGTCACGAGCATCAACGCGGGCCTGGCCGTCCCGGACTGGCCGACCTCGTTCAACAGCCTCGACCCGTTCAACCCGTGGCCCAACTGGTGGAAGGCCACGCCGATCCTGGCCGAACACGGCCACCGCTTGCTGGGCGCGCTCATCGGCCTGCTTACCCTGACGCTTGCCTTCTGGACGCAGCTCCGCGACGGGCGCCCGTGGATGCGGCGGTTGGGGTGGCTCGCCCTTGCGCTCGTCCTCGGGCAGGGCGTGCTCGGCGGGCTGCGCGTCGTCTGGGTCTCGGTTGATCTGGCCGTGGTGCATGCCGCCGTGGCGCAGCTTTTCTTTGCTTTGCTGGCAGCGATGGCGCTTTTCATGAGCCCCGCGTGGCGCAGCGCCGCCGCCGCGCCGCCGCCGGCCGCCGTGCGCGGCCGTTTCCAGAAGCTGGCGTGCCTGGCCGCCGTGGGCGTGTACTTTCAAATCATCCTCGGGGCGATGCTGCGCCACCCCGGCGCGGGCATCAACCCGCTGCTGGCGGCGCTGCACATGGGCGGGGCGTTTGCCGCCACGATGCTCGCCGTAGCGCTCGTAGTGTTCGTGCGCTGGTTCATTCCGGCCGAGCACGGCTGGCTCCGCCGGGGCGCGGCGGCGCTCGGGGGGATCCTGGGCGCGCAACTGCTGCTGGGCTTGGTGGCCTATTTCGTGCTGCTCGACGAGTCGGGCATGATCCAGCCGAGCAACGTGCAGGTGCTGGTCAACACGGCGCACCTGGTTGTCGGGGCGCTGCTGTTCGCCGCGACGGCGGCGCTTGCGGCGGCCGCGTTCCGCTGGGAGCCCGTCTTTGCCGACCACGCGGCCCCGGCGCTTCGCATGTCGCCGGCTCGCTAGCCGCTTTTTTCCGCCATACCCCTTTCCTGTGCCGCTTCCTCCGCTTCCCCCCTCCGCTTCCCCGGCCGCTGCCGCGCCCGCCCGCCGCGCCGGCGCAGTCGCGCGCGACTACTGGACGCTCACCAAGCCGGAAATCTCGCTCCTGGTTACGCTCTCGTCGTTTGCGGGGTTCGTGCTGGGCACGCCCGGCCCTCTGCCGCTCGGGCGGCTCGCCGCGACGCTCTTCGGGGTATGCTGCACGGCGATGGGCGTCGGAGCGCTCAACCATTACCTGGAACGCCATCTCGACGCCGAGATGAAGCGCACGGCCGGGCGGCCGATTCCCGCCGGGCGCATCACGCCGGGGCGGGCGCGCCTGTTCGGGGCGGCGCTCGTCGCCGTGGGCGTCGGGACGCTGTGCCCGCTCACGAACCCGCTTACGGGCGTGCTGGCCGCCCTGACGGTGGCGCTCTACCTGTTCGTCTACACCCCGCTCAAGCGCAAAACGGTTTACAACACGCTCATCGGGACCTTGCCGGGGGCGCTGCCGGCGCTCGGCGGCTGGACGGCCGCCACCGGCCAGCTTTCAGCGGGCGGCTGGATCTGGTTCGCCGTGCTGGCGCTCTGGCAGATGCCGCACTTCCTTTCCCTGGCGTGGATGTACCGCAAGGACTACGGCCGCGCCCGCTACGCCATGCTGCCCGTCGTGGACGAGGACGGGACGGCCACCGTGCGCCAGACGCTCGGCTTCACGGCGCTTCTGGCGGGGGCGAGCGTGCTGCCGTGGGCCATCGGGCTTACGGGGGGCCTCTACCTGGCAGGCGCCGTGATCGCCAACGCCTTGTTTCTGCGCGCCGCGTGGCGCTTCTACGGCAGCCGCAGCGTACAGGACGCGCGCGCCGTCCTGATGGAGTCGGTGCGCTATGTGCCGCTGCTCATCGGGCTCATCCTGCTCGACCGCTGGCTGTAGCCGCCTGAAACGATCCCGGCTTCGGCGGGTATCAGCCCGCATGGAACCACGCGCCGCCCCCGAAGCCCCCGCCGACTGCCCCGACCTGAAGGCCCTGGGGCCGGACGAACTCGAAGCCTTTTTCGTCGCCCTCGGCGAGCCGAAGTACCGGGGCCGCCAGGTGTTCCGGTGGCTGTTCGGGCGCGGGGCCACGACGTTCGAGGAGATGACGGACCTCGGGCGCGACCTGCGCGAAAAGCTGACCCGGACGGCCTGCCTCCGGAGCGCTGCGCTCGGGGCGGTGCGCACCGCGCGCGACGGCACGGCCAAGGCGCTCGTGCAGCTTCCTTCGGGGCGCGCCGTCGAGGCCGTGCTCATTCCCGACGCCGACGACGAGGACGACGTGCGCCGCTTGACGGTCTGCGTCTCCAGCCAGGTCGGCTGCGCCATGGGCTGCTCGTTCTGCGCCACCGGCCGCATGGGCTTTCAGCAAAACCTGACCTCGGGCGAAATTTTCGATCAGGTGTGGCTCCTGAACGCGCTTGCCCTGGAGCGCTTCGGGCGGCAGATCACGAACATCGTGTTCATGGGCATGGGCGAGCCGATGCTGAACTACGACGCCGTCGTGCGGGCGGTGCGCATCCTCGGGCGCCCCGACGGCATGGGCCTTGCGCCCCGGCGCATCACGATTTCGACGGTGGGCCTGGCCCGGCACATCCGCCGCCTCGCCGACGAGGAGTTGCGGTGCGGCCTGGCCGTCTCGCTGCACGCCCCCACCGACGAGCAGCGCAGCCGCATCATGCCGGTCAACCGCGCCCCGAGCACCGACCTGAAGGCGCTCAAGGAAGCCATTCGCTACTATACGCTCCGCACGGGGCAGCCGGTGACCTACGAGTACTGCATGTTCGACGGCTTCAACGACTCGGCCGAGGACGCCCGCCGCCTGGCGGCCATCGCCGGCTGGGCGCGCTGCAAAGTCAACCTGATCATGTACAACAGCATCGGCGACCTCGACTTCCGCCGCACGCCCGAAGACCGGCTCGACGCCTTCATCCGCATCCTCGTGGACCGGGGCGTCCGCGTAACGGTGCGCCGCAGCCGGGGGCAGGACATCGAGGCGGCCTGCGGCCAGCTCGCCGCGCGCGAGGCCGCGCCGGAGCTTGCTTAGTTGCACAATCGTTAGCGTTGCCCCCCGCCCTTCGGGGCGCCGGCGGAGTACTTTTACCCGGAGCGCCGCCGGCTTTTCGGCGGGCGCGCATGCCTCTCACCAGCTTTTTTGCGCAATCCCATGGCTTCTTCCTATAAATCCGGCGCGGGGCTGAGCCTCACGCAGGCGCTGCTGGGGTTTTTCGGCGGCCTGGCGACCCTCTTCATCCTGCCGCGCGCGCTCAAGTTCGTCGGGCGGCGCTTTTTCCTGAGCGCCCTCGGCGAGGTGGCCGCCGTCGTCGTGGCGGGGCTGCTCACCGAGAAGGCCGTGGACCGGGCCGCGCGCCCCGCGCCGGAGAAAGACCGGTAGGACATTTAGGCCGCTGCGCCGAAGGCCCGGTGGTATATTGGGGTTGCGCCGTTCCCCCTTCCGCGTAACCCCCCGCCCGCATGTCCTCCAAACTGAACCCGCGCGCCGACCACCTCGGCGTCGTCGTCCGCGGCTCCCTCACCAAAGGCATCGAGGTCAAGCTGGACGAGGCCCGCTCCTCCGAGGACATCACCGCCGGCACGTTCGCCGTCGTCGAAGGCGAGCGCTTCGACTTCTTCGCGATGATCACCGACGTGACCATCGACGCCTCGAACGAGAACATTCTGCTCTACCCGCCCGGCCCCGACGATACGCTGTTGCGGCAGGCGCTGCGCGGCGTGGCCGCCTACACGACGATCAGCCTCAAGCCGATGCTGATGGCGCCCAACGACAAGCCGGAGGCGCTTCAGGAGCGCGAAGCCCGCCCGACGGCGCAATCGGTCAAGACGGCGCCGGCGCACTTCGCGCCGGTAGCGCGCGCCAACGAGGAGGACATCTCCAGCATCTTCGGCGCCGAGGCGCGCGACGGCGGCGACCGCTACTTCGAGATCGGCGAGCCGCTCGGCATGCCCGGCATCCCCGTCTGCATCGACCTGGCGCGCATCGCCGAGCGCTCCAACGCCGTCTTCGGCAAAACCGGCACCGGCAAAACCTTCCTGACGCGCCTGTTGCTCTGCGGCACGATTGCGACGCGGCGCGCCGTCAACCTCATCTTCGACATGCACTCCGAGTACGCCTTCGGAGCGCACCGCGAGGGCGAGGGCGGCGCTTCCTGGGGCAAGGGTCTCAAAGAGCTGTTCGGGACGCGCGTCAGCGTGTTCGCCCTCGACCCCAAAGCCCTGCGCGCTCAGGGCCGCACGCCGGACTGCACCGTTTTTCTCTACGCCGACCAGATCACGCCCCAGGACATCCTGCCGCTCCGGGACACGCTCAACCTGACGGCTACGGCCGCCGAGAGCAGCCACCTGCTCTACGGCAAGCACGGCAAAAACTGGATCACCCGGCTCCTGGCTACCCCCTTGAGTGAAATGGAGGAGCTTGCGAAGGATTGCGGCGCCCACTCCAGCTCGCTCGAAGCGCTGCAACGACGCCTGAGCAGGCTCAAAGAGCTTGACTTCTTCCGCCTGGAGCCTTCTTACGGAAACGTGGATGCGCTGGACCGGCTGCTGGAGGAAATCGGGCGCGGCAACTCGGTCATCTTCGACTTCGGCAAGCACGGCTCGCTGCTGGCCTACATGCTCGTGGCGAACGTCATCACGCGGCGCGTCCGCGACCGCTACGAGCAGATGATGGACCAGTTCACGCTTACCAAAAATGCCGAGGACGAGCCGCGCCGCCTGCTCATCACGATTGAGGAGGCGCACAAATTTCTCTCCCCGGCGTTCGCCGGCGAGACGCCCTTCGGCAAGATCGCGCGCGAAATGCGCAAGTACTACGTCTCGCTGCTGATCGTGGACCAGCGCCCGAGCGCCATCGACGAGGAGGTGCTGAGCCAGATCGGCACCAAGATCGTCGCCCAGCTCAACGACGACAAGGACATCGCCGCCGCGCTCGTCGGCACGCGCGACGCCTCGGCGCTGCGCACCGTGCTGGCCTCGCTGGACTCGAAGCAGCAGGCGCTCATCCTCGGGCATGCCGTCCCGATGCCCGTCGTGGTGCGCACCCGCACCTACGACGAAACGTTCTTCCAGGCGATGCGCGCCCGCCGGAGCGGCCTGCCCCCGACTCCCCCTTCCGGCGGCGACGGCCAAGACCCCGACGGCTTCGACCGCGCGCAGAAAGACATCGACGACCTGTTCGGGTAGGCCGCCGCACGCGTGCTTCGGGGGCGAAATTGTGGTAAGTTGGGGGGCAAACCGCTTCCGGCCCCGCCGGAGGTTTTTGCGCTTGCCGGCCCCGCCGGCGCATCCCCCTGCCCCTATGAACGCTCCCCTCACCCGCCGGCATTTCCTGGCATCGGCCGCCGCCGCCGGAGCCGGCGTGCTCTCGGCCGGCATGCTTTCCGGCTGCGCCATGCTCAACGGCAAACCGAAGCAAAACCCCTACGACATCTCGCTGGCGCAGTGGTCGCTGCACCGGACGCTGTTCAGCAAAAAGCTGGACCACCTCGACTTCGCCGCCACGACGCGCAACGTCTACGGGCTCGGCGCCGTCGAGTACGTCAACCAGTTTTTCAAAGACAAGGCGAAGGACAGCGCGTACCTGGCCCAGATGAACCAGCGCGCGGCCGACCACGACGTGCGGAACGTGCTCATCATGTGCGACGGCGAAGGCCGCCTCGGCGACGCCGACGCCGCCAAACGCACCCAGGCCGTCGAGAACCATTACAAATGGGTCGATGCGGCGCGCACGCTCGGGTGCCACGCCATCCGCGTCAACGCCGCCAGCGAAGGCTCCTACGACGAGCAGATCCGCCTGGCCGCCGACGGGCTGCACCGCCTCTCGGAGTACGGCGGCCGGCAGGGCATCAGCGTCATCGTCGAGAACCACGGCGGGCTTTCCAGCAACGGCGCCTGGCTTGCGGCCGTCATCAAGGCCGCCGACCACCCGCGCTGCGGCACGCTCCCCGACTTCGGCAACTTCACCATCCGCCCCGGCGAAACCTACGACCGCTACCAGGGCGTAGCCGAGCTGATGCCGTTTGCCAAAGGCGTCAGCGCCAAAACGCACGACTTCGACGCCTCGGGCGCCGAGACGGGCATCGACTACCCGCGCATCATGCGCATCGTGCTGGAGGCCGGTTACCACGGCTATGTCGGCATCGAGTACGAGGGCGCGAAGATGAGCGAGCACGAGGGCATCGTCGCCACGCGCGATTTGCTGCTGCGCCTGCGCGAAGAACTGGCCGCCTGACCCGTCGCCCTGCTCCGGCCGGCGGCTTGTTCGCAAGGCTTAGGCCGGAGCGGCGCGGGCGCTTGCTATATTGGGGCGGCCGCGCCGGCCCAGGCCGCCGGGGCATTGCAATTCAGAACCTCCGCAACTTCTTTTTATGGCAAACAGCACCTTCGACGTTATCGTCATCGGCAGCGGGCCGGGCGGCTACGAAACCGCCATCCGCGCCACGCAACTGGGCTTTAAAACGGCCGTCGTAGAAAAAGACAAACTGGGCGGCGTTTGCCTGAACATCGGCTGCATCCCGACCAAGGCGCTCATCAAAAGCGCCGAGATGATCGAGGAGTCCCGCCACTTCGCCGACTACGGCCTCCACCTCGGCGGCGAGGCGACCGCCGACTTTCCGCGCGTGGTGCAGCGCAGCCGGGGCGTAGCCGACAAGATGAACCGGGGCGTCCAGTTCCTCATGAAGAAGAACAAGATCGAGGTGGTCTACGGGCGCGCCAAACTAACCGGCAAGGGCAAAATCCAGGTGGAGCCCTCGGAGAACATGGACGGCCAGAAGATCGGCGAGGCGCGCACCCTGGAGGCCAAGCACATCATCATCGCCACCGGCGCGCGGGCGCGCACCATCCCGCCCCTGCCCGTAGACGGCAAGAAGGTGATCACCTACCGCGAGGCCATGACGCAGCAGGAGCGCCCGAAGCGCCTGATTGTGGTGGGCGCCGGAGCCATCGGGGTCGAGTTCGCCTACTTCTACCACAACATGGGCACGGAGGTCACGATCCTCGAGGTGATGGACCGCCTCGTGCCGGTCGAGGACGAGGAGGTATCGAAGGAGCTGGGCCGCAGCTTCAAGAAAGCAGGCATCAACGTGCTCACGAGCACGCAGCTCGTCTCCGTTGATGCGTCGGGCGAGGGCGTGCGCGTCAAGGTGAAGACGGCCAAAGGCGAAGAGACGCTGGAGGCCGACCAGGCGCTTTCGGCGGTAGGCGTGGTGGGCAACACCGAGAACCTGGGCCTGGAGGAGCTGGGCATCGAGTACAAGCCGGGGCAGATCCTGGTCGATACGTACTACCGGACGAACGTCGAGGGCATCTACGCCATCGGCGACGTGGCGGGGCCGCCCTGGCTGGCGCATAAGGCCAGCCACGAGGGCATCGTGTGCATCGAGCAGATCGCCGGCAAGCATCCGCACGCCATCGACTACCGCAACATCCCCGGCTGCACGTACTGCCAGCCGCAGATCGCCTCGGTGGGCTACACCGAGACGAAGGCGCGCGAGGCGGGCTACGAGATCAAGGTGGGGCGCTTCCCGTTCGGGGCCTCGGGCAAGGCCAGCGCCATGGGGCACAACGAGGGCTTCGTGAAGATCATCTTCGACGCGAAATACGGCGAGCTGCTCGGCTGCCACATCATCGGGCGCGAGGCGACCGAGCTGATCGCGGAGGCCGTCGCCGTGCGGCACCTCGAAACGACGGCGCACGAGATCATCGAGGCGATGCACCCGCACCCGACGCTCTCGGAGGCCGTCATGGAAGCCACCCGCGACGCGCTCGGCATCCCGATCAACATGTAGGCATGCCCTGGTTTCGCAGGAAAAGGCGCGGCCCGCGAGGCGCCGCGCCTTTTTCGCAGGCCAAAGGCTACACCTCGGCGCGCAGCACGGCCAGGGCGGGCTTCTCGTAGATGCCGCGGCTGTTGAGCAGCCCTACGCCCACCGTGAGGGCGGCCACGGCGGCGACGGCCGCCGCGAGCACGAGCGGCGCCATGACGAAGGGGGCCTCGAAGACGAAGCGCGCCAGCGCCCACGCCGCCGCCATCGCAAGGACGAGCCCCGTCAGCGCGGCGAAGACCCCGAGCAGGGCGTGCTCGATGGCGACAATCGTAAAGACGGTGCGCCGCGAGGCCCCCAGCGTCTTGAGCAGCATGCTCTCCCCGACGCGCTGCACCCGGCTCGTCGTGACGGCCCCGATCAGCACGAGCACCGCCGTGACGATGCTGAAGAGCGCCATGAACCGCACGATGAAGGCGATCCGGCCGAACACCGAGTCGAAGACGCTCAGCACGAGCGAGAGATCCACCGCCGAGACGTTGGGGTAGCGCTCTACGAGGGCGGCTTGCAGGCGGGCCGCCTCGGTCTCGTTCTGCGTGCGCGTCAGGAGCACCTGAAACTGCGGCGCCGTCTCCAACACGCCGGTCGGGAAGACGACGAAGAAGTTGGTCGAGACGCGCCGCCAGTTGACCTTGCGGATGCTGGAGACGTACGTCTCGACGGGCACGCCCTGCACGTTGAACACGAGCGAATCGCCGAGGCCCACGCCCAGCTCGCCCGCCACGTCCTCCTCGATGGAGACCGGGACGGCCGCCGAGGTATCGGCGGCCGCGCCGACGAACGCGCCGGCCACGAGGCGCTCCGAGTCGTTGAGGCGGTCGCGGTACGACGAGCGGTATTCGCGCGTAAGCGCCCAGCTCAGGTCCGCCGTCGAGTCCTTGCGCATTTCCTCGACGGATTGCCCTTTGACGCTCGCCAGGCGCATCGTCACGATGGGCACCACTTCGAGCACGGGGGCTCCGGCCCCTTCGACGATCTCGCGGACGCCGCTGATCTGGTCGGGCTGGATGTCGAACAGCACGAGGTTGGGGCGCCCCTCGGCGTCGGCGACCTCGATCTGGGCCAGCAGAGTGCGCTGCACCAGCAGCAGCAGCACCACGATGAACGCGCCGAAGCCCAGCGAGAGCATGAGCATGCGCGTCTGGTTATGGGGGCGGTAGAGGTTGGCGAGGCCCTGGCGCCACGGGTAGCTCCAGCCGCCGGTGGGCCAGCGCCGCGCCGCAAACGTGATGAGCCACGCCACGAGCGCCAGGCACCCCAGCACGATGCCCAGCCCCGCCGCATACGCCAGCCCATAGCGCCAGTCGCCGGCCTGCACGACGGCCAGGGCCGCCACGACCGCGGCGATGAATGCGCCGATGAGCAGGTTGACCGGGTCAGGGCCTCGGCGCGCGCCTTCCTCGTAGCCCGCGCGCAACGCCATCAGGGGCGAGATGCGCCGCAGCGACACGAGGGGCATGATCGAGAAGAGCACCGTCACGGAGACGCCCACGAGCAGCCCCAGCCCGATGACGAGCGGCGAGAGCACGAACGGGACGCTCACGGGGAGCACATCGACGAGAAGCCGGGGCAGCAGCCCTTGCAGCCCCAGCCCGAGCGCGATGCCGATGACCGAGCCGACGAGGCCCATCGCCAGGGCCTGCACGAAATAGATCATCACGGTGCCGGACTGCCGCGCCCCAAGGCACCGCAGCATCGCTACGGAGGCCACGCGCTGCTGAATGTAGACGTGTATGGCGCTGGCGACGCCCAGCCCCCCCAGCAGCAGCGCCACGAAGCCTACCAGGCTCAGGAAGCGGTACAGGTTCGTCAGGCCCTCGTCCCAGTTGCCGCGAATCTCCTCGACGGTGTCGATGCCGATTTTGTTGGCTTCGATGAACGGCTTAATGTCCCTGGCCGTCCGCTCTACGTCGGCCCCCTCGGGGAAGCGGAAGTACACCTCGTAGTCGGCGCGGCTGCCCTGGGCGAGCAGCTCAGCGTCGAGACCTTCGAGCGGGATGTAGATGCGCGGGCTGAAGAGCATGACGGCGTTGGCCTCGCGCGGCGTTTTGATGAGGCGGCCGGCCACCCGGTAGCTCCGGCGCCCGATGCGCACCGAGTCGCCGACGGCGAGGCCGAACTGCTCCATGAGGCCGGCGTCCACGAGGGCGCCCTGCTCGCGCAGGTAGGCCCCGGCGGCCTCTGCGGGCTCCGTCTCGACCTCGCCGTAGTACGGGTAGGCGCCCTCGATGGCGCGCACCGTCGCCAGGCGCGTCTGCATCGTGCGCGGGAACAGGGCCATCGACTGGAACGAGACGCGCCGCGACTGCTCGCCGCCGAGCGAGTCGATGACGGCTTCAACCTCGGGCGTAAACAGGCGGCTGCTTTCGAAGCTCATGTCGGCCCCGAGCAGCGTTTTGGCCTGCTCGTCCACGGCGCGGCGCAGGCTCAGGCCGAACGAGTGGATCGCCACGAGCGCCGCGATGCCGAGCACCATCGACGAGACGAACAGCACGAGCCGCCCCCGGCTGCCCCGGCTGTCGCGCCATGCCATTTTGAAAGGCCACATGCGGGTCACCGCTTAGAGAGACGAGCGGAGGGCTTCGGGCAGGGCGGCGGGCGCGGCGTCGGACGGCCCGTCCGAGACGATCTCGCCGCCGCGCATGCGCAGCACCCGCGCGGTGCGCGCCGCCAGATCGAGGTCGTGCGTGACGAGCACGAGCGTCGTCCCCGCCGAGCGGTTGAGGTCGAAGAGCAAATCCTGGATCACCTCGCCCGTGGCGGCGTCGAGGTTGCCCGTAGGCTCGTCGGCGAAAAGCATGCGGGGGCGGTTGATGAACGCGCGCGCCAGGGCCACGCGCTGCTGCTCGCCGCCGGAAAGCTGCACCGGGTAGTGGTGCATCCGGTCTCCCAGCCCGACGCGCTCCAGGAGTTCGGCGGCGCGGGCGCGGGCCTCGCGGGCGCCCTGAAGCTCGGCCGGCACCATCACGTTCTCCAGCGCCGTCAGCGTCGGGATGAGCTGGAACGACTGAAAGACGAAGCCTACATACCGGTTGCGCAAATCGGCGCGCTGGTTCTCGCTCATGCGCGTCAGCTCGGCGCCGCACAGCCGGACGCTGCCCATGCTCGGGGCGTCAAGGCCCGCGCACAGCGCCAGGAGGGTCGTCTTGCCGCTGCCCGAGGGGCCGACCAGCGAAACGGTCTCTCCTTCGGATATCGTAAAGGAAATATTACGCAGCACCGTCAGCGCGCGTGATCCGCTGCGGTATATCTTGCCAAGGTCTTCTGTGCTTAGAATTTCCGATTCCGACATATAGTGCCTACCTCTATTGCAACAGCGAGCGCACCGCAGCGCGGCGCAGGGTACCTAATCCTTGCGACGTTCATTCTGTTCCTGCACGGCTGCGCATCGGGCGACGCCGGCGACAAGCAAGCCGAGGCGCCGCGCGCGGCGGCTCCGGCCGATACGGCCTCCGGGCCCTCGCGCAGCCGCCCGGAGGCGGGGGTCGTGCTGGTGCTGGGCAACAGCATCGCAGCGGGCTACGGCCTCCTCCCCGAGCAGTCGTTTCCGGCGCTGCTTCAGCAAAAAATCGATTCGGCCGGGCTTGCCTACGAAGTCGTCAACGCGGGCCTGAGCGGCGAGACGACGGCCGGGGGCGTGCGCCGCATCGACTGGCTCTTGCGCGACAGCATCGACGTGCTCATCCTGGAACTCGGCGGCAACGACGGCCTGCGCGGCATCGACCCGGCAGAGACGCGGGCCAACCTCGGGCGCATCATCACGGCGACGCGCGCGCGCTACCCGGCGGCGCAGGTGCTGCTGGCGGGCATGCAGATTCCGCCCAACATGGGCCAGGCGTACACGCAGCAGTTCCGGGAGGTTTTCCCGGAGGTCGCCCGCACGCACGACGCCGTGCTGATTCCGTTTCTGCTCGAAGGCGTCGGGGGGGTGCGCACGCTCAACCAGGCCGACGGCATCCACCCGACGGCCACGGGGCAGCAGATCGTGGCGGCCAACGTGTGGGCCTACCTGGAGCCGCTGCTGAGGCCCCGCCTTACGGGCGCCCGACCGTAACGCCGGCGCGCAGCAGGTCGCGGGCGTGCGGGCCGTAGCTGAAGAGCAGGTCCAGGAATGAAAGGCCGGGCTCGAAGCCGGGAAACGCCTGCGGGTAGGCGGGGTGCGCAAACGCAAACGGATACGCCGCCCCCGCGTGCGGCCCGTCGAGGGCGAGCTGCGGCGGCGGCGCGAGCAGGCGGCGGGCGCCGAGGGCGCTGAGTACGCCCGGCAAATCGCCCGGCGCGCCCGGCAGCGCCGACGCCGCCACGACGCGCGCCCCCAGGCCGCCGAGCGCGCAGAGCGTCGCCACGGTCGCCGCGTTGAGGGCCGCGAGGCTCTCGTGCCGGGCGAACAGCACCGCCTCGACGGCCTCGCGGTAGTGCTCGTAGTAGGGCGTGCGGCCGTAGTTGAACTGCAACGCGCGCGCATGCGTGCGCGCCCAGGGCGCCGCGCCGCAGGGGCGCACCTCGCGTTGCGCGCGCCCCTGCCGGGGCGCTTCGAGCGGCACGCTCAGCCACATCCACCCCTGCGGCGTGCGGATGCGCGCGCGGTTCTGGCGCGACTGGCGGCTGTACCGGAACGTATCGGCCAGCACGAACACGTCGGCGGCCGCCGCGAGGGCCATGTAGGCGCAGCCCGGCCAGTACTCCGGCGGGCGGACCGCCGCGAGCGGGTCCGGGGGCAAGGCTATGGGCGTCGGGGGGCGCATCGGGCGCCATGATACGGCAATTCGGGGGCGCATGGAACCTGGGGCGCGGCTTCCGGCGTTCCGTGCAGCAACCTTGCCCTCGCTGCCCTACCCTTCTGCTCATGCCGGCCGGCCCCCTCCTGACGTATGTCTCCTACGGCGTCTACGTCGTCGTGCTGGTCATCCTCGGGGGCAACCTCTGGTATTTGCGCCGCCGCCCGGCGCCGACCGGAGGCGCGCTGCCCTTCATCAGCGTGCTCATCCCGGCGCGCAACGAGGAAGCCAACCTGGCGCGGCTGCTGCCCTCCCTGCTGGCGCAGCAGTATCCGGCCTTCGAGGTCGTCGTGTACGACGACGGCTCGGAGGACGGCACGTGGGCGGTCATCGGGGGGCACGCCGACCCACGCCTGAAGGCTTTGCGCGGCTCCGGGCCGCCGCCGGGCTGGGTCGGCAAGGTGCACGCGCTTTACCAGGCCACGCGCGCCGCCTCGGGGCTGCGCTACCTGTTCCTCGACGCCGATGCGCGCCTGCTCCATGCGGGGGCCCTGCGTGAAGTTGCCGAGCGCTTCGAGGCGCTGCCGGCAGGCTCCGTCCTGACGGGCTTCGTGCGCTTTACGGGCGGCGGACGGCTGCTCGTCAGCATGGTGCCCCTGGCGATTCTGACGGGCCTGCCGTGGCCTCTGGTGCGCCCGGTGCGCGCCGCCGCCCTGGGAGCCCTCAACGGGCAGTGCTGGATGATCGCGGCCGACGCCTACCACGCCCACGAGCCGCACCGGCGCTTTCCGCAGGAGGTGCTCGAAGACGTGCGCATCGGGCGCTACCTGAAAAGCGCCGGTATGACCCCGCGCCTCGTAGACCTCATCGGCAGCGTCGAGGTGGCGATGTACGCCGATCTCCGCGACGCCTGGCAAGGCTTCCGCAAAAACGCCTACCTCATCATGGGCGGCCGGCCGCTCGTGTTTCTGCTCGTGCTGGGATTGTTCGGCTTTATCTACGCCATAGGGCCGCTGCTTTCGCCCTGGCGCCTGGGCGCGGCCTGGCTCATCAAGGCTCTCAGCGACCGCCGCGCCGGGATGCCGCTCGGGGTCACCCTGCTCGCCCCGGTCTCGTGGGCGCTGAGCATCGCGCTTGCCATCGATTCGGCCCTAGGCCACTGGCGCGGCGACATCACCTGGAAAGGCCGCCGGGTGTAGCGGACCCCTCCGGGGCGGTGGGCGTATACGGCTCACCTTCGCCTGCCGCCAGCCCGCCCCCTCATGCCGCACTTACCGCCTCCTCTTGCGCCCGGCGCCCGCGTGGCCGTCGTGGCTCCGTCGAGCGCGCCGTTCGAGGCGGCGTGGGCCGAGGACGGCGTGCGCCGCCTGCGCGCGGTAGGCTTCGAGGTCGTCGGCAGGCGCACGGCGTGGGCGGCGCACGGCTACCTCTGCGGCGACGATGCGGCCCGCCTGGCCGAACTCAACGCCGCCCTCGGCCGCGACGACCTCGACGCGCTGTTCTGCCTGCGCGGCGGCTACGGCGCGCTCCGGCTGCTGCCCGGCGTGGACTATGCCGCGCTGCGCCGCCGCCCCAAGCTCATCGTCGGCTACAGCGACATCACGGCCCTGCAACTGGCCTGTTACGCGCGCGCGGGCGTCCCGTCGCTCTCGGGGCCGATGGTCGCCGCCGACTGGCGCCGCCCGGACCCCGTCAGCGAGGCGCTGTTCTGGCCGCACGTCAGCGGCGCCGCCCCCTACCCCCTCGAAAACCCCGACGGCGCGAAGCTGCGCACGCTCCGGCCGGGCCGCGCCGAGGGCGTCTTGCTGGGCGGCAACCTGACGCTCATCACGCGCCTCGTGGGCACGCCCTACCTGCCCGACCTGAGCGGCGCGATTCTCTTTTTTGAAGAAGTCGGCGAGCAGCCCTACCGGCTCGACGGGATGCTGGCGCAACTGCGGCTCGCGGGCGTGCTCGACCGGCTGGCGGGCGTCGTCGTCGGGGGGCTGACCGGCTGGGAGCCGCCGCCCGACCGCCCGACGCTAACCCCCGACGAGGTGCTGGCGCACTACTTCGGCGAGGCCCCCTACCCCGTCGCAACGGGCCTTGCCTACGGGCACTTCCCCGCGAAATGCAGCGTGCCCATCGGCGTGCGCGCCGCCCTCGCGGCGGGGCCGGGCGGGGCGGAGCTGGTCGTGCTGGAGTCGGCGGTGGGCGCGGCGGCCTGAGGCGCCCGATTCGCCGCGCGCCTTTGCGACGCGGAGGGATTGCGCGTATTTTCAGCGGCAAAAAATATGGGCGCTCCGCTTCGCATCGCCGCCTTCGCCTCAGGCGGAGGCAGCAACTTCCAGGCCGTGGCCGAGGCGCTGCGGCGGGAGGGCTCCGGCGCCGAAGTCGTGCTGTGCCTCTCGAACCGCGCCGGCGCCGGCGCGCTCGCGCGGGCGGCCGAGCTGGGCATTGCCGGGGCCGTCGTCGCGCCGGAAGCCTACGACGACGGCGCCCGCTACTGCGCCGAGTTGCTGGACCTGCTGGAGACGCACGCCGCCAACTTCATCATCCTGGCGGGCTACCTGAAGCAGATTCCCTCGCTCGTGGTGCAGCGCTACGCCGGGCGCATGCTCAACATCCACCCGTCGCTGCTGCCCGCCTTCGGAGGGCGCGGCATGTACGGAGCGCACGTGCACCGCGCCGTGCTGGCCTACGGCGCCCGCTGGAGCGGCGCCACGGTCCACCTGGTCGATGAGACCTACGACACCGGCCCGATTGTGCTGCAAGAGCCCACGCCCGTGCTGCCGGACGACACGCCGGAGACCCTGGCCGCCCGCGTGCTCGAACTGGAGCACCGCCTGTACCCGGAGGCCGTACGGCTCTTCGCCGCCGACCGCATCCGACTCGAAGGAAGGTGCGTGCGCATCCTGCCGCCCTCCGCAACCGCTATCTCCCAACCTGCATAACCCTCCCGTTGTCATGATTCAGGTAAAAGACCTGCCCGCGCCCGCCGACCTGGCCCCGGTGCGGCGCGCGCTGCTTTCCGTGTTCGACAAAACCGGCCTTGCGCCCTTCGCCCGCGCGCTGCACGCCGCCGGCGTCACGCTCGTCTCGACGGGCGGCACCGCCGCCGCGCTCGAACGCGAGGGCCTGCCCGTCACGAGCGTGGACAGCCTCACCGGCTTCCCGGAGATCCTCGACGGCCGCGTCAAGTCGCTGCATCCGAACGTGCACGGCGGCCTGCTGGCCCGGCGCACCGACCCCTCGGACATGCAGGCCCTGGCCGCGCACGGGATCGCGCCCATCGACCTGGTGGTGGTCAACCTGTACCCGTTCGGCAAAACCGTCGCCGATCCGGCCGTCACGGACGCCGTCGCCATCGAGAACATCGACATCGGCGGGCCGGCCATGATCCGCGCGGCGGCCAAGAACTTCTTCTTCGTGGCCGTCGTGACGGACCCGGCGGACTACGAAGCCGTCGCCGGGGAACTGGCCGCCGCAGGCGGGCTCTCGATGGCGACGCGCCGCCGCCTGGCGGGCAAAGCGTTTGCCCAAACGGCCGATTACGACGCCGCCATTGCGCGCTACTTCGCGCGGGCGTCCGCCCCCGCCGAGGCCGCCCCCGCCGAGGCGGCTGCGCTCCCCGAGGCGCTGCGCCTGGAGCTTCCACGGGCGCAGCCGCTGCGCTACGGCGAGAACCCGCACCAAGCGGCGGGCCTCTACGGCGCTCCCGAGCGCTTTTTCAAGCAACTGCACGGCAAGGAGCTTTCGTTCAACAACCTCATGGACCTGACGGCCGCGCTCGCTCTCATCGACGAGTTCCGGGGGGCCGGGCCGGCCTGCGCCATCCTCAAGCACACCAACCCGTGCGGCGTCGGGCTGGGCGCGAGCCTCGCCGAGGCGTACGAAAAGGCGTTCGCCACCGACCGGCAGAGCCCCTTCGGCGGCATCATCGTCGTCAACGAGCCGCTCGACCGAGAGGCCGCCGAGGCCATCGACCGCATCTTTACCGAGATCATCATTGCCCCGGACTACGAGGAAGGCGTGCTCGAACGGCTGGAGGCCAAGAAAAACCGCCGCCTCATCCGGAGCCTGGCCCCCGCGCGCGACGACGAAAGCCTGGACATCCGGTACGCCATCGGGGGCGTGCTCGTGCAGCAGCGCGACCCGGCCATGCCGCCGTTCGCCGATCTCCGGGCCGCCTGCACCGTCGCCACGGAGCGCGCGCCCACCGAAGCGGAGTGGATCGACCTGGACTTTGCCTGGCGCGTCGCCAAGCACGTCAAGAGCAACGCCATCGTCTACGCGAAAGGCGGGGCTACGCTCGGGGTGGGCGCCGGGCAGATGAGCCGCATCGACGCCTCCGAGATCGCCGTGATGAAAGGCGCCAAGTCGGCGCTGGACTTTGCCGGCGCGGTCGTAGCCTCGGACGCCTTCTTCCCCTTCGCCGACGGCCTCGTAGCGGCGGCGCAGGCCGGCGCGGCCGCCGTCATCCAGCCGGGCGGCTCCGTCCGCGACGACGAGGTGATCGCGGCGGCCAACGCGCGCGGCATCGCCATGGTTCTGACGGGCAAACGGCATTTTCGCCACTAACGCAAGGCTTTCGGGGCGGCCGATGTTGTAAAATCAACATTCGGCGGCCCTGAGGCGTTCATTCGTCCCTATTTTCGCGGGCGTTGGGGCCTGCCTCCCGCCCCCCGCTTTCGCCGCCCCGCCCCGGGTCGCCGGCGGCGCGGTTCGCGTTATTCCCTTCGATATTTGCCTTCCGCACATAGATAAATGGGTTTGTTCAACTTCTCCTCCGACATCGCCATTGACCTCGGGACAGCCAATACGCTGATCTACATCAAGGGCAAGGGCATCGTGCTCAACGAGCCGAGCATCGTGGCGGTGCACCGCAACAGCCGCAAGGTCATCGCCGTCGGGTTCGAGGCGCAGCAAATGCACGAGCGGACGCACAAGGACATCGAGACGATCCGCCCGCTCAAGGACGGCGTGATCGCGGATTTCGAGGTGGCCGAGCAGCTCATCCGGGGCCTGATCCGCAAGGTGCAGCGCACGTGGTACACCTCGATCCGCCGCATGGTGGTGTGCATCCCGAGCGGCATCACCGAGGTGGAGAAGCGCGCCGTACGCGACTCGGCCGAGCGCGCCGGAGCCAAGCAGGTGTACCTGATCGCCGAGCCCATGGCGGCGGCCATCGGCATCGGGCTCAACGTCGATGAGCCGGTGGGCAACATGATCGTCGATATCGGCGGCGGCACGACCGAGATCGCGGTCATCGCGCTCTCGGGCATCGTCATCGACGAGTCGATCCGCGTCGGCGGGGACGAGCTGGACAACGCCATCGTGCAGTATTTCAAGCGCAACCACAACCTGCTCATCGGGCACCGCACCGCCGAGCGCATCAAGTGCGAAGTCGGCAGCGCGATGGAGCTGACGCCCGAACTGGAGGTGTCCGTCAAAGGCCGCGACCTCGTGAGCGGCATCCCGAAGACGCGCACCATCACGTCGGAGGACGTGCGCGAGGCCCTGCGCGACGCCGTCAGCCAGGTGAACGCCGCCGTGCTGCGCTGCCTGGAGCGCACCCCGCCCGAACTGGGCTCCGACATCCTGGAGCGCGGCATCATGCTCACCGGCGGCGGGGCCATGCTCAAGGGCCTCGACACGCTCATCCGCAACCGCGTCGATCTGCCGGTGTACGTCGCCGAGGACCCGCTGACGGCCGTCGTACGAGGCACCGGAAAGGTGCTCGAACACCTGGAATCCTTCGAGCGAGTGCTGCAATAGCAGCAGAGGCGCATGACGTTCAAGGTCTGGGACCGCATACAGGACTGGGTGATCTTCTTCGCGCTGCTGGTCGTGGCCGTGGCGACGATGGCGGCGCGCAACGAGCCCGTCGTGCGCGGGCTGCGCGCGGCCTCGCTCGAAACGACCTCGTGGGTGGAGGCGCGCTTTGCGTGGGCCGGCGGCTACTTCCGCGCCCTCGAAGAAAACAGCCTCTTGCGCGAGGAAAACATCGACCTCTCCAGCGAAGTGGCCCTCTCGCGCGAGGCGCAAAGCGAAAACGAACGCCTGCGCACGCTCCTCGGCTTCCGCGACTCGACGGAACTGCGGATGCACGCCGCCCGCGTGGTAAACAAGGACTGGGAGCAGAACCTGCTCACCATCGACGCCGGCGCGGCCGACAGCGTCAAGCTGGACATGCCGGTCGTGGACGACCGCGGCATCATCGGCAAGGTGGTGCTCGTCAGCGAGCACTACGCGCGCGTGATGCCTTACCTCAACACCGATTTTCTGCTGCCGGCGCGCATCCTGCCCTTCCAGGCCGAAGGCATCCTCAAGTGGGAGGGGCAGCGCCGCGACCAGCTCCTGCTGGACCACATCCCGCGCACCGAGCCGGTCATCCGCGGCCAGCTCGTCGTGACGAGCGGTTACAGCGGCGCCTTCCCGTCGAGCTTCCCCGTCGGCTACGTCGATTCGGTGGCGACGAAGCCGGGGCGTCCCGAACTGCTCGTGTACGTGCGCCCGACCTCCCCCATCGACCGCGCCGAGTACGTGTTCGTCATTCTGGAGCGCCCTGACCCCGAGCGGGTCGAACTGGAGTCTCGGCCCATCCAGTAGCGGCGCGGCGCCCACCGTTTTACTTGCCATGACCTTGTTTTTAGCCTTACGCCGGCGGCTCTGCGCGCTCGTGTGCTGCGGACTGCTCGTGTGCGGCGGGCCGGCCGCGTCCGCTGCCTACGGTCAGACGCGCACGCCTCCGGCGAGCCCCCGGCAGCTTACGGCCGCCCTCGACGCCGTGCTGGACCGCCGGGCGTTCGCCGATGCCGTCTGGGGGGCCGTCGTGCTCGACCTGGAGGCGGGCGAGGCGCTCTACGGACGCCATACGCAGCTCAACCTCGTCCCCGCCTCGAACGCCAAGCTCTTCACGACGGCGGCGGCGCTCGACCAGCTCGGGCCGGACTACCGCTACCGCACGCTGCTGCTGGGGCGCGGGCGCCAGGTGGGCGCCGCCTGGCGCGGCGACCTCGTGGTGCGCGGCTCCGGCGACCCCACCATCGGCGGGCGCTTGTACGCGGGCGACCGCACGCGCGTGTTCCGGGCGTGGGCCGACTCGCTGGCCGCGCTCGGCATCCGCCGCGTCGCCGGAGACCTCATCGGCGACGACGACGTGTTCGACGACGAGCCCTTGCCCGAAGGCTGGAGCTGGGACGACGAGCCGTACTGGTACGCCGCCGAAACCGGCGGCCTCGTCTTCAACGACAACGCCGTGGACATGACCATCGCCGGGCGGCGGCGCGGCGCCCGCGCGGCGATCACCTGGGAGCCGTACAATACCGACTACATCACCGTCGAGAACCAGACGCGCACCCTCGCCTCCGGGGCGCGGCTCCGCGAGGGCTACGCCCGGGCGCGCGGCGCCAACCACCTGCGCATCAGCAGCCAGGTGCCCGAGGGCGGCGTGGACCGCGAGTCGCTCACGATTGCCAACGGCACGCTCTACTTTCTGCACACGCTCCGCGAGACTCTGGAGCGCGCCGGAATCGCGGTGGAAGGCCGCCTCATCGACATCGACGACCTGGACGCCGCCGACGCCCCGGGCGGGGAGCCGCTGCGCCCGCTCGCCTCGCACACCTCGCCGCCGATGCGCGAGATTGCGCAGTGGATCAACCGCGAAAGCATCAACCTGTACGCCGAGCAGGCGCTCAAGACGCTCGCGCACGAGCAGACGGGCGCGCCCGGCAGCACGCGCGGCGGCCTGCGGGCGGCGGCGCGCACCTTCGCCGAGGCGGGCATCGACACGGCGGGGCTGGGCCTCGTCGATGGGTCGGGGCTCTCGCGCATGAACCTCGTCAGCCCCGCTGCCCTGGGGCGGCTGCTGGCCTACATGTGGCTCCACCCGAGCCGCGCCGTGCGCCAGGCTTACCTGGAGTCGCTGCCGGGGCCGGGCATGGAAGGCACCCTCAAGACGCGCTTCGCCACTCTCCCGGCGCGCGCCGATTTGCGGGCCAAGACCGGCACCCTCGGGCATGTGAGCGCCCTCAGCGGCTACGTCCGCACGCGCTCCGGGCGGCCGCTCGCCTTCGTGCTCATCAGCAACAACTTTACCACGCGCACGAGCGCCGTCCGCGAGGCCCAGGACGACTTCGTGGAGCTTCTGGCGAATATTAACTTTTGACTTCTCCGGCGCCTCCGGCAACCTAAGCCCCGGCCCCGGCGTCATAAGGTGTTACCATAGTGTTATGCGCCCTGATCCCGCCCGCCCCATGCTCGCTTCCGCCGACGCCTTCGCCCTGCACAGCACCACCGTCCTGGCCATCCGGCACGAAGGCAAAGTCGCCATCGGCTCCGACGGCCAGGCCACGCTCGGAAACACCGTGATGAAGCACAAGGCGCAGAAAGTGCGCACGCTCTACGGCGGCCGCATCCTTGCCGGCTTCGCCGGGGCCACCGCCGACGCCTTCACCCTTTTCGAGCGTTACGAAGAAAAGCTCCAGCAGTTCAACGGCAACGTGACGCGGGCCGCCGTAGACCTGGCGAAGGACTGGCGCACCGACCGCTACCTGCGCCGCCTGGAGGCGCTCCTGGCCGTGGCCGCTCCCGACCGCCTGCTGCTCGTCAGCGGCAACGGCGACGTGATCGAGCCCGACGACGGCATCGTCGCCATCGGCTCGGGCGGGCCGTTCGCCCTGGCCGCCGCCCGCGCCCTCCTGGC
>CBDTTW010000033.1:0-21545 GCA_965363675.1 uncultured Rhodothermaceae bacterium
TCGCAAACGTCCGCCAGGCGCATAGCGGACCTGCGCCAAACGTTCAGGAGGTCGCGGCGTACCCCGCTTCATCAGGAGGAAGTGGAGGCGGCCCGGCGTCGGGGAAAGGGGGAGACTGGAGAAAAGAGGGGTATGGAAAACGGAAAAAGCCGCAGGCGCGCGCTCGGAAGCGCCGCCTGCGGCTTTTCGACATGGTGGAGATGCCGGGACTTGAACCCGGGTCCGAATGGGCGTACACGTCAAGCGTCTACGTGCGTAGCCTGCCGATTGCGTCTTGCGTATGCCTTGCGCCAGCAGGCCAAGCCGGGCATACGCACAGGCTGATGGAATTTCGCCGCCGCCTATTCAGACCGGCATGGCTGCGGCTAGCTCACCAAGTATGATGCCTGCACGCGGGCCGGTGAGCAAACCACGCGAGAGACAGATGACTACAGACTAACTACGGTGAGTTAGGCCGCCATCGCGTACGAGTAATCGTTCGCAGTTACTGATTCCTGGCGATATTTACGAGCATGCCAAGCAGCTCGGCGCGCAGCCTGCGATACAAGCCACCCGTCGAAACCAAATCATCCCCATATGTAAAGAACATTCCCCTTGCGAGGACATCATCATACGTCTTCCCAAGCGGCTTGTTTCAAGCGAAAAGCCGCCGACGCGGAAAAACATCTGCGCCCCGCAGCGCTCAGGCCTGCCCGGCGAAAACCGCATGCATCAGGTAAGCCGTGTACCCCGCGTAGCACGCCAGCAAGGCCGCGCCCTCGAACCGGTTGATGCGCCCCCGACGCCGGAACCCGTAGCCGAGGACGAACAGCGAGACCGTGAGCGCAGCCATCACCAGGATGTCGCGGCTGAAAACCTCCGGGCCTACGGTCATCGGGTGAATGGCCCCGGCGATGCCCACCACCGCCAGCGTGTTGAACAGGTTGGAACCCAGGACGTTGCCCAGGGCAATGTCGTGCTCGCCCTTGCGCGCGGCAAGCACCGACGAAGCCAGTTCGGGCAGCGAGGTGCCCGCCGCAACGATGGTCAGCCCGATGATCAGGTCGGGCACGCCGAAGCTCCGGGCCATTTCCACCGCTCCCCAGACCAGCATCCGGGAGCTGACAAGGAGCAGCGCCAGGCCGACCGCCAGCCGTAAAAGCGAGCGGTGGAGGGGCGCGGCGCGGACGCTCAGCTCCTGCGCGATCTCGCTTCCCAAGGCGTCTTCCGGCGCGCGCAGCCCCTGCCATACGGCCCAGCCCGCCAGTCCGCCGAATACGGCAAGCAGCACGGCCGCATCGAGCCGGCTGATCGCTCCGTCCCGCACCTGCCAGGCGGCCAGGGCGGTGACCAGCGTCAGCATGGAGAGCTCCTTGCGCAGCACCTGCGAATGCACGGCGATAGGGCTGACAAGGGCCGTCACGCCGAGGATCAGGGCGATGTTGGTGATGTTCGAGCCGTAGGCGTTGCCCAGGGCGATGCCGGGGTTGCCCTGCAAGGCCGCCAGCACCGAAACCACCATCTCCGGCATCGACGTGCCGAACCCGACGATCACCATGCCGATCAGCAGCGGCGGCATCCCGAAGTGGCGAGCCGCCGAGGCGGAGCCGTCCACGAAACGGTCGGCGCTCCATACCAGGAGCGCCAACCCCGCCACTATAGCGACCACAGCCAGGGCCATACATCACCGGAACGCGTGGAAAGAAAAAGGTCCGGATCAGACTTTGGGCCGATGCGGATCGTTCCCTCGGCGGCCCCGGCCCCGAGCTTCGCCGTCGCAAAAGCGTCCGGAGAAGGAAAAAAACCGCCTCCTCGGGGCAGGCCCCGGAGCGGCGGTTTGCCGAGGGCGGTCGCGGCGCGCTTACGAGTCGCCGGGGCGCACCTTGTCGCGCTCGAAGGGCGTGCCGACGGCTACGACATCGCGGCGGGCCAGCGCGCGCGCGAGCTCCGGTACAATGGCGCTCCGAAGGTTCGTGTTGAGGTACGGAATCTTCGACCGCCCCCCCGTGATGTATTTGCGGTAGGGATGGATCATGACGCGCACGTAGCGTTCGCCGACGGGAACCACCTCCAGGTAAGCCACCGTGCGGTAGAGGCCCCAGTTGTTGAGCGAACGCGTCTCGGTCAGGAGGGCGGCGTGGTCGGGGGAGGGGGCGAGCGTCCAGCCCGCTTCTTCGAGCGCCTGCCGGAGCGTGTCGCGGGCGGCGGCCGAAACGTTGAGCGGCTGCATCTCGAAGTCGCGGTAAAGCGGGGCGAGCGAAGGCGAGCAGCCGGCAAGGGCGAGCAGGAGGGTCGCCGGCGCCAGCGCCCGGAGGAAACGCTTCATAACGGAAGAGTAAGGGCAGGAGGTTTCTGGCTGCTAACCGCCCTCCGGGCTTAAGGTTCGGGCAAAAAAAAGGGCAGGCGTGCTCACCCAACACGCCTGCCCTGTGGAAGCGACCGCAGCCGCTCCCGGTGCACCAAACCGCTTCAGTCAAGGAGGAATTCCGAAGCGTTGTCTTTTGAAATAGCAAGCGCTATGCCAACAAGCGCGGCGCCGCCGGGGGCGGCTGAAATTAAGGAGCGTAGCGGCTGGAGGCGGCGGCAGTGTAGCCCCGAGGCGACAGCGCCGACGTCGGAGCTAGACAGAGCCGGTGAGGGTGTGGCTGCGGCCGTTGAGCTTTTTACCGGCGCCGGAAGAAAGCTCCTTCAGGAAGGCGTGCACATGCTCGTTGAAGGCGTCGGGGCGTTCGAGCATGGGAGCGTGGCCGCACTCGTCGATCACGACGAGGCGCGCGTGGGGCAGGCTGCGCTCGAACTGCGCCCCCACGTCTATCGGTGTGATCACGTCGTCGCGGCCCCACACGAGCAGCGTCGGCGCGAAGATCGCCTCCAGGTGCTCCTGCACCGACTCCGACTTGGTGGCGCGGGCCATCTGGATCAGGCGCACCACGCGCGCCCGGTCGTTGACGATCCGGTACATCTCTTCCACCAGCTCGTCGGTGGCGTGCTCGGGGCTGTAGAAGGTGATGGCGGCGCGCTCGCGGATGTAGTCCCTGTCCTGGCGGCGCGGCACGCTGGCGCCGATGTTGACCTCGTAGATGCCCGAAGCTCCCGAGAGGATCAACCCGACGACCTGCTCGGGGTAGGTGCGGGCGAACATCAGCGCGACGTGGCCGCCGAGCGAGTTGCCTACGAGCACCGCCCGCTCGATGCCTGCGGCCTGGAAGAAGCCGTGGACGTACTCGACGAGGCCCTGCACGCTCGTCTGGCGCAGGGGCAGGTCGTAGACCGGCAGCACGGGGACGATGACGCGAAAGCCGCGCTCGCGCAGAAACGAAATGGTGGCCGTCCAGTTGCTCAGGTCTCCGAGCATGCCGTGAAGCAGCACGACCGGCGGCGAGGCGGCTTGGCCCTCGTCCACAAAGCGGTACGAGCCTACTTCTCGGGTCGGGAATGCAGATGCGGGCATGGGATGTCGCGCTGGAACGAGCTAGCCGGGCGGTATTACGGGGCCATAAGAAGGGAAAAATACGGCGCGAACGGGGCCAAAGCCAGTATCCGAGGGGCGCCCGCGCGTCGATACCGTATGAAGAAGGCATTTGCAGGCCCTCCAGGGCGCAGCTTCTACGAAAGATCGAAAAGCGCGCCTGCGCCCGCGAGTTGTGCCGCGCCTGGGAAAAGCGTATTTTCAACTACTAGACCTGCGCATTTTAGCACGAGGAGGATAGCATGCCCTGCGGCCGTAAACGGAAGCGTCATAAAATCGCGACGCACAAGCGTAAGAAGAGACTTCGCAAGAACCGTCACAAGAAGAAATCGAGATAGTCCGCCGAGGTGGACTGCGGTTTCCGGTCTCTCCGAAAAGTCGCCGCCGGGCTTCCGGCAGCGGCTTTTTCGTTTCTATCTTGCAGGACGAACCTTATCGGAGGCTCTGCGCCCGGCGCGGAGGCCCGGCAACGCAACGTTTATGAAGAGCTACAGCTTTGGCGCCGTGGTCCGGTCGGCCCTGTGGGGCGGCCTCGTCGGCGGGGCGGCCGGCTTCACCCTGGGGCTGCTGCTGGCTCCGGAGCAGGGGCGGATCGTGCGGCGCCGCCTCGTCTATCAGCTTCAGCACATGACCTCGGAGGTCTCGGCGCACCTCGAACACCTGGTGCAGCAGGAGCCTGCGCCCGAACTCCGCCAGGCCGAGGAGCAGATGGTCGCCGAGACGCAGCACCGGGCCGAGGAGATCCGGCAGGAACTCGACCAGCTCATCGGCAAGATGCGCCGCCACAGCGCCTCGCGGTAGCGCGGCTACGCGTGATGGGCGGCTACCTGATCGTGCTTCCGTCGTCGGAAGGCAAGCAGCCGGGAGGCAAGTTGCCGCCGCCGGGCCGGGCTGCGCATCTGCCGCCGGGACCGGGCGAGAGGTGGAGCGGTTTGCAGGAGGGCCGCGAACGCCTGGTCGGGGCGCTGGAAGCGGCGGCGGCCGAAGGCGAGGGGCTGGAGCGCCTGTTCGGCGTCGCGGGCCGCCATCTGGCCGCCGCGCTCGACGCGACGGCCTGCCTGCGCACGGGGCCGGTGCTGCCGGCGGCCGCGCGCTACGCGCCGGGGGTGCTCTACGCCGCGCTCGGCGCCGCGTCGATGCCGGCGGCCGAGCGGCGAGCGCTCTACGCGCACACCGTCATCGTATCGGGGCTGTTCGGGCTGCTCGCGCCGGCGGACCCGGTCCCGATGTACAAGCTGAGGATGGAGGCGGCGCTGCCGGGGGTGGGCCCCGTGGCGGCATTCTGGCGGCCGCGCCTGAGCCCGGCGCTGAACCGCCTAGCCGAGGAGGCCGTAGTGTGGGATCTGCTGCCGGAGGCTCACCGGCGCGCCTGGGATACGGCGCCGCCGGTGTGGCGCACGGCGGTGCAGGTGCGCTTCGAGGAGGAGCGCGCGGGGGTGCGGCGCGGGCTCTCGCACGGCGTCAAGGCGCTCCGGGGGGCGCTGGCGCGGTTCGTGGCGGCCTATGCGCGCGCGCAGCCCGCGCGCCTAGCCGAATGGGCGGCGCCCGGCGGCTTCCGCCTCGACGCGGCAGCCACGCGCTGGGATGCGGCGCGCCGCGAGGTGGTCTACACGTTCGTACGCGAGGTCGAACCGTTATGAGCGAAAGCAAAAACGCCGAGCAGCCCGTCGTCATCGGGATCGCGGGAGGCTCGGGTTCGGGCAAAAGCACCGTCATCCGCCGCATCGTGCAGCACTTCGGGCCGGACCGCATCACGATGCTCGACCACGACGCCTACTACCGCGACCTGGCGCATCTGCCGCTGGAGGAGCGCGCCGGCTTCAACTTCGACCACCCGCAGGCGCTCGAAACCGAACTGATGTGCCGCCATCTCGACGCCTTGCTGGCGGGCTACACCGTGCAGAAGCCGGTGTACAACTTCAAGACGCACGCGCGCGAGACCCGCTTCCAGCCCGTCGAGGCGCACGGCGTGATCGTCGTGGAGGGCATCCTGGTGCTGGCTGAGCCGGAGCTGGTGCGCCGCATGAATATCAAGATCTTCGTGGACGCGGCCGACGACGTGCGGCTCATCCGGCGCATCCGCCGCGACCTCCACGAGCGCGGCCGCGCCATCGACGCGGTGCTCGACCAGTACGAGCGCACGGTGCGCCCGATGCACTTGGAGTTCGTGGAGCCCTCGAAGCGCATCGCAGACGTGATCATCCCGAGGGGCGGGCACAACCACGTGGCCATTGAGATGGTGCTGGCGCGCATCGACGAGCTGCTGCACCGCAAGCGCCCGGCGGCGGAGCCTAGCGCCCCGGCGGATTGAGCGCCATGAGCGTGCGCACCCCGTGCAGGACCAGGTTCGGCTCCCACTCGTGAATGCCGTCCACGTGGGCCTGCAAGAGCGTGCTCCAGCCTCCGGTCACGACCACGCGCGGGCGGTCCTGGATGGCCTCGGTGAGGTGGCGGATCATGGCGCGTACGCTGTCGATAAAGCTGAACATGATGCCCGACTGCATGGCGTGCGTCGTGGTGCGCCCGATGACGCTGTGGGGCAGCAGCGGCTCGACCTCGGGAAGCTGCGCCGTGCCGCTGTGCAGCGCCTGCACCATCAGCACCGGTCCGGGCGCGATGACGCCGCCCCGGAAGACCGCGTTGGCATCGACCACGTCGTAGGTGACGGCGGTGCCGGCGTCGATGGCGATGACCGGCTGCGGCGCGCCCCGGCCCACCCCGCTGTACAGCTCCCAGGCCGCCGCCGCCGCCGCGATCCGGTCGAGCCCGAGCGTTTCGGGGGTGACGTAGTCCAGGCGGAACGGCAGCGCGGCCTGGTGCGAGAGGATTTCGACGGGCACGCCGATGACCTCGCGGACGGCGGCCGAGATGGTGCGCGTCAGGCGCGGCACGACCGACGAGACGCCCACGCGCTCGATGCTGACCGGCTGGTGCAGGTTGTCGGCGAGGGCTTCCTGGATGCCCGACTCGGCGAAGCCCTCGAACAGGTTGATGCGGAACACATCCTCCAGCTCCGCGCCGTCGAAGAGCGCTGCTTTGATGCCGCTGTTTCCGATGTCGAGCGTAAGCCACATGGCGTTGTTCTCCGGGGCCGGTCGGTGGGAGGGCGCCGGGGGCTAGGCCCCGGGGGCGTGGGTCGTCACTTCGCCCGAGATGAAGGTATGCTCGCCGGTAGGCGTCTCCAAGCGCAGGGCGCCCTCGGCCGTCACGCCGCGCGCGATGCCGGTGAAAACGCGGTCCGTCCCGACGTAGTGCAGCGTCATAGGCCCCCCGAGCCCGAGCATCCGCTCCTCGTATGCCTGGGTGATGCCCTCCATGCGGCCCTCGCGGAGCGCGGCGTACCACGGCTCGAAGCGGTTGAGCACGGCGGCCAGCACGGCGGCGCGTGAGACTTCGCGGCCCGAGGCGAGGCGCAGCGATATGGCGGTCCGCGCCAGCTCGGGGGCAAAGCGCGTCTGGTTGACGTTGAGGCCGATGCCGAGGATGACGACGGCGGCGCGCACGTCGGCGCCCGCGCCGAGCGACGACTCGAGGAGCATGCCGCAGCATTTGCGATTTTGCACGTAGATATCGTTGGGCCACTTGATGCGCGGCGCCAGACCGGGGGCCGCGTCGCCGACGGCCTCAGCCACGCCGAGACTTGCCGCGAGCGTGAGCAGGCCGAGGCGCTCGGGGGGCAGGCCGGGCCGCAGCACAACGGAGAAGGTGGCGTTCTCGCCGGGCGCGGCCAGCCACGTGCGCCCGAGGCGGCCGCGCCCGGCCGTCTGGAAGTCTGCCACGACGACGGCGCCCTCCGGAGCGCCCGCCGCGCCCCACTCGGCGGCGAGGGTGTTGGTCGAAGTCGTCTCGGAAACATGCCGTATATTCCGGCCGAGTGCGCCGGTGCGCAGAAGCGTCTGCACCGCCTCGGCGAAGCGTCCGGACGAAGTGTCGTCAATACCGGGCATGCAAATTCGGGAAATGCCTCCGCGAAGGTAGTCGGTAGGCCCTGAAGGGACAAATAAGCGTGCGTCCGCAGACGGAACGATTCTTGACTCCGTTATTCTCCGGATGGTAGCGCTGAAAAAAGTAGTTTCATGAATATACGTGTGCGGTCCCTGATGAGAACCAAGCAACCTGCTGCGGCCGGGCGGCGCTGGATCGGCGTGTGGATCGTGTGCCTGCTGGCGCTCGGGGCTCCGGCGGCTTCGCAGGCGCAGACCGAGCGCTCGCAGGCGCTGCACCTGGAGTTCAAGCGCGCCGAGAACGCCTTTCAGACGGGCGCGAGCGTGCTGGAGGCCAAGGCGCGCCTGGACCGCGTGCTCAAGGAGGAGCCGGACGACGCCGAGGCGCTGAAGCTGCGCTCGCAGGTGCTGCTGGCCCTCGGCCGCCATACCGAGGCCCTCGCCGACGCGCGCCGGGCGGCGGCGGCCCTCCCGCGCGATGGGGAAGCCTGGCTCGTGCTGTGCGAGGCCGCGCGCCTGTGCGGAGAGCGCGAGATCGCCGAAGATGCCCTGGACCGCGCGGCCTCGCAGGTGCTCGACGACGCCGGGATGCACGTGCGCATGTCGTGGAACGCGCTCGAACTGGGGCACCGTGAAAAAGCAGAAGCCTTCGCACGCATCGCCATTGCCCTCGACAGCCGAATGGCCTCGGGCTACTACCAGCTCGCGCGCGTTTTCCTGAGCGCCCGCCGCCCCGACCCGGCCGCCGAAGTGCTGGCGCGCGGCCTGCGCCTGGAGGTGCTGAGCGCCGACGCCATCGCCGCCGACGGCGATCTGAAGGCATTGGTAGGGCACCGGCTTATGGCTCCCTACTTCAAGTAGGGGTTTAGAACCTATTCTCCGATTTTCGGGCCGCCATCCCACTTCTCGATCCGGCTCGGCGACTCCCCCTTGCCATCGAAGCGCCTTTGGGGAAGCCCGCCCGGCCCCCTGAAAAAACGCCCCCCAGGCGGGCCTGCTGGGTGTCTGCGCCTGTTTGCCGGAGCAGCTCTAAGCTGAACGCCTCCAGCGGTTGGAAGGCCCGAGGCTAAAGCGTTGGTTTAGCGGCGCTGCCGGTAGTCCTCGAAGCGGGACGTAGTGCGATAGCGCTGCTGCGCGCCGAGCAGGAGCTTGTAGGCGGCGTCGGAAGCGGCGGCGGCGGGAACCCAGTCGCCTGCCGGGGTCTGCCTGATCTCGACATAGCTGCTCGTCCGCTCCCGGTAGAAGGCAGAGTCGTGGCGGTACTGCTGGCGCACCGCGACAACGAGGCGCGTGGCGGGGTCGAAGAAAAAGTCCACGGCGGGCATGGCGATCCCCGCCTTGGCGCCCTCGCGGAGGCGGATTTCCAGGCGTTGCACCCGGCGGCCGCCGAGGAGTGTATCGGCGCCGAGGCGGAAACGGTAGTCCTCATGGGCGCGGGCCGAGCGGTAGGGCGGGTCCGCCGGAAGGGTGAGCCCGACGATACGCTCCGGATTGCCGGACGGCGCGTCGGCGCGGCGGCCGAAGGGCAGGCGCCGCCCTTGCGCGTCGAGGCGTTCGAGCGTGGAGATGCGCGTGTAGGCGTAGGGCGCGGCCCGCGCAAAAGCCTGCTGCACGGCCGACGTGTCGAGGCGCGCCAGAAGGGCGGCGGCTTCGCCGGAGGCGCGGGCGGCGGGGGCGGCCGGTTCGCGGCGGCATCCGCCCCCGGCGATCAGCAACGCCAAGGCTGCGACGCGCAGCGCCGCCGGATGCATCCGGCGGCGGCGGGGCGTATCTTCGGCTCGTGGCCAGCCGCTCCGTACACTCAAGGTCGTCTCCGCAATGTCCGCTTCTCTGCATAGCCGTCTGCGCCGCGAACGCGACGAAGCCGTTCAGGCGGCCGTAGCCGCCGCCGCCCTCATCCGCAGCCGGGCGGGCCTGCTGGCCGAGGCCGAGGTCTCCGACAAAGGTACGCATGATCTGGTGACGCAGGTAGACCTGGAAAGCCAGGAGCTTATCGTCGGGCGGCTGCGCCGGGTTTTCCCGGACTACGCGTTTCTGGCGGAGGAAGGGGCCCCCGAGGCGGCGGAGGAAAACGCCGACGGCTTCCGCTGGATCATCGACCCCATCGACGGCACGACCAACTTTACGCGGGGGACGCCGCCCTACGCCGTCAGCATCGGGTTGCAGCGCGAGTCGGAACTGGTCTTGGGGGTCGTGCTCGACGCGCCGCACGACGCGCTCTACACGGCCATCGCAGGCGACGGGCTGTACGTGAACGGCCGCCCGGCGCAGGTGCGGGGCGCGTCCACGCTCGGGCGGTCGCTGCTCACGACGGGCTTTCCGTACCGCGCCTTCGGCCATGCCGACGCCTACCTGGAGGCCCTGCGGGGGCTCATGGAGCGGGCGCTGGGCGTGCGCCGACCGGGCTGCGCCTCGGTCGATTTCGGGTGGGTGGCCTCGGGCCGCTTCGACGGCTTCTTCGAGACGGGCCTGGCGCCGTGGGACGTAGCGGCCGGCATCGTGCTGGTGCGTGAGGGCGGCGGCCGCGTGACCGACTACGAAGGCCGCCCGCCGACGCTCTTCGGCGAAGGCATCGTGGCGAGCAACGGCCTCATCCACGACGAGCTGCTGGAGGCCCTGGCTCCGCTCCGCAGGGTGCAGGCCGGCGGCGCAGAGGCGGCGGCGCAAAATCCTCAAAGACTTCCGGCGAAGGTAGCGCCAAACACAGCGGGTGCGTAGTTTGGGGCGTTTTGCATTAACTCAGAATCGCGCAGGTTTTCCATGGCTGAATCAGGACATCATTTGCTGAGTGGTAAGAAAGGCATCATCTTCGGGGCGCTCATCGAGAGCAGCCTTGCCTGGGCCATCGCGGAGGCTGCGCACCGGGAGGGCGCCGAGTTCATGCTGAGCAACGCCCCCATGGCGAAGCGCCTCGGCAAAACCGAAGAACTGGCCGCCCGCACCGGCAGCCCCGTCGTGTGGGCGGACGTCTCGCGCGAGGAGGACGTGTCGGCGCTGCTGGCGCAGGCCAAAGAAGCGTACGGCCAGGTCGATTTCGTCGTGCACTCCATCGGCATGGGCCTCAACGTGCGCAAGGACCGCAACTACGACAACCTCGACTACGACTGGTACCACCAGACGCTCGACATCTCGGCCATCAGCCTGCACCGCATCCTGCACCTGGCCTTGCAATCGGACGTGCTGGCCCCCGGCGGCTCGGTCGTGGCGCTGACCTACATCGGGGCGCAGCGCGTCTTCTCGAAGTACTCCGAGATGGGCGACGCCAAGGCCCTGCTCGAAAGCATCGTGCGCTCGTTCGGGTACCGCCTCGCCGAGCGCGGCATCCGCATCAACTCGGTCTCGCAGAGCCCCACGCGCACGGTGGCCGGGGCGGGCATCAAAGGCTTCGATACGCTCTACGAGTTCGCCGAGCGCATGTCGCCGCTGGGCAACGCCGACGCCGAAAGCTGCGCCGATTATACGATTACGCTGCTCTCCGACCTGACGCGCAAGGTGACCATGCAGAACCTGTTCCACGACGGCGGCTTCAGCAGCATGGGCATCACGGACGTGCTGCTTGAAGACTTCCGCCGGGCGCTGGAGCCTGCCGAGACGGCCTAAGCCCATGGAGGTGCAGCTTTTCATCTCGGACATCGACGGCTGCCTGGCCCAGGCGTTTACACCGCTGCCGCTGGCCGCCGTCGGCACCCTGGCAGGGTTCGCGCGCCGCGCGGGCCGCGTCGGCGACTCGGAGGATCTGCCGGCGTTCTCGCTGTGCTCGGGCCGCTCGTTTCCCTACGTCGAGGCCATGGCGCAGGTGCTCGGGCTGCAAACGCCGGTGGTCTTCGAGGGCGGCGGCGGCTTCTACGACCCGGTGAGCACGGCCATCACCTGGGCGCCGGGCTTCGGCGCGGCGCAGGCGGCGCAGATCGAGGCGCTCAAGGCGTGGATGCAGCGCGACGTGACGCCGGGCACGGCGTTGCATTTCGACTTCCCGAAGCGCACGCAGGCAGGCGTGACCGGCAAGGTTTTTGACGAAGTGCAGGCGGCGCTGGCAAAGATTCAGCGCTTCGTGTCGGATCAATGCCCTGATCTATGTGTTTTTAATACACCTATATCGGTAGACGTGTCCGTTCGGGGGGCGACCAAGCGCGAGGCGGTGTTGCGGCTGGCGGCGCTTACGGGCGCCGACCCGGAACGGGTGGCCTATATCGGCGACACGAACGGCGACTTGGATGCCTTGCAGGCCGTCGGTCACAGCTTCGCGCCTGCGAACGCCGAGGCCGAGGTCAAGGCGGCCGTCGGCCGGGTGATGGCCGGCGAGCTGACGGATGCGGTGATCCAGGCTTACCGCTATTGCATACGCGCGAACGTAGACGCCCGCAACCACGCGGCGCAAAACGCATGACGGCACGCACAGGCTTCTTTTTTCTTCTGCTGATGCTGACGGCGGCCACGCTCGGGGCGGCCTCCGAGGCGCGCGCGCAGGCCGGCGGCGACGAGCCGTTGTACTACGTGACGGCCCGCAACGCAACGTTGTACCGTACGGCCGCCGAGAACGAGCCGTACATGCAGCTCAAGTTCCGCGAGCCTCTTTACCAGATCAGCAAGCAGGGCCGCTGGAGCCAGGTGCGCACCCGCGACGGCGCGCGCGGCTACATCCCGACCGGCGACATCTCCAACGTCTGGCTGCGCGTGTCGAAGACGCGGCAGACGGTCTACATTTACCGGGGCGTGGAGCTGCTCAAGGCCGTGCCGGCCGATCTGGGCTACAACGCCTTTGCCGACAAGGAGCGCCGGGGCAGCCGCGACAACCGCGACCACTGGCGTACGCCCGAGGGCTCGTTCACCATCGTACGGAAAAACCCTCGCAGCACGTTCTACAAGGCCCTCGTGCTCAGCTACCCCTCGCGCGAGCACGCCGAGCGGGGGCTGCGCGACGGGCTGATCAGCCAGGCAGACTACGCGGCCATCGCCCGCGCCGACGCTCAGGGCGAAATGCCCCCGATGCACACGGCGCTCGGCGGCATGATCGAGATTCACGGCAACGGCACGGGCGCGCGCAGCAACTGGACGCAGGGCTGCGTCGCCATTCAGAACACGCAGATGGACGAGCTTTACGAACTGGTGTCGGTGGGCACGCCCGTGCTCGTCGAGCCGTAGCCCCCCGAGCGCGCATATGGCCGCCCTCTCCGCAGCGCCGCACCACTCCCCGAACCTGCACAAGTACGCCTCGCCGAACCGTCTGTACCAGTGGCACCTGCGGCAGGTCAAGCAGACGCTGCTGGAACTGGTAGACCGCGCCGAGGCGCAAACCGTGCTGGACGCCGGCTGCGGCGAGGGCTTCGTGGCGGGCTACCTGGCCGAGCAGCGGCCGAGCCTGAGCATCACCGGCGTAGACTTCAGCCCGGATGCCATACGGTATGCCCAGGAGCGCTGGTCGAGCGTGCGCTTCCGCACCGGCAACGTGTACAAGCTGCCCTTCTCGGACCGCTCATTCGACCTGGCGCTGTGCTGCGAGGTGCTGGAGCACCTGGAGGCCCCCGAGCGGGCTATTGCCGAGCTGAAGCGGGTGGCGCGGCGCTTCGTGCTGATCAGCGTACCCCTGGAGCCGTACTTCCAGTGGCTCAACACGGCGGGGCAGAAGCTGGGCCTCAGCATGGATCCCGGGCATGTCAACTTCTGGGGGCGCGACGACTTCCGGCGCTGCATCGGCAAGCACTTCGAGCAGCCGCAGTTCGCCGCCAAGCACTACTACCAGTACGCGCTCGCCCCGGTGGGCGCCGCAAAATGAACCGCCGCGCCGCACAACCATTGGCGCAATCCGCCGTACAACTCCTGTGAGGAGTGTCCCGCAAATAGACGGAGCGGCGGATGTGCTATAATTTCAGGCTTGTAGGGTTGCTCGCAATGCTGGCGGTATGCGGGCTTGCGGCCGCCTCCGCCCAGGGGCGCCAGGCCCGGCAAACCAATGCGCAGCAGGGCGCAGGCCCCGTCGTAGTCGTGGAGCTGAAGGGCGCGGTAGACAAGCCCCTTGCGGCCTATTTGCGGCGTTCGCTGGAAACCGCCGCCGCGCAGCAGCCGGGGGCCATCGTGCTCGACATCGACACGTACGGCGGCCTTGTCGATGCCGCCGACGACATGCGGCAGGCCATCCTCGGCGCGACCTTCCCGACGGTGGCCTTCATCAACCCGAACGCGGCCTCGGCGGGGGCGCTGATCTCCTACGCCGCCGACTACATCGTCATGGCTCCGGGCGCCTCTATCGGCGCGGCGACGGTCGTCAACGGCGGCGATGGCCGCCGCGCGCCGGATAAGTACCAGAGCTACATGCGCGGGCTGATGCGCGCCACTGCCGAGGCTAAGGGCCGCGACCCCCGCATCGCCGAGGCCATGGTGGACGAAAATGTGGTCGCGCCGGGCATCAAGGCGAAGGGTACGGTGCTGACGCTCTCGGCCAACGAGGCGCAGCGCCTGGGCGTAGCCGATACGGTGCTTGCCAACGTCGAGGCGCTGCGGACGTGGCTCCGACTGGAGCAGCGCCCCATCCTGGAGCAGCAGGCGACGGCCACGGACCGCGTGCTGCGGTTCTTCGCGAGCCCGATCATCCAGAGCATCCTCATGCTGATCATGCTGGGCGGGCTCTACGCCGAGATGCATTCGCCGGGCGTCGGGCTGCCGGCGCTGATCTCGCTGGCGGCGGCGACGCTGTTTTTTGCTCCCAACTACCTGTACGGCCTCGTGGAAAGCTGGGAGATCCTGCTGTTCGGCATCGGGGTGGTGCTGCTGCTGATCGAAATCTTCGTGCTGCCCGGCTTCGGGGTGGCCGGCGCTTCGGGGCTGGGGCTGATCATCCTGAGCCTGTTGGCCTCGCTCGTCGGCAACGACGGCTGGCAGTTCCCGTCGCTGGCGCAGATGAGCCCGGCGATCCTGACGCTCACGGCGACCCTGGTGCTGCTGGTGGTCTTCGGGCTTTCGATGGGCCGCTACATGCAGCGGTCGTCGCGGCTGAACCAGCTCGTCCTGACGCCCTCGCTCGTCGGGTACACATCCAGCGAGGCGCCGCACGACATCGTCGGCAAGCAGGGCGTGACCCTGACGCCGCTGCGGCCGGTGGGGCGCGCGCTCATCGACGGGGCGGCGTATGAAGTTACGACCGCCGGCGATTATCTTGCGGCAGGCAAGGAGGTCGAGGTGGCCCGCATTCGGAACGGACAGGTGGAGGTGCGGGCAAGCGCCGCGCTTTCATGAAGAGCGCGGGCGCCGCCCGCATAACGAGGATGCGCTGAGCGCTTCATGGACATCCGGCGATTATCGTGCTAGAAACCCTGTTCCCCATAATGATCGTAGCGGTGGGTCTCGCGTTCATCATGGCGGAGGTGTATCTGGTGCCCGGCCTGAACATCGTAGGCATCTTCGGCTTTCTGATCATCGCCTTCGCCATCGGCTACGCCTTCACCGAAAACGGGTGGGCGGGGGGCCTGGGGCTGCTCGGCGGCACCGTAGTGGCGGGCGGCGCCATGTTCTACCTGATGTGGCAGTCCGGCGCATGGGATCGTTTCGTGCTGGCGACCACGCTCAAGCAGGATGCCGTAGCGGCCGCCCGCGAGTCTGAGGACCGCGCGCGCTACCTGGGCGCCACCGGAACCGCCGTTACGCCGCTGCGCCCGACGGGCGTAGCCGACATCGGCGGCGACCGCATCGAGGTGATGACCGAGGGCGACTACATTGCCGCCGGCAGCCAGGTGCGCGTGGTGGCGATGGACCGCCGCCGCTTCTTCGTGCGCCTCGCCTCGGTCGCCCCGCCGCCTGCGCGCGCCTGAAGCCTTCGCCGCCCGCCGCTCCTCTGCGCCGGGCAAAAGCGCTTGCATGCCTTTCTCTTTGCCCCTACAGCCGCCGGCGCTTCCCGCATTCTCATCCTCAGGCGCAGCCGGGGCGGCGCCTCCGGCGCATGTGCGCGGCGCAGGGTCTTCCAGATACCCCCCTTGGGAGGTCCGTAGGTTGATGCCGGTTGATCGAATGGCGCTATCTCAGATAAGAATAATAGTTGAACTTAGTAACAGGAGGACTGAAACGCGCGAAAGCGGCCGCGCAGATCCAGGCGGCGGCGCAAACTTATAGAGGATTACGGATGCTAAGGCTTACGCAGGATGAGACGAACGTACTGCGGATGCAGCTAGGGGCGAGGCTGCCGGCGACGGCGGAGGAGACGCCTGCTCCGCAGGCCCCGAACGCCGCCGTAAACGAGGACCTAATGCTGGGGACGGGCCTGGCGCAGGAGCATCTGCAAATCGTGCTGTGGCGCTTCACGCTGCGCGGCATCACGGCGTGCCTGCTCGGCGAGACGGCTGCGGCCGAGGCCGCCTTGCACGCCGCGCCGCGCCCTCTGGCAGAACTCGACCTGATGGTAGACGCGGAGGCCGCCCGCGAGGCGTACCGCTGCCTGCTGCCTCTGGGCTGGCGCTCCAGCCACGCGCTCGCCGAGCGCACCCTGGAGGCCGGGATGCCGCTTCAGCTCGTGCATCGCGACGGCTCGGTGCTCCACCTGCACACGCACGTGATCGCCAACCGCCCGTCGTCTTTCCTCGACCGGCGCATCTGGAACCGCGCGCGCCTGGTGCAGACGGCGCGGGCCTCCTACAAGACGCTCGCCGCGCCCGATTTGCTGCTGAGCCTTTCGGTGTGCGCCGTCCGGCAGGGCAACGCGCTGCGCCCCTATGCCGTCGCCGATGCGTACGTGCTGGCCGGCGCGCTCGAAGCGGCCGACTGGGAGCGTTTCGCCGAGACGACGCTGGATTACCAGCTCGTGTGGCCGGCGCTCAAGGTGATGCGCTGCCTGGCTGCAACGCTGGGGGCCGCCGCGCCGGAGGGCGTGATGCGGCGCCTGGAGACGGCCATGGTCTCGCCGCTCCAGCAGTACGAGTACGAGAGTGACGCCTCGTTCGTGCGGCAGCTCATGGAGCCGCTCATGATCCGCCAGCGCTTCGGGTGGCAGCAGCGCAACGCCGGCGCGCGCGGGGCCTTCCTGGACTACTACAAGCTCAACCGCCACGTCGCTTCGAGCAGCGCGGCGCCGACGGCCCCGGCCTACGGACCGCAGAAGGCGTTTGCCGGCGGCATGCTGGGCGCGGCAGGCTAACGCGAAACCAAACGGAGAGGGCGGCGCCATGGTCATCCGAGCCTCTGCCCTGGCCGAAGCGGCCCGCGCGCGCCAGGCGCTTGCCGAGCGCCTCCCGGCGGTGCAGCGGGTCGGGCGCGAGCAGCCTAACCCTGATTTGGGGCGCGCTGCCTCAGAACGGCGAACGCCGGTGCTTGAGCCGGATGAGCGTCGCCGGAGCGTCCCGCTTTTCTTCGTTGGATATGAACAATTCGCCGTTCGGAAGAAAAGCGATCCCCTCGGGCTCGTGATAGATGTGCGGGGGTAGCGTGTAGACCCGTTTCATCTCGCCGCCCGGGCTTACGACGAGCAGGGCGTGCACCTTGGCCGAGAGCAGGTACACGTCGCGGGTGCTGGGCTGCACCGCAAGGGCCGAAGGCTTGAAGGCGGGCTCGTCGAGACCGGTCACCGGATCGGTTTTGGAGGCCATAGCCCGCACGCGCTCGATCGGGATCGTCAGCAGCGGTTCGTCCGTGACGCGCTCGCTCCGTAGGTTGAAGCCGTAGACGGCCCCCACGATAGCTCCCTCGGCGTCGCGCGCGACGCCCCCGATGAGCAGCAGCTTCTTGCGCCCATCCCACGCCAGCCCCTCGGCGTTGGCGACGCCCGTAGGAACCCGGCGCACCTGCGGGTTTTTCGAGCGCAGATCGCGCACGATGTGCAGCATGCCGTTGCCTTCGAGGATGTAGAGGCTGGGGCCGATGCGCACGAGGTCCTCGTAGTCGCCGTCGTCGCCGAACTTCTGGACGCGGACCACCTTGCCCTTGGTCATATCGATGATGTAGTAGCGTCCGGTCTCGTCCTCGACGCCGGCGGCATACTGCCAGTCGAGCGGCGTAAGGCCCGAGATCTCACCGAGCTGGGGGGGCATGGTGTGCACCGAGCGCGGATGCCGGAAGTCGTAGGCGGGAGCGTCGCTGTAATCGCAGGCGCTCAGGAGGCCGCCGAGGGCTGCGATGCCGAGGCCCAGCGCCCAGGTTGCCGTACGGTAGCGGTGCATAAGAGGGGGCGTGTGATGAAGTGCGCGCAGGGTTGAACCTTTGAGCCCCGCATTCGGACAAGGGTTGCCGAGGTATTTGCGTTGTGGTTACATTCTCGGCGCCTTTGCCGCCTTTATCCAACCTTCCCGACGCCATGCCGACAGATCTGAAGGAACGCATCCTCGCCGCCGCCGATACGCCGCACGCGCTTGCCCCGGAGGAGGCGATGGCCGCCTTCGAGGAACTGCTGGAAGCGCTGGAGGCGGGCGTGGTGCGCGCCGCCTCGCCCGGCCCCGATGGCCTCTGGCGAAGCAACGCATGGGTCAAGCAGGGCATTCTGCTGGGCTTTCGGCTGGGACGACTGGAGGCGTTTCCGGGCGAGCCGCTGGCGTTCGTGGACAAGCACACGTACCCGCCCCGGCGCTTCGGCGTAGAGGAAGGGGTGCGCGTCGTGCCCGGAGGCTCGGCGGTGCGGCGCGGGGCGCACCTGGCGGCCGGCGTAGTGTGCATGCCGCCGATGTACGTCAACGTGGGGGCCTACGTCGGCGCCGGAACGATGGTGGACTCGCACGCGCTCGTGGGCAGTTGCGCTCAGATCGGCGCGCGTGTGCACCTGTCGGCGGCGGCGCAGATCGGGGGCGTGCTGGAGCCCGTCGGGGCGACGCCCGTGGTCGTCGAGGACGACGTGTTCGTCGGGGGCGGCTGCGGCGTGTACGAAGGCTGCCGCGTGGGCGCGCGGGCGGTGCTGGCCCCCGGCGTCATCCTGAGCGCCTCGACGCGCATCTACGACCTGGTGCGCGAGGTCGTCATTGCGGCCTCGGAGGCGGGGCCGCCGGCGATTCCGGCCGGGGCGGTGGTTGTGCCGGGGGTGCGCGCGGCGCGCGGCGCGTTTGCCGAGCAGCACGGCCTGGGGCTCTATGCGCCCGTCATCGTCAAGTACCGCGACGCCCGCACCGACGCCGCTACGACGCTGGAGGAGGCGCTGCGCTAGCGCACCAGCGTCACGCGGTCCGGGACGATGAGCGCGCCGGGGAACTCCTGCGCCACGCCGCCGAGCGCCTGCTGCGCCTGGGCGCGCGTCTCGAAGTTGCCGATGCGCACGCGGTAGTAGGGCTGCAAGTACACGGTGTAGACGGGCGCCTGCGTGCCCCGGAACAGCGACCCGGCGGCGGCGCGGTTGCTCTGCCACCACTGGATGAGCTGCGCCGCCCGGCGGTCAGCCTCGGACTTGTTGGGCGTCGAGAACACCTGGATGCGGTAGCCGCGCCCGATGCGGGCCGTAGGTCGCGCGCTCGCCTTGCCGTCCATGAGTTCCTCAGGCACGTCGTGCGCCACGTCGAGGGTGTCGGCGGGGGGCGCTTCGCGGTAGGGCGAGGCGTCGAAGTCCTCGCCGCTGCGATAGTCCACGACGACCTCGGGGGGCGGGGGCGGGGCTTCCTTGCGGACGCGCCGGGAGCCGCCGCAGCCTGCCATGAGCAGGAGCGACGCCGCCAGAAGGGCCGTGAGGCCGCCTTGCCGAGCGAACGATAATGGGGTCACGAGAGGTTGCCTGCCGCTGGGGTGGTGGGGTCGTCCGCGACGAAGGAGACCGAGGCGCTGGCCCCGATGCGGTTTGCGCCGGCCTCGACGAGCGCCAGGGCGCTCTCGCGGGTGCGGATGCCGCCGGAAGCTTTAACGCCCATGGCGCGGCCTACGGTTCGCCGCATGAGGGTGATGTCGGCCGGGGTGGCCCCGCCGTGCGAGAAGCCTGTCGAGGTTTTCACAAAGTCTGCCTGAGCGTACATCGCCAGCACGCAGGCGACCGCTTTCTCCTCGTCGGAGAGCAGGCACGTTTCGAGAATCACCTTGACGGCGGCCCCCTCGGCGCGGGCGGCCTGCACCACGGCCTCGATGTCCTCGGCGACGGCGGCATAGCGACCTGCCTTGAGCATGCCGACGCTCAGCACCATGTCGATCTCGCGGGCGCCGGCGCGCGCGGCCAGGCTCGCTTCGCGCGCCTTCACGGCGGGCAGCGAGGCGCCGAGCGGAAAGCCCGCTACGGTGCAGGGCAGCGCCGGGCCGTCGCCGAGCGCCTCGACGACCTGCGGCAGGTGCACCGGGTTGACGCACACCGCCGCAAAGCCGTACTCGCTCGCCTCGCGGCACACGCGTTGCACGTCGGCGGGCGTCGCCTCGGGCTTGAGCACCGTATGGTCGATGTAGCCGTTCAAGGGGTCTCCGGCTGGGACGACGCGCGGCCCGCCTTCGAGCGGGCGGCGGCGGAGCATCGCTTCTTCCGCAGCGCGCTTCAAAAAACCGTAGTCGCCCGCCGAGGGCGGCAGCGACTGAAGCAACTGGACGATGGGATCAGAGGACATGCCGGGACGGAAAACGAATGGCGAGAAGTTTTACTCGGGCCGTGTCACTACGTCGTCGAGGTTGAAGCGCTTGCGCTTTTCCCACAGCGTCTTTTTGGAGATGCCGAGGATCTTGGCCACGTCGGCGTAGCTGGTGTTGGTGTTCTGCAAGGTGTGCAGGATGTACTGCCGCTCCAGTTCTTCGAGGGTAGTGCCGCTCGGATGCAGGAACATCCAGCTTACGTCGTCGGGCACCTCGAAGCCGCCGGCGGTCGTCAGGACGAGGTCGTTCACGTCGATGAGGCTGGCGTTGGTAAAGATGGAGGCGCGTTCGAGCACGTTGCGCAGCTCGCGGACGTTGCCGGGCCACTGGTGTCCGAGCAGGGCGCGCTCGGCCTCGGGCGTGAAGCCGCGGATGTCACGCTTGAGTTCGGCGTTGAAGAGCCGCACCATTTCGTGCGCGATGAGCAGAATGTCGCGGCCCATGGCGCGCAGCGGCGGCAGGTACAGGTTGACGACGTTGATGCGGAAGTAGAGGTCCTTGCGGAACTGCTTCTTGGCGACGATTTCTTCGAGGTTGGCGTTGGTGGCGCAGAGGATGCGCGTGTTGACGCGGATGTCGTCCACACCGCCGAGGCGGCGGAAGTGGCGGCTTTCGAGGAAGCTGAGCAGCTTGGCCTGAAGCGCCATCGACATCGAGTCGATTTCGTCGAGGAAGAGCGTGCCGCCGTCGGCTACTTCGAGCAGGCCGGGCTTGGCGGAGCGGGCGTCGGTGAAGGCGCCTTTTTCATAGCCGAACAGCTCGGCTTCGAGGAGGTTGTCCGGGAGCGCGGCGCAGTTGATCTCCATGAACCGCCCGGTGCTGTTCATCGAGTTGAAGTGCAGCGTCTTGGCGACGAGGTTTTTGCCGGTGCCGGTCTCGCCGCCGATGAGCACGATGGTGGCCGGCACGTCGCGCAGGGTGCGGATCGTCTCGCGCACGCGGGCGATGGCGTCGCTGTCGCCGAGGATGCCTTCGACGGGGTAGGAGGCGCGCTGGGTGCTTTTGATCTCCTCCAGCTCCTGCTTGACGCCGTACAGCTCGATGCCGCGGTTGAGCAGGGTGCGCATCTCCTCCAGGTTGACGGGCTTCTGGAGGTAATGGAACGCCCCGAGGCGCATGGCCTCTACGGCCGTCTGCACCGAGGAATGCGCCGTCATGATGATGACGGGCAGGTTGAGCTTGCGGTCGCGGATGGCGCCGATGAGTTCGATGCCGTTCATGTCCGGCATCATGAGGTCCGCCAGGAGCACGTGGGGCACGTCGCCGCGGTCGATCTTGTCGAGCACGGCTGCCGGATGCACGAACGCCTGGGCCTCAAAGCCGTCGCGCTGAAGTACGGTGACGAAAAGCTCGCCCAGCTTGGGCTCGTCGTCTACGATAAAGATGCGCTTTTTCACTGCTCGAACGATTGGCTGGGTGTGGGGAGCACGGCGCGCCGCACAGGCTCCGCCGCCGCCGAAATGTACGACGGCCGGGGCGCCAAAAAAACGCGGGCATTACAATAAGTTATGTGTACCGCAGGAAGGGGATGCCCGGCGTTACGATTCTGACCTGAACGTGGCGCGTCGCGGCGGCGAGCACTTCGCCGTCGGCGTGTACGGCGGCGTCCGCGTCGGCGGTGAGTTCGGCTTCGAGGAGTCGGCTCATGCAGACCTCCG
>CBDTTW010000034.1:0-21484 GCA_965363675.1 uncultured Rhodothermaceae bacterium
AACCTCCGGTTTGCCTAACCTCCGGTTTGCCCGCTTCCGACTTCACGCAGAACTCTGCGGGGAGGCCGTAAAAGCGTTTTCTTTGCCCGCCGAGGGTAGTATCATATAGGCCGTACACCCCTCGTCCCCTCCTGCCCTCCGCTCCCCATGCAAAAACACTGGCTGCTGATGCCCGCCCTCCTCGGCCTGCTGCTCGCCGCCGCGCCGACCCACGCCCAGCCGGGACCGTACGCGCCCTCCTGGGAGTCGCTCGACAAGCGCCCGCTGCCCGCCTGGTACGACGACGCCAAATTCGGCATTTTCATCCATTGGGGCACGTACTCCGTGCCGGCCTACGCGCCCACCGATGTCAGCGTGTATGCCAAGTACGCCGAGTGGTACTGGAAGCGCCTCTCCGACCCCAAGGCCGAGGGCAACGCGGCGTTCCGGGCGTTCCACGAGCGCATGTACGGCCCGGAAACCCAGTACGCCGACTTCGCGCGCCAGTTCAAGGCCGAGATGTTCGACCCGGACCAGTGGGCCGGCGTGCTGGCCGGCTCCGGAGCCAGGTACGTCGTGCTCACCTCGAAGCACCACGAAGGCTTTACGCTCTGGCCGAGCCAGTATAGCTGGAACTGGAACGCCGTGGACATCGGGCCGCACCGCGACCTCGCCGGCGACCTCGCCACGGCCGTGCGCGCCAAAGGCTTGCGCATGGGCTACTACTACTCTCTTTACGAGTGGTTCAACCCGCTCTACAAGTCCGACGTGCAAGCCTACGTCGATCGCCACATGATCCCGCAGATGAAGGAGCTCGTCACGCGCTACAAGCCGGACGTGCTCTGGACCGACGGCGAGTGGGACCACCCGAGCGAGACGTGGAAAAGCGAGGAGTTCCTGGCCTGGCTCTACAACGAATCGCCGGTCAAAGGCGACGTGATCGTCAACGACCGCTGGGGCAAGGAAACGCGCGGCAAGCACGGCGGCCACTGGACGACCGAGTACGGGCTGATGCACGACAAGAACATGCTCGACGAGGGCATCGCGCACAAGTGGGAGGAATGCCGGGGCATCGGCGGCTCGTTCGGGTACAACCGCAACGAGAACCTGGAGCACTACATGACCTCCGAGGCGCTCGTGCACATGCTCGTCGATATCGTGAGCAAGGGCGGCAACCTGCTGCTCAACATCGGCCCCACCGCCGACGGCCGCATCCCCGTCATCATGCAGCAGCGCCTGCACGACATGGGCGACTGGCTCAAGGTCAACGGCGAGGCGATCTACGGCACGCAGCCAATCGGCGGCGCGCCCACCTCCGGCGACGTGCGCTACACGCGCAAGGGCGACGCCGTGTATGCCATCGCGCTCAAGTGGCCGGGCGGGCGCCTCGCCGTACCGAACGTGCGCCTCGGGCGCGGCGCCCGCGTGACTCTGCTGGGCCGCGACGAAGCCATCGCGTGGAAGCCGCAGGGCGGCGGCATCGCCTTCTCGGCGCCCGCGCTCACCGTGGACGAAGTCCCGTCGCGCTACGCCTACGTGTTCAAGATCAGCGGCGTGCAGCCGTAAGCTCCGGGCCGCTGCGGCGCGCACGCCCGCGCCGCAGCGGCTTTTCGTTTTATCCCTTCAGCGCCCGCCGGCGGGCATTCCTCCATGTGCAGACTTAACCGGTTACTCCCTTTGCTGGTGCTCGCGGCGCTGTGCGGCGGCCTTCGCACGGCTGCGGCCCAAGCCACCGAGACGCTCTACCTCTCCGGGGTGGACAAGGACCACACGGTCGATTGGGAGTTCATGGCGACGGGCGGGCGCAAAAGCGGGCGCTGGGCGACGCTGCCGGCGCCCTCCAACTGGGAGTTCCACGGCTTCGGGACGTACAACTACGGCCACGACAAGCCCCGCGCCGACGAGCGCGGCCTGTACCGGCGCCGGTTCGACGTTCCGGCGGCCTGGCGAGGCCGCAACGTCCAGATCGTGTTTGAAGGGGTGATGACCGACGCCGAAGTCAAGATCAACGGCGCGCTTGCCGGGCCGGTGCACCAGGGCGCCTTTTACCAGTTCCGCTACGACATCACCAACCTGCTGCGGTTCGGGCGCAGCAACCTGATCGAAGTCGCCGTGAGCAAGGAATCGGCCAACGAATCGGTCAACGAAGCCGAGCGCCAGGCCGACTTCTGGGTATTCGGCGGCATCTTCCGCCCGGTGTACCTGGAGGCGCGGCCTGCCTACTCGGTGCAGCGCGTCGCCATCGACGCCCGCGCGGACGGCGCGTTCCGGATGGACGTGTTCCTCAACGAGCCGGCCGGCCGCCGGGGCCCGGCCCGCCTGAGCGCCCACGTCGAAACGATGGACGGGCGGCCCGTGGGCCGGCCCTTCGAGGCGGAGGTCGCCCCCGGCGAAGCTCCGACGGCCCTCGGGGCGACGCTGGGGGGCATAGCGCCCTGGTCGCCCGAGTTTCCGCACCGCTACCGCGTCGTTGCCACGCTCTACGACGAGGGGCGCCCGGCGCACACCATCCGGCAGACGTTCGGCTTTCGCACCGTCGATCTGCGTCCCCGCGACGGCCTCTACGTCAACGGCGTGCGCGTGCACCTCAAGGGCGTCAACCACCACAGCTTCTGGCCGGAGACGGGCCGCACACTCAGCCCCGAGATCAGCGTGCTCGACGTGAACCTGATCAAGGACATGAACATGAACGCCGTGCGCATGTCCCACTACCCCCCGGACCAGCACTTCCTCGAAGCGTGCGACTCGCTGGGGCTGTTCGTGCTGGACGAGCTGACCGGCTGGCAGGACGCCTACGACACCGAAGTAGGCTCGAAGCTCGTCCGCGAACTCGTCCTCCGCGACGTGAACCACCCGTCGGTCATCCTCTGGGACAACGGCAACGAGGGCGGCTTCAACTACGAACTCGCCGATGACTACGCGCGCTACGACCCGCAGGCGCGCCCGGTCATCCATCCGTGGGAAAACGAGGTCGGCAAGATCAACACGACGCACTACCGGGGCTACGACTGCTGCGCGGGCAAGTTCTTCAATGGCCGCGACATCTTCATGCCCACCGAGTTCCTGCACGGCCTCTACGACGGCGGGCACGGCGCGGGCCTGGAAGACATGTGGAACCGCATGCTGCTCAACCCCCTGGCCGGCGGCGCCTTCCTGTGGGTTTTCGCCGACGAGGGCATCGTGCGCACCGACCGCGCCGACAGCATCGACACCGACGGCAACCACGCCCCGGACGGGCTGCTCGGACCGCACCGCGAAAAGGAAGCGAGCTACTACGCCGTCCGGCAGACGTGGGCGCCGGTGCACATTCCGCTGCCGCACCTCGCGCCCTCGTTCAGCGGCGACGTGCCGGTCGAGAACCGCTTTTACTACACCAACCTGAACCAGTGCGCGTTCCGGTGGAGCCTCGTGGACTACCCTGCCCCCGGCGCGCCGGGGGCGCGGCGCGTCGCGGCATCCGGCGCGGCCCCGGCCCCGGACGCCGCGCCGTGGCAGCGCGCGACGCTCCGGCTGCCGCTGCCCGAGGGCTGGCGCCGCCACGACGCCCTTTACCTGACGGCCACCGACCCGCACGGCCGCGAAATCTATACGTGGTCATGGCCCATCGCGGCGGCGGAGCACGCCCTGGCGCAGACGGCGGCGCCCGGCGGCGGCGGCGCCTCGGGCGGCGTCGAGGGCGGGCGCATCGTGCTGCGCGGCGGCTCTGCCGAGGTCGCCATCGACCCGGCGACGGGCCGCCTCGTGAGCGCCGCCGTGGGCGGAAAGCGCCTGGCGCTCGCCGACGGCCCGCGCATCCTCGGCGGCGAGGCGAAGCTGACCGGCATCCGCCACGGCGCCGAAGCCGACGGCTACACCGTCGAGGCCCGCTACGACGGAGCGCTCAAGCAGGTGCGCTGGCAGATGCAGGGCAACGGCTGGCTGCGCCTGGACTACGCCTACGAGAACCCCGGCCGCCGCGACTACCTCGGCGTCACGTTCGACCTGCCCGAGCCGCACGTAACCGGCCTGCGCTGGGTCGGGCGCGGGCCGTACCGCGTCTGGAAAAACCGCCTTCAGGGCATGGAATACGACCTCTGGGAGAAAGCCTACAACGACACGCGCACCGGCGCCGACTGGGTGTACCCTGAGTTCAAGGGCCACCATGCCAACCTCATCTGGGCGACCGTGCAGACCACCGAAGCGCCCATTACCATCGTATCGGCCACGGAAGATTTGTTTCTGCGCCTGCTGACGCCTTCTTACGGTCCGAATCCACAATTCACAGCCGTGGCGTTCCCGGAAGGCGATCTTTCGTTTCTGCACGGCATCGCGCCCATCGGGACCAAGTTCCACAAAGCCGCGGACCTCGGGCCGCAAAGCCAGCCGAACGAGGCCGCCGGCCAGTCGCGCACGCAGAACATGGGGCGCTACGAAGCGTCCCTGTACTTCTACTTCGGCGATTTGCACCCCTGACCCATGCTTCGGCTTCGCCTTTTGCTGCTGCTTGCGGCCGGCCTCGCAGTCGCCGGCTGCAAGCCCTCCTCCGAGGCGCGGTTTCTGCCGCACCGCTACGTAGACCCCCGGATCGGCACAGCGCCCGGCGCCACCGAAAGCGCGCGCCGCCACAGCGAGGCCGACAACGAGCCCCGAGGGCAGACCTTCCCCGCCGTGGGCGCGCCCTTCGCCCTGACGAACTGGACGCCCGAGACGCGCGCCGGCGAGGCGAAGTGCGTGGCGCCGTACTACTACAACGACCCGGTCATTCGCGGCTTCCGGGCCAGCCACTTCCTCACGGGCAGTTGCGTGCAGGACTACGGCAGCGTCACGTTCATGCCGGTCTCCGGGCGGCTGCGCTTCGGCCCGGCGGACCGCGCCTCGGCCTACGACCATGCCGCCGAGACGGCCACGCCGGCCTACTACAGCGTCGTCTTGGCCCGTTACGGCATCCGCGCCGAGGTCACGGCGGGCGCGCGCACGGGCTACCTGCGCTTCACCTACGCGCGCGCCGACTCGGCGTGGGTCGTCGTGCAGCCTAACAGCGACGAGGGCGAGGGCTTCGTCGAGATCCACCCGCAGCGGCGCGAGATCGTCGGGTACAACCCGGTGCACCGCATCTACCAGGGCGCCGGGCAGCGTGCGGGCTTCAGCGGCTACTGGGTGGCCGTCTTCGACGCGCCGTTTGCCGAGCGCGGCGCCTGGCGCGACTCGACGCTGCTGCCCGACACGCTCCGCGCGGCCGGCGGCGGCAAAGCCGTCGGGGCGTACGTGCGCCTGCTGCTGACCGAGAGCCGCACGGTGCGCGTGCGCGTCGGCACGTCGTTCACGAGCCTGGAGGCCGCCCGGCGCAACCTGCAAGCCGAGTCCCCCGGCATCCGCTTCGAGCGCTTGCGCGCCAACACCGAAGGCGCCTGGAACGAGGCCCTCGGCCGCGTCGAGGTGGCGGGCGCCGCCCCCGAAGCCCTTGCTACGTTCTATACGGCGCTCTACCACACCATGCTTGCGCCGCGCCTCTACACCGACGCCTCGGGGGCCTACCCCGGCTTCGCGGGCGGCGCGCTCCAGCAGGCCGAAGGCTTCCAGTACTACGACGACTTTTCGGCCTGGGACACGTTCCGCGCCGCGCACCCTTTGTACGTGCTGCTCGACCCCGAGCGCGCCCGCGACATGGCGCGCTCGCTCGTGGCGAAGGCCGACCAGGGCGGATGGATGCCTATTTTTCCGTGCTGGAACAGCTATACCGCCGCCATGATCGGCGACCACGCAGCGGCCATCCTGGCCGACGCCTACCTGAAGGGCATTCGCGGCTTCGAGGAGGAGCGCGCCTTCGCGCACCTGTTGCGCAACGCCACGCGCACGCCGCCCCCGGCCGACTACCGCGACGGCAAAGGGCGGCGCGCCCTGGCCTCGTACCTGCGCTACGGCTACATCCCACTCGAAGACAGCGTCTGGGACGCCTTCCACCGCCGCGAGCAGGTCTCGCGCACGCTCGAATACGCCTACGACGACTTCGCCCTGGCGCAGCTTGCCGGGGCGCTCGGGCGCGCGCCCGAGCAGGCGATGCTCGCCCGCCGCGCCGGCAACTACCGCCGCGTCATCGACCCCGCCGTCGGCTTTGCGCGCGGCCGCCACGCCGACGGGCGCTGGGCCGAGCCGTTCGACCCGGCCGCGCGCCAGCCTTACATCACCGAGGGCACGCCCTGGCAGTACACCTGGTTCGCGCCGCACGACGTGGCGGGCCTCATGGCGCTCCTGGGCGGGCGCGCCCGGTTCGTCGGCCGCCTCGACACCCTTTTCGGGCAAGGGCTCTACTGGCACGGCAACGAGCCGGGCCACCACATCCCCTACCTGTACGCCTACGCGGGGGCGCCGTGGAAAACGCAGCGCATCGTGGCCGCCCTGCGCCGCGACGAGTACGGCCCCGGCCCCGGCGGCCTCAGCGGCAACGACGACGCCGGCCAGATGTCGGCGTGGTACGTGTTCTCGGCGATGGGCTTCTACCCCGTAGCCCCCGGCCTGCCGCACTACGTGCTCGGCGCGCCCGCCTTCGACCGGGTTACGCTGCGGCTGGAGGGCCGCCGCCGCTTCACGATAACCGCGCCGGGCGCCGGCAAAGGAAACGTGTATATTCAGGAAGCCTGGCTCAACGGCGAGCCGCTCACGCGGCCCTGGCTCTCGCACGACGAAATCGCCTCCGGCGGCGAGTTGCGGCTGCGCATGGGGCCAAGCCCCAACCCGGCCTGGGGCAGCCGCCCCGAAGACGCGCCCCCTTCGTTTCACCCTCCCGGCGTCCGCTAGCGCCTTTTCCCCGTACAGACCTTCGATGACCTTCACCTCACCCTTCGCCCGGGTGGCGCTGTTGCTGTGCGCCTTCGCGGCCCACGCTCCCGCCGCCGCCCAGGACTCGACGCGCACGCCTGCCAAGCCGCCGCAGCCCCTCGGCGCGACCGTCACGATCAGCGGCTCGCTGCAAACGCAGCTCAGTTACGCCCACGATGCGCGCGTGCGCCCCGCCGCCGCCGACCGCTTCGGCGTGGGCCTCAAGCGCGCCCGGCTGCGCACCCAGGCGCAGGTGGGCCGCTCGGGCGTGGTCGTGGTCCTCGGCGAAACCGGCGAGTCGGTCGGGGTGCGCCTGCTCGACGTGTTCATGTACCACCAGTTCACCTCGCGCTGGTCGGTGCAGGCCGGGCGCATGATCAGCGCCGTGCCGCGCGGCGGCGAGATTACCTCGACGCGCGACCTCGACACCGTGGACCGCATCGCCATCAACGACCAGTGGGAGCGCGGCACGATCGGCTCGGGCAGCCGCGACTTCGGCATGGACGTGCGCTACTCCACGCCCGGGCTGAGCGCCATCCTCGCCCTGCACAACGGCGACGGCTCCTGGGCGACGGCGCGCGGCAACTTCCGCGAGAGCCTCGGCGGCGCGGACCTGACCGGCGGCGCCGGACGCACCGGTATGGCCGCCACCTTGTTTGCTACGTACCGGCTGGGCGCGGCAGAGTTCGGCGGCTTCGGCGGCTATAGCAACGCCGAGGCTCCCGCGACCCGCGCCGAGGGGCAGGCCGCCGGCGAGGGCCGCGCCTACGCCACCTACGGCGCCCACGCCTACTGGGGCGCCCGCCCCGGCTCGCAGCCGCTGCGCCTCAAGGCCGACGCCCTCGCTCTTCGCTACGAAACTATCCCCGAGGCGCGCGCCGGCATGCCTCCGCAGTTCCGGCAGCACCTGTTCGGCGCGGCCCTGCTCGGGGCGCTCCGCGTCCGCACGAACGCCGAGATGGTGGCGCGCGCCGAGGTGTGGGAAGACCTGCACCACGAGGCCGACCATGCAGTGTACCTGATGGCAGGCCCGACGGTCAGCCTCAGCGCCCTCGAAGGGCAGGCGTACGGGCAGCGGCGCATAGCCCTCATGTACGGGCAGCAGCGCGAGCGCGACCGCCCCACCGCGCACCTGGCGATTGTGCAGCTTCAGCTACTGTTCTAGCGGCGCGGGCGGCCCCGCCGGGCGGGCGTTATATTGCCGGGCCGCAGATCCCCTTGCTCGGAGGCGCGCCGCCCATCGACCCGTACGTTTCGCCCGACCTCTCCCCCACGGCCTCGCTCACGCAGGCGCGCATCTCGCTGGGCGCCTTGCAGCGCAACGCCCGCCTGGTCCGGCAGGCCGCCGGCGAGGCCGAGCTGCTGGCCGTCGTCAAGGCCGACGCCTACGGGCACGGCGCCGTGCCCGTAGCCCACGCCCTCCGCGCCGTCGGGGTGCGGCGCTTCGGGGTCGCCACGCTCGCCGAGGCCCACGCGCTGCGCGCCGGGGGCATCGAGGAGGCGATCCTGGTGTTCGCAGCGCCCTTGCCCGAGCAGGCCCCGGCCTACCGCGCCCTGGGCGTCGAAATGAACGTCGCCTCGGAGGAGGCCGCCGCCCTTGCCGCCGGCATGGCCGCCCCCGAAGCTCCGCTGCGCGTGCACGTTAAGGTCGATACGGGCATGCACCGGCTGGGCATCGCGCCGGAGCGCGCCGCCGCCGTCGTGCGGCGGCTGGAGGCTGCGCCCGGCGTCGTGATCGAAGGACTCTGGACGCACTTCGCCGACGCCGACGCCGACGACCTGGACTTCACACGCCGCCAGCTCGAACGCTTCGACCGCGTGGTGCGCGAAGTCGGCGACGCGGCGGCGCATCTCCACACGGCCAACAGCGCCGCGCTCTTTCGCGCTCCGGAGGCCCTCGGCTATCCGCGCGCGCTCGTGCGGCCCGGCCTGGCGCTCTACGGCCTGACGTGCTGGCCCGACGAAGCGCGCAGCCGGGGCCTGGAGCCGGTCATGCAGTTCGCTACGCGCCTGACGCTCGTCAAGACGGTGGCCGCCGGCGAGAGCGTTTCCTACGGCCGCCGCTGGCGCGCCGCGCGCCCCACGCGCATCGGCACGCTTGCGGCCGGCTACGCCGACGGCTACCCGCGCGCGCTCACGGGCAAAAGCAGCGTCGGCGTGAGCGAGCGGCTCCGGCCGGTGGCGGGCGTCGTCTGCATGGACATGTGCATGGTGGACCTCGGCGACGCCCCGGCCGCCCCCGGCGACGAGGTCGTGCTGTGGGGTCCGGGCGGCCCCTCCGCCGCCGAAGTCGCACGCTGGGCGGGGACGATCCCGTACGAACTCACCTGCGGCGTCTCGGCGCGCGTGCCCCGCCTCTACACCTCCGGGGAAGCCCCAACTTTGTGAAGAAATGTGCCCGCGCCCCCGAAACAAAATCTTCATAATATCAGGTTCAAGCCCCCTTAACCCCCCATCCCCACCACCTAGCTTTTGCGGAGGAGCATGAGCGCTTCCAAGTCCAACATCACGATCCTCGTCGTGGACGACGAAGAGGACATCGTAGAAGTCATCAGCCATTTCCTGGAGCAAGAGGGGTACAACGTCGTCACCGCTACCGACGGCGAGGAAGCGCTCGAAAAGGCCACCTCCGACATCGACATCATCATCCTGGACATCATGCTGCCGGGCCTCGACGGCTACGAAGTGTGCCGCCGTCTGCGCTCGCGGGTGGAAACCGAGACCATCCCGATCATCTTCCTGAGCGCCATGTCCGAGGAAGCCGACCAGGTCAAGGGCCTGATGATCGGCGCCGACGACTACCTGACGAAGCCGGTCTCGCCGCAGGTGGTGGTGGCGCACGCGCGCGCCGTGCTGCGCCGCGCCGGCGTCGAGGAGGCGCGCATGGTGCAGGTGGATCACCTGACTATCTACGAAGACGAGTACCGCGCCGCGCTCGACGGCCGCGATCTGGGCCTGACGCTGACCGAGTTCGAGCTGCTTCGCTACCTGGTGCGCCACCCGCGCAAAGCCTTCACGCGGCAGCAGCTCCTCGAAACCATCTGGAAAGACGCCATGATGGTCACCGAGCGCACCGTGGACGCGCACATTAAAAACCTGCGCGAGAAGCTGGGCGACTTTGCGCAGCACATCCAGACGGTGCGCGGCGTGGGCTACCGCTTCGTCGAGGACGCATCGGCGGAGGCGCAGCCCTAGGTGGCCGACACCCCGGCAAGGCGGAGGCGTTCGCGCGTGGGGAGGTGGCTGCGCTGGTCCGGCGGAGCCGTGCTGCCACGGCGCGCCTCCACGGGCGCCTGGATGATCCTGACGTTCGCCCTGTTCGTGGGCCTCGCCGTAACGGTGGTGGGCTTCGCCGTGGCGAGCGTGTTGCAGGGAGAGATGCGCAAAGCCGCGCGGGAGGTCCTTTTCGACCGCGCCCGCGTGGCCGTCGGGCTGGCGACGGCGGCCGAGACGCCCGAGGAGCGCGCCGCCGTAGTGCGCCGCCTCAACGAGAGCGCCCCGTTCCGGCTCGTCCTCTGGGACGGCGCGCGCGTTTACGGGCGCGAGGCGGCCCCGGCCGCGCCGGCCGCGCCGCCCGCCGCCGGCTGGGAGGCGCTGCGCCTCGACGGGCAGCCCACCGGCTTCGAGACGGCCCCGGCGCCCCGGCGGCGCGGCTACACCGCCGCATGGCTGCGCCGCGCGGGCGCGCCGGGCGCAGCGTGGATCTCGCAGCCGGCCGAACGGCAGCGCCGCCTCGTCACGGTTGTGGACGCAGCCCTGGCGCTCGGCATGTTCTTCATCCTCGGCATCTCCATCATCGGCGCGTGGGTGGCCGCCCGCCAGGTCGTCAAGCCGCTCGACGCCATCCGCGCCACCGCCCGCAACATCAGCGAAGGCCGCTTCGAGGAGCGCATCCGCGTAGACTCGCGCGCCGCCGAGTTCCAGGACCTCGCCCGCCGCCTCAACCACATGGCGAGCGGCTTGCACGACAAGATCCAGGAGCTTCAGCGCCTGACGCAGCTTCAGAGCGAGTTCATCGGCAACGTCTCGCACGAAGTCCGCAACCCCATCTTCGCCGTGGGCGGCTACCTCGAAGCGCTCAGCACGTCCAACCTCCGCGACGACCAGCGCAAGCGCTACGCCGAAAAAGGGCTGATGAACTTGCAGCGCCTCAACAACCTGTTCAACGACCTCATCGAGATCGCCCGCCTCGAATACCGCGAGGACCTCATCCAGACGCGCGTGTTCGACTTGCAGGAGCTGATCGAAGAAATCACGGATACGCTCCGCCCCAAGGCCGACGAGAAAAACCTGCGCCTCGAAACGGACAACGACCCGGTGATGGTCGCCGCCGACCGCAACCGCATCCGGCAGGTGCTCGTCAACCTGATCGACAACGCCGTGGCCTACACCGACGAAGGCGCCGTCCGCTGCCGGCTGAGCCGCCGCCTGGACAAGGTGCGCATCGAGGTCATCGATACGGGCAAGGGCGTGCCCGAAGACCACCTGGAGCGCATCTTCGAGCGCTTCCACCGGGTGGACCCCGACCGCTCGCGCAAAAGCGGCGGCACGGGCCTCGGCCTGAGCATCGTCAAGCAAATCCTGCATGCCCACGGCGAGCCGATCCACGTCGAGAGCACCGTAGGGCGCGGCTCGCGCTTCTGGTTCGAGCTGCCCTTCGCCGAAGAAGCGCCGCCGGAAGGCTAGGCTTACCCCCCGCGCAAAACCGGGCCGCACGGCAGCGCTTTTCCCACGGGCGCGGGCTCGTTTTTCGATTTGCGTCGTAAACTTGAGCTGGAAGGCTCTCCCGACCGCAACGCTTTTTTGCCTGCGCAACCCATGGCCCATACCCACACCTCCCCTGCCTCGGAAACGGATGCCGGCGACGGCCTGCGGGCCTCGCTCTCCGACGAACTGCCCGGCAGCCCCGCCCACGCCACCGACGAAGCCCCCCCGGTCTGCTACGAAGGCGACTTCGAGGTGCAACCCACGAGCCCGGCGGACTTCGAGCCGGAGACGCTCATCGGCGCCTACCGGACGATGCTGCTCTCGCGCCGCCTCGACGAGAAGATGCTGACGCTGCTCAAGCAGGGCAAAGGCTTCTTCCACATCGGCTGCGCCGGCCATGAGGCCGTGCAAGCGGCCTTCGGCATGCTCTCGCGGCCCGGCCACGACTGGTATAGCTGCTACTACCGCGACCTGTGCCTGTACCTGACCATCGGCGGCACGGCCCGCGACGTTATGCTGCACCACCTCGCCAAGGCCGAGGACCCCAACTCGGGCGGCCGCCAGATGGCCGAGCACTACAGCAGCCCCGAAATGCATGTGCTGCCGCTTTCCTCGTCCGTGGCGGCGCAGTTCCTGCCGGGGCTCGGGCTGGGGCTGGCGATTCAGCGGCTGGGCACGGACGCCTTCGTCTACTGCTCCAGCGGCGAAGGAGCCACCTCGCAGGGCGCCTTCCACGAGGCGCTCAACTGGGCCGCCCGCGTCAAGGCCCCCGTGCTGTTCCTCGTGCAGGATAACAAGTACGCCATTTCGGTGCCCGTCTCCGAGCAGACGGCCGGCGGCTCGGCCTTCAAGCTGGCGCGCGGCTACGAGGGCCTGGCGCGCGCGATTATCGACGGCACCGACTTCTTCAACACCTACGCCGTCGCCTCGGCGGCCATTGCCCACCTGCGCGCCGGCAAGGGGCCGGTGTGCATCGTCGCGGACGTGGTGCGCCTGTTGCCGCACTCCTCCTCGGACAACCACGCCAAGTACCGCAGCCCCGAGGAACTGGAGAGCGACCGCAAGGTGGACCCCATCAGCCGCATGGAAATGCAGCTCATCGAGGCCGGCATCCTCGACGAGGCCGCCGCCCGGCGCCTGCGCAAGGAGGTCGCGCGCGAGGTGGACGAGGCCGCCGCCTGGGCCGAGCGCCGCCCCGACCCCGAGCCGGAGTCCGCGCGCCGCCACGTCGTCTACGAAGGCGACCTGGGGCTGACCTACGAAGCGCGCAAGCCCCACGGCCCCGCCATCGTCGTCGTGGACGCGATCAATCACGCCCTGCACGAGGAAATGGCGCGCAACGAGCGCGTGATCGTCTACGGCGAGGACGTGGCGAAGGGCAAGGGCGGCGTGTTCACGGCCACGCGCGAGCTGACCGACCGCTTCGGCGAGGACCGCTGCTTCAACTCGCCCCTGGCCGAAAACTCGATCATCGGCACGGCCGTGGGCCTGGCCGCCGCAGGCTTCAAGCCCGTCGTCGAAATTCAGTTCGGCGATTACATCTGGCCCGCCATGGACCAGCTCCGCAACCAGGCGGCCTCGTTCCGCTACCGCTCGAACGGCGCCTGGGGCTGCGGCATGGTCATCCGCGTGCCCGTGGGCGGCTACATCCACGGCGGCCTGTGCCACTCGCAGAACATCGAGGCCATCTTCGGGCACATGCCCGGCTTCCGCATCGCCTTCCCCTCGACGGCCGCCGACGCGAAGGGCCTGCTCAAAACCGCCATCCGGATGCAGGACCCGGTGCTGTTCCTGGAGCATAAGGCCCTCTACCGCATGGCCGGCGCCCGCAGCCCCGAACCCGACGCCGATTACCTGCTGCCCTTCGGCAAAGCCCGGACCGTCCGCGAAGGCTCCGACCTGACGATCATCACCTACGGGGCCATGGTGCACAAAACCCTGTCGGTGCTGCGCGCCCTGGAGAAGCAGGGGGGCGTCTCGGCCGAGGTCATCGACATCCGCACCATCCTGCCGCTCGACATGGAGACGATCTTCCAATCGGTGCGCAAAACCAGCCGCGCCCTCGTCGTCTACGAAGACCACGAGTTCGGCGGCTTCGGCGCCGAGATCGCCGCGCAGATCAGCGACGAGGCGTTCCGGCACCTCGACGCGCCGGTGCGCCGGTGCGCGGGCCGCTTCTCCCCGATCCCGTTCGCCGAGTCGCTGGAGCGCTACGTGCTGCCGCAGGACGAGGACATTCTGGCGGCGGTGCAAAGCGTGCTGGCGTACTAAAGAGGCTACGCCCGACCGAGCGCCGCGTCCAAATCCGCAATCAGGTCGTCGGCGTCCTCGACGCCTACCGAAAGGCGGATGAGCGCGTCCTCCAGGCCGGCGGCGCGGCGCACGTCGGCCGGGATGGAGGCGTGCGTCATCGTGGCGGGGTGCTCGATCAGGCTTTCGACGCCCCCGAGGCTTTCGGCGAGAGCAAAGATGCGCGTGGCGGTCATGAGGCGCACCGCCGCCTCGGCGCCGGCGTCCCGGAGCGTGAACGAGACCATGCCGCCGTAGCCCCGGGGCATTTGCCGCCGCGCGACCTCGTGGCCGGGGTGGCTGATGAGCCCCGGATACAGCACGGCGCCCACCTTCGGATGCGAGCTGAGAAAGTTGGCGACGGCCTCGGCGTTCTCGCAGTGCCGCTGCATGCGCAGGTGCAGCGTTTTCACGCCGCGCAGGGTCAGGAAGCAGTCCATCGGCCCCGGCGCGGCGCCCGTGCATTTGATCTGGAAGCGCAGGCGCTCCTCCCACGCGTCGCTGCTGGTGCAGACGGCCCCGCCGATCACGTCGGAGTGGCCGCCGATGTACTTGGTCGTCGAGTGCATCACCAGGTCGGCCCCGAGGCTGAGGGGCTGTTGCAGATACGGCGAGGCGAACGTGTTATCGACGGCGACCTCGGCCCCGGCGGCGTGGGCGCGCGCTACGGCCCCCGCGATGTCCACGAGGCGCAGCAGCGGGTTGGTGGGCGTTTCGAGCCACACCAGGCGCGTCGGGGCCTCCGCCAGCGCCGCCTCCAGCGCGTCGGGGGCGGCCATGTCCACGAAGGCGAAGCGGATGCCCATCGGCTCGTAGATCTGCCGAAACAGGCGGTAGGTGCCGCCATAGAGATCGTTGACGGCCACGACGCGCTCGCCGGGGCGCAGCGTGCGCAGGATGGCGTCGGTGGCGGCCACGCCCGAGGCAAAGCAGACGCCGTGCCGGGCGCCTTCGAGCGCGGCGAGGCAGCCTTCCAGCGCGGTGCGCGTGGGGTTGCTCACGCGCGAGTACTCGTAGCCCTGATGCGCGCCCGGCGCCTGCTGCACATACGTGGAGGAGAGGTACACGGGCGTCATGATGGCGCCGGTGGAGGGGTCGGGGCGCTGCCCGGCGTGGATAGCGCGCGTGCCGAAGCCGCGCTCGGGAGGGGGTGCGTTGTGCATGCGTATGGCGGAGGACCTGTGAGCGAAGGGGCCGCGGGCGGCGAAAGCTACACGCCTCCCACCCTGACGAACCGCCGAAGGTCGTCGGCCCGGCAGTTTTTCCGGCCCGGGGGGGCTGCCGCGCCGCGCCGTTGCATCCGAATCTAGGGACTTCGGGGCGTCCCCGGCAAGGCCGCCGTTTGGCGCGGCGCCCCCCCCGAGCAGTCCGCTGCCCTACGACGCGCGCAAGATCCGAACGATGCGGTGGTAGACGATGTTCGAAAGCATCTCCGAGTTCCCGCCGGTCGTGCTCACAAACTGAACGACTACGGCGTCGATATCCTTGTGGTAGCGTGCGATGCTCTGGAAGCCGGGCAGCCAGCCGGTATGGCCGTAGTCGTAGAGGGAAGCGTACACGGCTTGCTCCTCATCGCTGAGCAGCGCGCCGCCGTTTAGCGCCCTCACGAACACCCCGACATCCCGCGCCGTGGCGACCATTGACCCGCCCGGGGTGGCATACTCCAGCGTCTTCAGATCCGCGTCGATTCCGGAGTGATAGCCGCCGGCCACGTCTTCAAGGCTTGCCTCGCGGAGCGAGCCATAGGTGCGAGTCAGCCCCAGCGGAGCCAGCATTTCCCGGGCGATGTATTGCTGGTGGCCGTATCCCAACGCCTGGTCCAGGATAGCCCCAACCAGAAGGTAGTTGGTGTTGGAATACCGGCGGCGCGCGCCGGGCGCGAAATCCGCGGGCTTATCCAGGACCAACTTCAGGTTATCGCCCGCGTCCGCCTGGCGCTTGGACCAGTCGAAGCCCTCGGCGTCCGTAAAGTTGGGGATGCCGCTGCGATGTTGCAGCAACATCCTCAGGGTAATCCGGTCTGCGTTTTCGATTTTTCCGGCGAGCGCAGGCAAGTAACCGGCGAGCGTGCCGTCCAGGGAGAGGGCGCCCGCGTGGACGAGTTTAGCGGCGGCCGCGGCGATGTACAGCTTGCTGATGCTGGCGATCTTGAACAACGCTTCCGGATCGGCCGGCGTCCGGTTGGCTTTGTCTTTCCAGCCGGCCGCATACCCCATCGGGGCCTTGCCTGCCTGGTCCACATAAACGATGATGCCGTCCAGGCCGTAGCGGACGGCGTCCTCGGCTTGCTCCTGCACGGAGTCCGGCAGCGGCGCCAGCCAGGCCCGCACTCCGGCCCACGGCACGAACGCCACGGCGCATACCACCGCCACGAGCGGCATCACTACTCTAAGAATCGGAACTACACGTTTCATCTGAATCTGCTATGGCCTCTCCAGGCCGCATACCGTTCGGAAGCATCCTCGGAAATCCGTACGCCGCTAACGGCGGCGCCCGGACTCTACGTCGTAGAGCCCGGGCGCCGCGCATGCAAGCTTACGTAGGGGGGAGCGGCTTTAGAAGCCTGCGCAGCCCGAGACCGTCTGCGCCTTGTCCTGCTGGCCGGTCTGCACGTAGGCCGTGAAGAGCGCCATGCAGATTTGCTTTACGTCCTCGCCGGCGGCCTGCCCGAGGCGCTGCGCGTTTTCGAGCGGCGTGATGGCCTGCCCGAAGAGGTCGCGGCGCTGCTGCGCCAGCGTTTCGAGCTGCTTCTCCCTCTCGGAGATCTGCGCCGCCGTATACTTCGTGCGGTTCTCGCGGAGGTCGTCGTCGATCTTGTTGATCTGCTCGTTGACGCCTACGGCCTTGTTGACGTACGAGGCGCCGAGGTTGTAGTGCGCCAGCCCATACTCGGCGTCGAGCCGAACGGCCTGCTGGAACTGCTCGATGGCCTGGTCATACTGATCGGACTGGAGCAGCAGCGTGCCGTAGTTGTACCGGTAGAGCTTGTTGTTCGGGTCGCTGTTGACGGCCTCGCTGAAGGTGCCCATCGCGCGGTCTACCTGCCCGGCCTTGATGTAGGCGTTGAGGAGCTGGTCGATGATCTGCTGGTTGGAGGCGGGGTTCTTCTGCCGCGCGCCTTCGAGCAGCGTAACGGCGTCGCCGGCGCGGTCGTTCGCCATGTACAGATCCGAGAGCAGCACGTAGGTATCCGGCTTATTGTCGCCCATCTGGATCGCCTTTTCGAACGGCGTGATGGCCTCGGCCGAGCGTCCGGCGTTGATCATCGAGAACGCCGCGTTCGTGTAGGCGTCCGTCGAGTCGGGCTGAATCATGGAGGCGTTCGAGAAGTACGTGATGGCGCTGTTGTACTCCTCCTTGTTCTCCTTGCCCCGGTTGAACGCCTGAATGCCGCGCTGGAACTCGTTCCAGTAGGCCAGGCGCAGCCGCTGGTCGATGTCGGCCTTCAGCTCGGGGTTCAGCTCTACGGCTTTGGCGTAGGACTGCATCATCTCGTTGACCATCTGCGAGTGCTGCTGCACGTCCGTCGCAGAGGCGGCCTGCTCCTGGAGGATGCGGCCCTTGAGATCGTGAGCATCCGGGTTGTTCGGATTCTTGGAGAGCGCCGTTTCCACGTTTTGGAGCGCCCGGTCATAGTCCTTGTTCCGAAGGTCCAGCTTGGCCCCTTCTACGTTCGGATCGCTCGCGCAGCCGGCGCCGCCACCCACAAGGATGACGAACAGGCTCAGCACGAGCAGGATGGAAAGTCGCTTCATGATGCTCGGTAGATGGAAGGGTGGTGAATTGCGCGTCCGGCGTGGGCGGTCTGCTCGCGCGGGCGGGCGCCCTGCAACGGTGGCGGGCGCAGAAGCCGGCGGCTTCAAAGCGCATATACCGGGCAAACTACGCGTTATGCACGGCTCTTTCAACAGGGAGGCAGCCCCGCCGCAACCCCGAAGGCAGGGATTACAGCAAATTTGTTACGTCTACACAATCCAACGAAAAGCAGTTCCGGCTTATTGCAGATTCACACCGTATGCACACATGACGCCCACGCGCCGCGCTGCCACAACGGCGCGCGGGCGCGGCATACGATGGAGGAAGGACGGCTCAAGCGGCCATTTTGTCGCACTGCGCCCGCGCCGCCGGGCCCCAGTGCGCCGCCTCCGGCAGCACGGCCGCATCGGCGCCTTGCTTGCTGGGGCAGTAGGGTGACGTTCGGTTCATAAAACACCTTCCTTTAATAACCCGAGGATGCTATGAATATGATGTTTGCCCCTTCCCCCGAGTTGCGCCGCTTGCAGCGCGAGTTCGACCGCCTGTTCGACGGCTTCCTGCCGGCGCGCCCGGCGCAGGACCCGCAGCAGGAGGCGGCCGCCTGGTCGCCGCGCGTGGACCTGGCCGAGACGGAGGATGCCTACCTGATTGCGCTCGACGCGCCGGGCATCTCCCGCGAGCACATCGAGATCCACTTCCACGACGGCGCGCTCTCGGTGAGCGGCCGCCGGGATGGGCCGGAGGCCAAGGAGGGCGTCAACCATGTGCGCTGCGAGCGCGTCTACGGGCCGTTCTACCGCGCCTTCGCGCTGCCCAAGTCGGTTGATCCCGGGCGCATCGAGGCGAGCTATCAGGAGGGCGTGCTGTCGATTCGCGCGCCGAAGGCCGAGGAGAGCAAGCCGCGTCGCATCGAGGTGCGGTAAGCATCGAGGCGCCGCAGCGCGCCCTGGCCGAGGCGCCGCGCCCTTCTCGCTTGCCGGGGAGGGCGCGGCGGCGTTTCAGGGGGAGGCGTTTTCCGGGGCCGGCGTCTCGGCGAGCGGCAGGCGCAGCACGAAGCGGCTGCCCTCGCCGAGGCGGCTGTAGGCTTCCAGGGCGCCGCCGTGGGCGCGGGCAATCGCCAGGCTGATCGCAAGGCCCAACCCGGCGCCTTCGCCCGTGCTGGTGCGCGCCTCGCGGCCCCGGTAGTAACGGTCGAAAACGCGCTGCAACGTCTCGGGGGACATGCCTGCGCCGGTATCCTCCACGGCGATGCAGGCTTCGCCGGGTTCGGCGGAGGCTTCCAGGCGCACGCGCCCGCCGGGGGGCGTATGGCGGCGCGCGTTGTCGAGCAGGTTGTCGAGCAGGCGCAAGAGGCGCACCCCGTCGGCGTGGACGACGGGCAGCCCCGGCTCCAGGGCCGTCTCGAGGGCGACGCCGGCGCGGGCGAAAAGCGGCGCGTGCGCTCCGGCGGCCTCGGTGAGCAGCTCGGCCAGGGGTACAGGCTCCCGCCGCAGGGCCGGAGCGCCCCGGTCGAGCACCGACAGCTCGAACAAATCGCCGACGAGCGTGCGCAGGCGCGCCCCCTTGCGCTCGGCCCCTTCCAGAGCGGCGCGCGCGGCCTCGGGGCGGCCTTCCCGCAGCAGGCGCCCGGCCTCCTCGACGTAGCCCTGCAACGCCGCAAGGGGGGTGCGCAAATCATGGCCCACGTTGGCCACCAGCTCGCGCCGGAGCGCGTCGGCGGCCTTGAGCTCGTCGATGCTGCCCGCGACGGCGGCGGCCATGCGGTTGACGGCCGCCGCGAGCCGCCCGATCTCGTCGGCGCGGCGCACCTCCAGACGGGCGCCGTAGTCGCCGGCCCCGATGCGCTCGACCTGGCCGATAATCGAGCGGAGCGGGCGCACGAGCGGCCCGGCCAGCGCCGCCGCCAGCCCGAGGGCCGTCAGGAAGGCGAGCGCCAGAATCCATACGAGCGCCCGAAGCAGCGCCTCGCGGGCGCCGCTGAGTTCGCGCTCGAGCGAGGCGGCCAGCGGCTGCACCAGCACGCCCCCGGCGAGCGCGCCGTCGGGGGTGTAGAGCGGGGCCAGGCCCCACCCGCCGCCGCCCGTCCGCAGGGCGATGTCGCCCGCATCGAGCAGCGCCGCAAGGCCCGCCGGCAGCCGGGGGGGCGCCGCCTCGGCGCCGACGGTCAGCGCCACGCGCCCCTCGGCGTCGAGCAGGTAGAGCGGGTCCGGAAAGCGCGCCGCCAAATCCAGGCGCAGCGCAGGCGGCAGGTTTGCCGGGCCGCCCTCCAGCGAAGCGCGCTGTTCGATCTCCTCGGCCAGCCCGTCGAGGCGCAGCCGGAGGCTGTTGGCCGCCAGGGCCATCCCTTGATCGTAGGCGAGCACCGCCGCGAGCGCGACGGCCGCCAACGCCGTCGCCATCTGCGCCGCCGCCAGCACGAGCGCCGCGCGCCCGTAAAGCCCCATCCGCCCCCACCCGAGCTGCCGCATGGCGTCTCCTCCTCCGGGCGCGCCGCCTACGAGGCCGACGCCAGTTTGTAGCCCACCCCCCACACCGTCCGGATGTAGCGCGGGTTGGCGGGGTCGTCCTCAATCTTGGCGCGCAGGCGCTGGATGTGCGAGTCCACGGTGCGGTCGTAGCCTTCGTACCGGATGTCCCAGACTTCGCTGAGCAGTTGCAGCCGCGTAAACGGGCGGTCGGGGTGGCGCGCCAGGAAGTGCAGCAAATCGAACTCGCGCGAGGTCAGGTGCAGGGCCGTTCCCTCCCGAAGCACTTCGCGGCGGAGCGGGTCGATGACGAGCGCGCCCACGCGCAGCGGAGCGGCCTCGGCGCCGCCGCGCTCGGCCTGCTCCGCGAGCAGCCGCAGGCGCCGGCTCACCGAGCGCACGCGCGCCACGAGTTCTTGCAGGCTGAACGGCTTGGCCACATAGTCGTCCGCGCCGACTTCCAGCCCGACGACGCGGTCCAGCTCGGCGGCGCGCGCCGTCAGCATGAGGATGTAGAGCAGCGGATGCGCGGCGCGCAGGCGGCGGCACACCTCCAGGCCGTCGATGCCGGGCAGCATTACGTCCAGGAGCACCATGTCCGGCGCCGCCCGCGCGACGGCCTCCAGAGCCGCCGGCCCGTCGGGGGCCTCCTCCACGGCGAAGCCCTCGTCCGAGAGCCGCCCGGCCACAAGACCCCTGATCTCGGCGTCGTCTTCCACGATCAGCACGCGCGTCGGCATGGCCGCCTCCGGTGGGCGCGGCGGACCCGCAAAGCCCGGCGCCGCGCAGATGGGTTTGTCCGTATTATGCGCTGGAATATAAGCCCCCGCCGCCGCCCCTGCCCTCGCCCACAGAAACGCTGCCGCAACGCCACACTTTCGTGACATCGGCGCGGCGGGCGGCGCGTTCCATACCCTGAGGGCTTTTGCATTCTCCTTTTCGGTGCTTCCTTTTGGCGCGCATCCCCTTCCATCCGCTCTACGCCTTGTGCGGCCTCGCGCTGCTGCTTCCGGCGGCTCCGGCGGCTTTCGGGCAGCCGAGCGGCGAGGAGGCGCTGCACGCGTGGGCGGCCGCGCAGCGGCAAGCGGGCCGCCGCCTGGAGATGACTGAGCAGACGCGCCGGGTGGTGCAGGGGCCGTTCCTGAAGCGCCGCCTCGAATACCGCGCCGAGGTGACGGGCGCGCTCGCGGCCAACCGCTGGAGCCGCCGCGTCACCAGTCTGCGCATCGACGGCGAGGAGCAGCCCCCCGAGCGCTTCGAGGAGTTCGCCGAGCGCCCTTTGCGCGGCGGGGGGCATGGGCGCGGCGGCCCACCCGCGCCTGACGAGGGGCCGGGCCTCGGGCTTCTGCTGCCCCTCGACGGGGCCGCGGGCCTGCGCCCGGTGCAGGCGGCCGTCGAGACCGAGCTGAAAGGGCAGCCCGCCCTGCGCTATACCTTCGCCGTGTCGCGCGGCCCCACCGTCACGACATCGACGCGACGCGGCACGATCCGAC
>CBDTTW010000035.1:0-20721 GCA_965363675.1 uncultured Rhodothermaceae bacterium
GCCGTACGAGAGCAGCAGATCGCCCGCGCCTTGCCGCGGCGGCTCGTTCTGCGCCGACTGGCGGTAGCCGTCCCGCACGACGCGCGCGATCATGACGACGGTCCACGTCCCGATAAAGAACAGAAAAGGGCTTACGACGAAAAAGATGTAGAACAGTTCTTCGAGATGACTCACGGCTTTCCCCCCACGCATCCTCGGCTCCGGCGCCGGTCCAAAAGAAAAGAGCCCGGCCGCGCGGCCGGGCTCTCTCAGGCAAACGCGGCGCGCTACCGGTTTATTACGGGGCTTGGGCGGCGCTGTTCCGAGCGGCGCCCGCTTCCGGCGCTGCGGCGGCCGAGTCGGCGGGGGCGACCGTCGTATCGGCGGCGGCGGCGGCAGACTGCTGGCCGAAGAGCTGCGGACGCTCCTCGCGGAGCTGTTGTTCGCGCAGCTCCATGTCCTTGATCGTCTCGCGCGATACGTTGCCCAAGTCGCCCCGGAATGCGGTGTCGAAGAGCGTAAAGGACAGAAAGACGACCACGAAGATCGAGCCTACGCTGAACACGAGGGTGTTGACCGGAGCGTCGTACTTGAGCGCCATAAAGATGCTCACGACGAGCGTCGCCTTGACAGCCGCAATGGCGAGCGCCAGGGGCACGTTGAGCGCGCCCAGGTCTACCATAGCCGCCGCGACCGTGAGCACGGTCAGCCCGACGAGCGTCAGGAACACCCGGAGCAGGATCTTCTTGGGGATGACGTGGTGGCCGTGCGCGGAGGCTTCGGCGGTCGGATGGGCCATAAGGCGTATCGGCGGCGGCTAGTGAATCAGGTACAGAAGCGGGAACAGGAAAATCCAGATGATATCGACGAGGTGCCAGTACAGCCCGGAGAGTTCTACCGGGGTGTAGTAGGCGCTGCTGAACTCGCCGCGTGCGGCGCGCACGGCCATCCACGAGATGACGCCGATGCCCACGAGCACATGCACGCCGTGGATGCCCGTCATGACGAAGTAGATGCTGAAGAACTGCGCCGCATACGGGATCTTGTACTTCAGGTAGTCGCCGTGCGGGTCGAAGTACGCGCCCGGAAACACGCCGTGCTCGAACTTGGACGTGTACTCGAAGTACTTCACGACCAGAAACACGCAGGCGAGGGCCACCGTGATGACGAGGTAGCGCACGAGCGCCTTCCGGTCGTCGGTCTGCGCCGAGTGGATGCTCAGGGCGACCGTGAACGAGGAGCCCAGCAGCACGAGCGTGTTGAGGCCGCCCATGATCGGGTTGAGCACGTGGCTGGCGGCGGAGAACACCTCCGGATGCCACACGCGGTACACGGCGTAAGCCACGAACATGCCGCTGAAAAGCAGCACCTCGGTGATCAGGAACAGCCACATGCCCAGCTTGGCCGCGTCGAACTGCTGCTCCGACGAGACGAAGTGATGCTGTAAATGCGTCGGGTGGTCGTGCCCGGCGGCGTGGGCCGCCGGCGGCGCCGGGGAAGAAACTGCCATACCGTATGTCGATTAGGCGGGTGTAGAGGGATGGCCGCTCCGGGCCTTTACTGCGCGCCGGTGCGGTGCGGCGCCGGGACGTTGGCGCCCGCGCCGTCTCCGCGCGCGCCGTCGCCCCCGGCAAACTCGGGCAGCAGGTGGAAGTCGTAGGGGCCGCGCGTCACGATGGGCGTGTGCGTAAAGTTATGGGGGTGCGGCGGCGAGGTCGTGTTCGTCCATTCGAGCGTAGCGGCGCTCCAGGGGTTCGCAGGGGCCTTGGCGCCCCGGAACAGCGAGTGCAGCAGGTAGCCCGCCACCATGAACAGGCCCACCGCGAGGATGTACGACCCGATGCTGGAGAGGAAATGCAGCGACTCGTACTGCGGCAGATAGTCGTAGTAGCGGCGCGGCATGCCCTTCGTGCCGAGGATGAACTGCGGGAAGAACGTCACGTTGAAGCCGACGAAAATGATGACGGCGGCGATCTTGCCCCACCGCTCCGAGTACATCTTGCCCGTCATCTTGGGCCACCAGTAATGCAGGCCGCCCAGGAGCGCCATGAACATGCCGCCTACCATCACGTAGTGGAAGTGCGCCACCACGAAGTACGTGTCGTGCAGGTGCACGTCCAGGGCGAGCGTGCCCACCATGATGCCCGTCAGGCCGCCGATGGTAAACTGGAACAGGAAGTTGAGCGCGTAGATCATCGGCGTTTGCAGCCAGATCGACCCCCGGAACATCGTCGCAATCCAGTTGAACACCTTGATGCCGGAAGGAATGCCGATCAGGAAGGTGATGAGCGAGAACAGGATGCCCGAAATGGCCGACTGCCCCGAGACGAACATGTGGTGGCCCCACACGAAAAAGCCGAGCAGCGCAATGGCGACCGACGAAAGCGCAATGGCGCGGTAGCCGAAGATGGGCTTGCGCGAGAACGTCGCCACCAGCTCGGAGATGATGCCGAAGCCCGGCAAAATCATGATGTACACGGCCGGGTGCGAGTAGAACCAGAAGAAATGCTGGAACAGGATCGGGTCGCCGCCCAGGGCCGGGTCGAAGATGCCGATTTGCAGGGCGCGCTCCAGGAAGAGCAGCAGCATCGTGATGCCCAGCACGGGGGTCGCCAGGATCTGCACAATGCTGGTGGCGTAGAGCCCCCAGATGAACAGCGGCAGCCGGTTCCAGGTCAGCCCCGGCGCGCGCATCTTGTGCACCGTGACGATGAAGTTGATGCCCGTGAAGATGGACGAGAAGCCGGAGATGAACACGGCCATCGTCATGAAGAACACCGAGTCCCCGGCGTCGCGCGAGGAATAGGGCGTGTAGAACGTCCAGCCGGTATCGACCTTGCCGTAGACGAGCGCCGCGATGATGAGCACGGCCCCGGCTACGTACAGGTAGTAACTCGCCAGGTTCATGCGCGGAAAGGCTACGTCCTTCGCCCCGAGTTGGATCGGCAGGATGAAGTTGCCCAAAATGGCCGGCACCGAGGGCACCAGGAAGGCGAACACCATGAACACGCCGTGCATGGTAAAGACCTGGTTGTAGGTCTCCGCCTTCATGATCGTTTCGCCTTGGGCGATCAGCTCGGTGCGCACAGCCAGGGCCAGCATGCCGCCCACGAAGAAGGCGAGCGCCAGCGTACCGGCATACAGGATGCCGATGCGCTTGTGGTCGAGCGTGAGGAGCCACGAGCGCAGCCCGCGCTCGTGCGTAAGGTAGTTCTCCTGCGCCGGCGCGTCGTAGACGGCAGCGGCGGCGGGGCGGGTGGTCTGAAGCATAGGTTGATCCTCCGAAGGCATGGCCGCCGGCGGGGCGCCGGCTGGAGGGGCGGGTTATTTCTGTGCTTTGATAAACTCGATGAGCGCGCTGAGCTGGCGCTCGTTGAGCGAGGCGTAGGGAGGCATGACGGCGGCGTAGCCGGCCACGACCTTCGCGCCGGGCTCCAGGATCGACTCGCGCAGGTAGTTGTCGTCCACCTGCACCGACCCGGCGGCGAGCTGCTCGGTGCGCCCGTAAAGGCCCTTGAACGAGGGGCCTACCTTTTTGGAGCCGTCCACGGAGTGGCAGGTAATGCACGCCTGCTGCTCGTAGAGCACGGCGCCGTACTCCGGCAGCGGCATGTCGTCGAAGTTGCCGCCGCCGCTTTCGAGCCACTTGTTGAAGTCGGTCTGGCTGAGCACCATCGTCTTGGCGAGCATGCCCGAGTGCTGCGTGCCGCAGTATTCGGTGCAGAACAGGTGGTACTCGCCGGCGCGGGTGGCCTGGAACCACACCGACGTGTACCGGTTGGGCAGCACGTCGTGCTTGACACGGAAGGCGGGGATGTAAAGGCTGTGCAGCACGTCCACGCTGCTCATTTCGAGGCGCACCGGCCGGTCCACGGGCACGCGCAGCTCGTTGACGGCCGTCGTGCCGTTGGGGTACTCGAACTCCCAGAGCCACTGCTTGGCGCGCACCTTGATGACGTACGAATCCGGCGGCGACACGCTCAGGTCCACGTACGACTTGAAGCCCCAGTTGAACACGAGCAGCACGAGGATCGTCGGGATGACGACCCACGAGATTTCGAGCAGCAGGTTCTCGTGCACGGCCGTCGGCACCTCGGTGGCGCTGCGGCGGCGGTAGCGGAACGTGAAGTACACCATCGCCGCGACGACGCCGCCGAAGAGGATCGTGCTGACGATCAGCTCGAAGTAGAACAGGTTGTCCACGCTCGACGCCATCGTCGAGACGCCTTCAGGAAACCAGATGCCGCCGTTGTCCCCCATGGTAATCGGTCAGTAGCGCTGTGCGCGTTGGTCAGGTTATGTGCGGTGCGGGAAGCCCCACCGGAAGCTACAGAACTTGCATCGCCGCCGGAACGGGCCAAAGCCTCCGGGGCGCGGCAAAATACGGGTGCAGGTGTAACGAGTTTGCCCTACGCCGCCGCGTCTACGCTCTCCGGGTCGGGTTGGCGGCTCTCGCGCCGCCAGAAGAGCAGCAGCATGGCTCCCACGAGCGTCATCGTGAGCAGCCCGCCGAGCTTCATGATGTTGATGGCGTGGGGGACGTAGGAGTTTGCGTTCGGGTCGTACTGGAAGCAATATAGCACCACCTGGTCGATGGCCGAGCCTACCTTGCCCTCGGAGGCTTCCACGAGCGCGCTGCGCACGTGCCGCGCGGGGTACTCCAGGCCGTAGAGATAGCGCGAGATTTTGCCGTTGCCGCTCAGGAAAATGAGCGTGGCCGGGTGCGCGTACTCCTGCTGCGCCTCGACCCAGCGGAACTGGAACCCTACCGCCGCCGCGAGCGCCGCGATGTCGGCCTGGCTTCCGGTCAGGAAATGCCAGCCGGCCGCCGCGCGCGGCTTGCCCAGCCGTTCGAGGTAAAGGGCTTTCTGGCGCGCCGCCAGGTCCGGCCCCTCCAGGTGCGAAAAGCTGACCGTGATGACCTCGAACTCCTCGCCGGGCGTCCAGCTCATGTCCTTGAGCGAAGCCGTCAGGCCGTCCAGCACGAGGTTGCAGAGCATCGGGCAGTTGTGGTAGACCAGGTTGAGCAGCACCGGCTTCTCGCCGTCGAAGTACTGCCCCAGGCGGACCGGCCGGCCGGCCTCGTCGCGGAAGGCGAGATCCAGCGGCAGCATGGAACCGCCCTGCTCGTCCACGCCCACGCCCTTGAACGCTTCCGGGACGCGCCCGCTGGGCTGCGCGAAGGCCGGGCAGACCGCCAGGCCCGCCGCCAAAACCGCCGCCAGCATCCAGGTAAACGCCTTCACCCTGCTCTCCAATGTACGTCAGACACCGTTTCCCGACCCCGGTCTAATTGCCGCTGCGGGGCTGCGGTTCCGGGGCGGGGGAGGTATTTGCCGCCCCCCCGCGCTCCTGGACGACGAGGTCGATGGCCCGGTCGATGGGGATGCGGTAGGCGCCCCGGTCGGGGTCTGCGACGCCGTAGCCGGAGAGGAGCTCCAGGCCGCGCGCGCGGTTCTCGCGCAGCTCGGGGTAGCCCGAGAGGCCCACCTGCGCCTGCCGCGAGTGTTGCGCCCGCAGGCCGGTCCACTGAAAGACGAGGATGATGACGACCACCAGCGCCGCCAGCACGCTCACGGCAATCGCCGCGATCTGGCCCGTCTCGACGCGGTCGTGCTCGACGCCGTCCTCCTCGTCGGCGTACTGCGAGTAGTCGCCCGTCAGGTCGGAAGCCACAGCGCGGGCGTCGGACTTCACGAGGTCCACCGCCGGGCCGAGGCTTTCGGGGTCTTCGGGGGCGACCTGCCGGGCCTGCTCGGCGCCGGCGGCGACGAAGCTCTCGATGCGCTCGCCGCTGCTCCAGCCGGCGGCGTTGCGGGCCAGCACGCGCCAGTAGTACGTCTGCTGGTTGGCCTCGAAGAAGTTCGCCACGGTCAGGCTGGTGCGTCCGCCAAACTCCTGCTCGACGAGGCGCGTCTCGAAGTCGGTGTCGGCGGCCACCTCGAAGCGGTACGCATCGGCCCCTTCAACGGGCTTCCAGGCGAAGGTCACCGCGGCGGCATCGACGACGCGGGCGCCGGTGGGCGCCAGCAGCGCCGGGGCCGGGGGCGCCTGAGGGTCGGTATCGGTAGAATGGGCCATAGGGGAAGCGTCCTTAAACGTTTTCGAAGCGCATCGAGCGCGCCAGCAGCGGGTCGTTGACGGGCACGAGGCTATGCCGCCGCAGCCGCAGCAGGTATACGCTCACGAACACGCCGAAGAGCCCCAGCCAGCACGCAAAGTCTACCCAGTGGAAGCCGCCGTGGCTTCCGGCGCGCACCGGCATGATGAGCCAGTGCAAATCGAACCACTGCATCACGAGCGCCCACACCGACATCACGGCCAGCAGCGCCGGGGCGCGCTTGGCCGCGCGCGGCAGCAGGATCAGGAACGGCAGGATGAAGTGCAGCGCCAGCAGCGCCGCGCTATGGTAGCCCCAGCCGCCTTCCAGCCGGTGCCGGTACCAGATGGTCTCCTCGGGGATGTTGCCGTACCAGATGAGCATGTACTGGCTGTAGGCGATGTACGCCCAGAACACCGTAAAGGCAAAGAGCCACTTGCCCAGATCCTGATAATGGTCGGTCCGGATGACCCTCGGCAGGGCGCCGCCGCGCTGCAAGAGCAGGCACGTCAGGATGGTAAAAGCGATGGACGCCCAGAACGCCCCGGCGAAGATGTACACGCCGAACATGGTCGAGAACCAGTGCGGATCGGTGGACATCACGAAGTCGTAGCTGAAAAACGCCGTCGTGACGGCGAAGGCGGGGATGCCCCACGCCGAAGCCGTGCGCAGGCGCGCGCCCGTATCCGGGTTGGGGTCGGCGTCCTGGCGCACCGAGAGGGTATAGAGCTTATGGGCGAGGGTCGTCCAGACGGCGAAGTAAAGCGCGGCGCGGGCGATGAAGAACGGCACGTTCAGGTACGGCCGCTTCTCCAGGATGAGCGCGTCCACGTCGTGGTGCGTCCAGTGGTAGAGGCTGTGCATGCCGAGGAAGATGGGCAGGGCCAGCAGGGCCAGCAGCGGGAACGACCACACGAGCGCCTCGGGCATGCGCCGGAAGACGACGCTCCAGTGGGAGCGCGTCAGGTGCTGGATCATCACGAAAAACAGGCTGCCCAGGGCAATCGTGACGCAGAACACCCACGCCGTCAGGTAGGCGAAGTAGAACGCCTCCGGATCGACGAGCCAGCCGACGAGGCTCAGGGCGAGCCCGAACAAACCCACCACGAGCGGCACGAGCCAGACGCGCGGATCGGGGTGGTACTGGAAGGCGCGCTCGGCGTGGGCGGCCGTGGGCTCCAGCGGATCGAACAAAAGGGCCGGGAAGCCGCTCGTCTCGACGCGATGTGGGGTATGGCTCATCTGGAAGGAATCCGTTTAGGCGCTGTAGGTCTTCGGTCGGCGGCGGCTCACGGGGCGCCGGCAGCCGTCGTGTCGGCGGCGTTTGCAGCCGCAGTGTTCGCAGCGGCGCCGGCGGCAGCCTGGGTCAGGCTGCGGCGCATGTCTTCCGGCACGTCGTCGAGGCGGGCGTCCTGGGTGCGCTGCAAGGCGCGGATGTAGGCCACGATGGCCCACCGGTCGGCCACCGGCACCTGATGCCCGTAGGGCGGCATCGTCCGGATGCCGTTGGCGATCACCTCGTACAGGTAGCCGTCCTCGGCGGCGCGCAGCCGGTCGTCGTGGTAGGTTGGGGCCGGGGTGTAGCCGTAGCCGCCCGTCATGATGATGCCCTGGCCGTCGCCGGCGAGGCCGTGGCACATCGAGCAGTAGATGTTGTAGCGCTCCTGGCCGCGCTCGACCAGCTCGCGCGTGACCCGCATCGGGATGGTGGTGACGTAGGCGCCGCCCGGGGCGCTGCGCCCGAGCGTGAAGGCCGCATCCCGGCCGAGGTAGCCGCGCGCCACCGTCCCGGCCACCGGCGGGCGGTCGGCCCGGAGGTCGGCGAAGAAGGGGTTGGCTTCCTGGGGGTCGAAGCGTTTCTGCTGGTCCATGTTGCTGATCGGGTGGATCGGCGCGTTGCGCGTCTCCGAGTGGCGGCAGCCGCCCGTGGCCAGCAGCAGGGCGAGGCCCGCAAGTAGATGCAGTGGTTTCATATCGTATGGCTGACCGGCCGAACCTCTCAGCCTGGAATCATCAAGCAGCGGGAAGACGCGCGTTCCGGACAGAGCCTAGGCGGCGTCGGTGGTTTCCTTGTCCTCGATGGTTTCTACGTGGAGCGCGCCGAGGTCGCGGAGCAGGCCCGTAGCCCCGTCGAGGCTGAACTTGCGGTCGCTCGCGGCGATGTGCAGGAAGAACGCATCGTCGGTGGCGCGCGCGAACCGCCGGGAGTAGAACAGCGGGTTGTAGGGGCGGGGCAGGCCGTTCAGGGCCAGCATCCCGGCCACGGCCCCGAAGGCCGAGAACAGGATCGTCAGTTCGAACATGATCGGGATCGAGGGCTCCACGGCAAAAAACGGCTTGCCGCCGACGTTGATCGGGTAGTCCACGCGCCCGACCCACCACTGAAGCAGCAGCCCGATCAGGAAGCCCGTCAGGCCGCCGCCGAGCGCGGCGTAGCCGACGGCCGAGTTGCCCAGGCCCATCGCCCGGTCCATGCCGTGGATCGGAAACGGGCTGTGCACGTCGAAGTGCGTGTAGCCGGCCCGCCGGACTTCCTTGGCGGCGTGGTACAGGGCTCCGGGGTTCTGGAACTCGGCCAGGACGCCGTAGAGCTGGTCGCGGCCGGCGGGGTAAATCCCCATCGTCACCCCGACATCCTTGAGTATGCGTTTGAGCATGAATCGTGGCAAGGTTTGGCGTTGCGGGCGGCCTTATTCGGGCCGGCGGCCGGCGTCGCGCTCGGCCTCGGGCTGCACGTAGGGCACGGGGGCCGGCTCGGCGTGCGCGTGGCCGTCGCCGTGGTCGTCGTAGTAGTGCGGGTCGGCCTGCGGCAGCACGGCCTTCACCTCGGCGATGGCGACCATCGGCAGGAAGCGCAGGAACAGCAGGAACAGCGTGAAGAACAGCCCGAACGAGCCTAGGAACGTCAGCAGGTCCACAATCGTCGGCGAGTAGTAGCCCCACGCGCTCGGCAGGTAATCGCGGTGCAGCGAGATCACCGTAATCACGAAGCGCTCGAACCACATGCCGATGTTGACGATGATGGCCGTCACGAACATGAACGGGATGCTGCGCCGCAGCTTCTTGAACCAGAAGAACTGCGGGAACAGCAGGTTGCACGACATCATCGTCCAGTAGGCCCATGCGTAGGGGCCGGTGGCGCGGTTGATGAAGGCGAAGCGCTCGTACTGGACGCCCGAGTACCAGGCGATGAAAAACTCGGTGATGTACGCAAAGCCCACCATCGTCCCGGTGACCAGGATGATGATGTTCATCTTCTCCAGGTGGTTGATGGTGATCAGGTTTTCGAGGTTGTAGGCTTTGCGGGCCAGCACCATCAGGTTGACCACCATGGCGAAGCCGGAGAAAATGGCCCCTGCGACGAAGTACGGCGGGAAGATGGTGGTGTGCCAGCCGGGGATGACCGAAACGGCGAAGTCGAACGAGACGACCGAGTGCACCGAGAGCACGAGCGGCGTGGCGAGGCCCGCCAGCAGCATGTACGCCTTCTCGTAGTTGCGCCAGTGGCGGTTGGCCCCGCTCCAGCCGAGCGCGAAGAAGCCGAAGATGCGGCGGCGCCAGAGGCTGCGCGCGCGGTCGCGGAGCGTGGCCAGGTCGGGGATGAGGCCGACGTACCAGAACACGAGCGAGACGAGGAAGTAGCTCGACACGGCGAACACGTCCCAGAGGAGCGGGCTTTTGAACTGCGGCCACATGTCCATCTGGTTCGGGATGGGCAGCATCCAGTACACCGCGAACCAGACGCGGCCCGTGTGGAAGAGCGGAAACATGAGCGCGCAGATGACGGCGAAAAGCGTCATGGCCTCGGCGGCGCGGTTGATGGACGTGCGCCACTTCTGCCGGAACAGAAAGAGGATGGCCGAGATGAGCGTGCCCGCGTGGCCGATGCCGACCCAGAACACGAAGTTGACGATGTCCCAGGCCCACCCGACCGGCACGTTGTTGCCCCAGACGCCCACGCCGTTGTACACCTGGTAGGCGAGCATCAGCACGAAGATGACGAGGAACGTGCTGCTGATGGAGATGAGCACCCACCAGCGCAGCGGCGGCTTCTTCTCGGCGTGGTGCGCCACCAGCTCCGTCAGGTCGTGGAACCCGAGGTTGCCGGTGATGAGCTCCGGCTCGGCCCCGTCGCCGGCGTGGGCCAGCGCAGAGAGGTCGCCGGGGGGCGTGGGCTTATCCGTGGACATCGTGGGATTCGGTTTGGGTTGCCGCGGCGGGAGCGGCCGGCGCCAGGGCCGGGTTCGGATTGCGCACGAGCCCCATGTACGAGGTGCGCGGCTTGGTGTTGATCTCTTCGAGCACTTCGTAGCGGTTGGGCTGCCGCTTGAGCACCGACACCGGCGCGTTCGGGTTGTTGATGTCTCCGAAGACGATGGCGTTTGCCGGGCATACCTGCTGGCAGGCCGTCTGCACGTCGCCGTCGCGGACGTTGCGGTTCTGCACGGCCGCCTCGCGCTGCGCCTCGCGGACGCGCTGCACGCAGTACGTGCACTTTTCCATGACGCCGCGGAAACGCACCGTCACGTCGGGGTTCATCTGCATCTGCACCGTCGGCGGAATGTCCTTCATCCAGTGGAAGTAGTTGAACTTCCGGACCTTGTACGGGCAGTTGTTCGAGCAGTACCGCGTGCCGATGCAGCGGTTGTAGGTCATCTCGCTGATGCCGTCGGGGGAGTGCGACGTGGCGTAGACCGGGCAGACGGGCTCGCACGGGGCGTTCTCGCAGTGCACGCAGAACATCGGCTGGAACGCCACGTCGGCCGTGTCGGTGTGCTCCTCGTCCTCGGACATGTAGTAGCGGTCCACGCGCAGCCAGTGCATTTCGCGGCCGTGGGCCACCTGCTGCTTCCCGACGACGGGCACGTTATTCTCGGCCTGGCACGCCACGACGCAGGCGTTGCAGCCGGTGCACGTGTTCAGGTCGATGACCATGCCCCACTGGTTGGGGTAGTACAGGTTGTCCTTGAAGTAGGGGTCGCTCTTGGGGTGGTTCTCTTGCCAGAGCGCGGGGTACTCGTCCCACGGGCCGCCGCCCGGCAGCGGCTCGACGGCGTCCTTGACGAAGGCGGGGTTTTTGCGGTACTCCTCGAGCGTGGCGGCGCGCACGATGGGGCGGCCCTCCATCGAGCCGTGCTCCTGCGTCGTGGCGAGCAGGTAGCCGCCGCCGGCGCGCGTGATGGCGGGGCCTACTGCAATGCGTTCGAGGGCGGCGCTGCGCAGCGGGTACACGTTGACGCCTACCTCGGAGCCGAGCGCGCCCTGGGCGTAGACGTTCACCTTGCGGTCGGTATCCCAGAGCAGGAACGGCGTCTCGTCGCGGAGCGAGCGGATGTTGCGGCCGTAGCCGAAGCGGAGCGTGATCGAGTTGTCGGCGTGGCCCGGCTGCACCCAGACGGGCGCGTCCAGGGTGCGGCCGCCCAGCGTGATCTCGATGCGGTCGGCCATGGACATGCCTTCCTCGTAGTCCACCTCTACGCCGAGCCGTTTGGCGGTGGCCGGGCTCATGACGGCGGCGTTGTCCCAGACGATTTTCGTCATGCTCTCGGGAAGCTCTTGCAGCCACGCGTTGTTGGCGTAGCAGCCGTCGAGCACCTTCGAGTCGAGGCGGAACACGACTTCCACGGCGTCGGGCTCGACGGTGGGCAGGCGCAGCGCGGCGGCCCCGGCCCCGGCGGCGGCCACGGGATAAGCGGTGTTCGGGGCGAAGCCGTTGTGCAGCACGGCGCGCCAGGCGTCTTCGCCGGCGGCCAGCCCGAGGGCCTGCCAGCGCGCGCGCACCAGGTCGTAGCCGCTGCGGGGCGTTCCGGCGGCGAGCAGGTGCACCAGTTCGAGTTCGGAGAGCGCGTCGGCGTAGAGCGGGGCGATGAGCGGCTGCTGCATCGTCGCGGAGCCGTCGTAGGTGCGGCCGTCGCCCCAGGCTTCCAGGTAATGCGCGAGCGGCACGTGCCAGCGGCTGGCCGCGGCCGTCTCGTCGAAGTAAAGGCCCGCGTGGATCGTGTAGGGCGTCTGCTTCAGCGCCTCGGCGAAGCCCAGCTCGCCCGGCATGTCGTACACCGGGTTGACGCCGAGCATCACGAGCGTATCGACGGCGCCGGCGCGCAGGTCGGCCACGAGCTGCGCCAGGGCCGGGCCTTGCGGCGGCCGCGCCGCCTCGCCGGTGTCGAGGTGGACGACGGTGCGCCCGGCCGCGCCGAGGCGGCTGTTGACGGCGGCGCAGAGGGCGTGCACTTCCGCCGGCTGCGTTTCGCCGGCCAGCACCAGCCCGGCGGCGCCGGCGGCCTGAAGGTCGGCGGCGGCGGCGGCGACCCACGGGTCGTCGGCGAAGGGGGAGGCCGGGGCGCCGGCCACGCCGAGCCTGGCGGCTACGGCGGCCAGCACGGCGGGGGCGTCCACGGAGCGGATGCGCAGGCGGTGGTCGGCCTTGGCCCCCGTCGGCGAGAAGGCGCTCTCGGCCACGTAGAGCCGGCTCATGCGGTCCTCGGGCGTGAGGATGCGGCGCGAGGCGGCGAACTCGGCGGTGTTGCCGAGGAAGTTGCGCTCCTGCGGCCCGAGGAAGTCGGCGTCGAAGCTGACGATGACGGCGGCCTCGGAGAAGCGGTAGTAGGGGCGCAGGGGGCGGCCGAAGGCGAGTTGCGCGCCGAGCGCTTCGAGGTCGTCGCCCTCGGGGGTGTAGGTGATCCACCGGAGGCCGGGGTAGCGCGCCGCCATCTGCGCGCGCAGCTCGGCCAGGGTCATCGAGGAGCTTTCCGGAGCCAGCACGGCCACGCGCCGCTGCGCTGCGCCGGCGACGAGCTGTTTGCAGAACGCCGCGAACGCCGGCATCGACGACTCGGCGCCCTCGCGCCAGACCTTCGCCGAGCGGTCCGGGTCGTAGAGGTCCAGCACCGAAGCCTGCTCGAAGATGCTCGTGCGGCCGCGCGAGGCGGGGTGCTCGGGGTTGCCCTCGACCTTGGTGGGCCGCCCGTCGTGGCTCTCGACGAGCACGCTGCGGAGCACCCCCCGAAACGGCATGGCCGTGGCGTAATACAGCGGAATGCCGGGGATGATCTCCTCGGGCTGCCGGGTGTACGGCAGGATCACTTCCTCGGGGCGGCGGCAGGCGGTCAGGCCGGCCAGCGCCATCGAGGCGCCCATGAGCTGCAAGAACTGCCGGCGGCTGGCGCCGCTCGGCGGGGCGGCGGCCTCCGGGCTGAACTCATGGCCGAGGGCTTCTTCGGCGTGCGGGTGCTTGCGGAGCTGGCTCAGGCTGCGCCAGAGCCGCGGGCCTGCGTGGGCTTCAGGGTCGGCGCCGCGCGCGATAACGGGCAACTCTATCATGTAGGCGGTCGATCAGGAGGGTGGTGCAGGGCGGCGCCGGGGCTGCCGCCGGGCTAGTAGTGGCAGGCCGAGCAGTTGGTCGGCGGCTGGATGCCTTCCAGGCGAATCCGGTTGAGGTTGCGCTCGACGAAGTTGGCCGGCTGCACGTATCCCATCGTCGTCACCTCGGCGTTGGGCCGCAGGTACAGCTCCGGTTGGCGGTGGCACTCCAGGCACCAGCCCATGCTCAGGGGCTCGGCCTGCGCGACGATCTCCATCTGGTCGATGCGGCCGTGGCACGTCTCGCAGCCGACGCCGGTGTTCACGTGCACGGCGTGGCTGAACTGCGCGTAGTCCGGCAAAACGTGCACGTTGACCCACTTGACCGGCAAGCCCGTCGCCCAGCTCTCGCGCACGGGCAACAGGTTGATCGAGGCCGTCTGGATCTGGCTGTGGCAGTTCATGCACGTTTGCGTGGAAGGGATGTTCGCAAACTCGGAGTGCTCGACGTTGTTGTGGCAGTACCGGCAGTCCATGCCGAGCTGGCCTACGTGCTGGCGGTGGCTGTAGGGCACCGGCTGCACAGGCGCGTAACCGACATCGGTGTACTCGGGCGAGAAGTAATACCAGACCAGGAAGATCAGCAAAACACTTCCAAAGAGCCCTCCTACCAGCGATACGAGCGGAAGGGCGTTTGCCTTCTTTGGAAAGATCTGAGGCATATCGGTGCTACGCTATTGGGCCGGGGTGTTCTGGGCGAGGCGCGCACGGCTATTTAAGTCGATCCTGGAACCGTGGCGCGCCGGAGCGGCAGAATTGCCTACTCCGTTACGCCGCCGCGCGCTCAGGTCATAGCGTCGCCGGGTCGCCGCTGCGCGCGGGGAGCGTGCGCGCGTTTTGGAACAAGCTTCAAGCTAACTTCACGCCTGCGGTTTTACAAGCAGATTAATGGCGCGCCCCGTGTGAGGTTTCGGATTATTCCGGCCGTAGGGCATACATGAACGAATTTATGCCCGCCGGGCGCAGCGGACGGGCAGGAAAAGCGTTTCAGCTAAGTGGAATAGGCGCCGGGGGATACGGGTCGGCATCGGGCGGGTCGAGTTCGCGCAGCAGCCCCTGCGAGCGCCGCACGAAGCGCGCGCCGAGCAGCACCGAGGCCGTGGCCAGGCCCAGCACGAGGCCCCACCAGAGCCCTACGGCGCCCCAGCCCCGCCAGAAGCACAGCCCGACGCTGACGGCCATGCCCACCACCCAGTACGAGACCAGGCAGATGACCATCGGCGCGCGCGTGTCCTTCATGCCGCGCAGCGCGCCCGAGGCCGAGACCTGCACCCCATCGAAAAGCTGAAACAGAGCCGCCACCCCCAGCAGCGAGGTCGCCAGCGCGATGACGGGCGCGTTGGCCGGATCGCCGAGGTCGAGGAACAGGCTGATGACGGCGCGGGGGGCCAGCCAGAACACCAGCGCCGCCAGCAGCATGAACGCCGCGCCCAGGGCGATGCCGGCGTAGCCCGCGCGCCGCACGCCGGGCCGGTCGGCGCGCCCCACCGCGTGCCCCACCCGCACCGACGTAGCGATGCCCACGCCGAGCGGAACCATGAAGGAAAACGCCGCGCACTGAATGGCGATCTGGTGCGCCGCCAGGGCTTGCGTGCCCAGCACCCCGGCCAGCAGCGCCGTCACCATGAACAGCCCCGACTCCACGGCGTGCGCAATAGCGATGGGCCAGCCGATCCGGAACACCTCGGCGAACACCGGCGGCTGGAAGCGCGAGAGTCCCCGAAACACGCCGAACCGCCCGAACGAGCGCCGCCGCCCGACGTACACGGCCAGCACGGCGAACATGGCCCAGTAGACGAACGACGTGGTGAGGCCCGAGCCGACGATGCCTAGCCGGGGGAAGCCGAGGTTGCCGTAGATGAGCAGGTAGTTGCCCGTCACGTTGAACAGCACGCCCATCAGAGTAATCACCGTGACGGGCCAGGGGCGGGTCACGCCTTCGATGAAGTTGCGCAGGGCGATGAACCAGAGCGCCGGCAGAAAGCCGAACGCCTCGGCGCGCAGAAACAGTTGGGCCGCCGCAATCGTCTCGGGCTGCTGCCGCAGCAGGCGCAGCACGGGGGCCACGTTCCAGAGCGCCAGAAACGCCGGCGCCGCGAGCGCCAGAGCCAGGTACAGCCCGTGCCGCACCGAGGCGCCCACGGCCGCGTCGTCGCCGCGCCCGAAGGCTTGGGCCACCATCGGCCCGACGGCCACCACGGCCCCGGTGCACATCACCATGAGCGTGAAATACACCGTGTTGCCGAGCGCCACGCCCGCCAGCGCGCCGCTGCCGAGCCGCCCGACCATGATCGTGTCGACGAAGCTCATCGAGTTCTGCGCCAGCAAAGCCGCCACGACGGGGCCGGCCAGGCGGAGGGTGTCCGAGAGTTCCCGGCGCACGGGGGCGAGGTCCGAGGGCATGAGGGCTTTCCTTGCGCGCTTCGTCCGAGGGGCCGCAATATAGGCGCCGCCCCGCCCCGCGCCGCCGGGGGCCCGCGAAAAGGCTGCCGCAAGCGGCGGCGGCGTGCGTATTTTGGCCGCATGAACGGCGAGCAGATACAAAGCGCAGAGCGCCCCCGAGAGGCCGCGCCGATTGGGCGGCCCGACCTCTCGGTCGTCATCGTCAACTACAACGTGCGCGAGTTCCTGGAGCAGGCGTTGCGCGCCGTGTACCGGGCTTCGGCCGGGCTGGCCGCCGAAGTGTACGTCGTGGACAACAATTCGGCCGACGGCTCGGTCGAAATGGTAGCCGAGCAGTTCCCCGGAGTGCGCCTCATCGCCAACGACGACAACCCCGGCTTCGGGGCGGCCAACAACCAGGCGCTCCGCGAGGCGCAGGGCCGTTACGTGCTCATCCTCAACCCGGACACCATCGTCCAGGAGGACACGTTTCAGCGGCTCGTGGCCTTCATGGACGCGCGCCCGGAGGCGGGGGCCGTGGGCTGCCGCATCCTCAACCCCGACGGGTCGTTCGCGCTCGAAAGCCGCCGCACCTACCCCACGCCTGCCGTAGCGTTCTACCGGATCTCGGGGCTGAGCCGGCTGTTTCCGCGCAGCCGCACCTTCGGACGCTACAACCTGACCTATCTGCCGGAGCACGAGACGGCCGAGGTCGATGCGCTCTCGGGCTCGTGCATGATGGTGCGCCGCGCCGTGCTCTACTACAGCCGCGCCGAAGCCGAGGCGTTGGCCGCGCGCGGCCTCGACCCCGACGCGCTCGGCCCGGCGGCTCCCGGCGCCGGCGGGGCCGGGGGCTTCGACGAGGATTTCTTCATGTACGGCGAAGACCTCGACTGGTGCTACCGCATCAAGGCCGCCGGCTGGAAGATCTACTACACGCCCGACACGGAGATCATTCATTACAAGGGCGAGTGCACCAAGAAGGGCGAGCTGCGCTACGTGCGCCTCTTCTACGGGGCGATGCTGCGCTTCACGGAGAAGCACGTCGAGGGCAAGTACTCGCAGGTGTTCGCCGCGCTCATCCGCCTGGCGATTGTAGCGCGGGCCGCGCTGACGCTCGGGGGGGCGCTGGCGCGGCGCCTCTGGCCGGCGGCGCTCGACTTCGGGCTGGCGCTGCTGGCGGCCTCGGCGGCGGGGCTGCTGCGCGCGGCTCCGCTGAGCTCGGGCCCCTCGGAACGGTTCTTTCTGCTGCTGCCGCCGCTCTGCGGGGCGGCCACGGTGGCGGGCGTGGCGCTGGCGCGCGGCTACCGCTTCGCCTACCGCTACCGGCTGCGCCCGGCGGCCTCGGGGGTGCTCGTGGGCTTGGTGGCCGTCTCGGCGGCGTCGTTTTTCATCAAAGCCATCGCGTTCTCGCGCGCCGTCGTCCTGCTGACGTTCGTGCTGGCGGGCTTGGCCCTGGCGTGCTGGCGCCTGGCGGCGCGCGGGCGGCGGGCCGCGCCGCGCCGGGCCATCCTGATCGGCTACGCCGCCGAGGCCGAGCGGCTCGGGGCGATGCTGGGGCGCCTCCAGGACGCGCCGTTCGTGCTCGTGGGGTACGTGCCGCCCGAAGGCGGCGCGCCCGCTCCGCGCCCGGCGCCCGGGGCGCCCGTGCGCCTCGGCGCGCTGCGCCAGATCCGCGACATCGCCCGCCTCCAGCGCGCCGGCGAGGTCATCTTCGCCTCGCGCGAGTGCTCGAACACCATGGTCTTCCGCGTGATGCGGCAGCTTCAGGATTTGCCGGTGCAGTTCAAGATGCTCGCCGAGACGGGCGCGCACCTGATCGGCAAGGCGTCCATCGAGAGCTTGGCGGCGCCCTCGCTCGTCGAGGCCGACGCGGCGGCGGCGCGGCTGCGCACGCCCGCGGCGCGGCGCGCCTTCGAGCTGGGCGTGAGCCTGGCCGGGCTGGCGGCGGCGCCGCTGCTGCACCTCGGGGCGGCGGCCTCGGGGCGGCCGGGGCTGCGGGCGCTGGCCCGGCTGGGCTACGCCATGCGCCGCGTCGCCACGGGCGAGCGCGCGCTCATCGGCTACCTGCCCGGCGAGGAGGCGCCCCCGGAGGACTGCGGCCTGCGGCCTGCGTTATTCTCCGTGCGCGAGCTGCTCGCCGGGCGCTTCGCTACCGGAGACGACGCCGAGAGCGTATACTGGCTCTACGCGCGCAGCCAGAGCGCCGCCCTCGACTGGAGCATCCTCGGGCGGGCGCTGCGCCGCGCCGCCCGCGACCCCGCCTGACCCCTCAACCCCCCACCCGAACCGGAATGCCCGCTGCAAAGCACTTGCTGGATTTCGAGAAGCCGCTCGTCGAGCTGGAGCTGCGCCTCGACGAGATGCGCCGCCTCAACGACGAGGGCCTCGACATCGACCTCTCGCAGGAGATCCGCGCCCTGGAGGCGCGCGTCGAGGAGCTGCGCGCCTCGGTGTACCGCAACCTGACGCACTGGCAGCGCGTCCAGATCGCCCGCCACCCCTTGCGCCCCTATACGCAGGACTACATCGGGGCGCTCATGGACAACTTTACCGAGCTGCACGGCGACCGCGCTTTCGGCGACGACCCGGCCATCGTGGGCGGCTTCGCACGGCTGCTCGGCAGCCGCTACGGCTACACCGACCGCACGGTGCTGGTGGTGGGCCACCAGAAGGGCCGCGACACGCGCGAGCGCAAGCACCGCCGCTTCGGCATGCCCAACCCTGAGGGCTACCGCAAGGCGCTCCGGCTTTTCCGGCTGGCGGCCAAGTTCGGCCGCCCCATCGTGACGCTGCTCGACACGCCCGGCGCTTACCCCGGCATGGAGGCCGAGGAGCGCGGCCAGGCCGAGGCCATCGCCCGCTGCCTGTTCGAAATGGCCTCCCTGAAGGTCCCCGTCGTCAGCATCGTCATCGGCGAGGGCGCCTCCGGCGGCGCGCTCGGCATCGGCGTCGGCAACCGCATCCTGATGCTCGAAAACGCCTGGTATAGCGTCATCTCGCCCGAAAGCTGCTCGTCGATCCTGTGGCGCTCGTGGGACTTCAAGGAGGAGGCCGCCCGCGCGCTCAAGCTGAGCGCGAGCGACCTGGCCGCGCTGGGCCTCATCGACGAGATCGTGCCGGAGCCTATCGGCGGGGCGCACCAGGACCCGAGCCGGACGTTCGCCGCCGTCGGCGAGGCGCTCGCGCGCAACCTTGCCCTGCTCGACGGCCTCTCGCCGGAGGAACTGGCCGCCGGCCGCATCGACAAGTTCGACCGTATGGGCGCCTACCAGGAAAACGCGTCCGCCAAATAACTCCCCGCCGCCATGTTTACCGGCTACTACAGGCACCGCGTACGCTACCGCGAGTGCGACCCGATGGGCGTCGTGTACCATGCCCACTACGTCGATTACTTCGAGGCGGCCCGCACCGAGTCGCTGCGCGAGGTGGGGCTGCCTTACCGCATGATCGAGGAGAGCGGCGTCATCATGCCCGTCGTGGAGGTCGCGGTGCAGTACCGCCGCCCGGCGCGCTACGACGATCTGCTGGAGATCGTGACGCGCGTGGACGAGACGCCGCGCGTGCGCTGGCAGGTGCGCTACGAGGTGCACCGCGTCGAGCCGGCCCCCGAGCCGCTGCTGGCTACGGGCTCGGTAGTGCTCTGCTTCGTCGATGCAGCGCGCAACCGCCCCATCGCCGCCCCCGACTTCATCCGCGAGGCGTTTGAACGCGCCCTAGCCTCCGCCGCTTTATGACGCCCCCTGTCTACATCACCCCCGAATATCTCAAGGCCACCCTCGGCCGCGCCCTTGCCGAAGACGTAGGCGCGGGCGACGCTACGAGCCTTGCCACCGTGCCCGCCGCCCGCGAGGCTTCGGCGCGCTTCCTGGCGAAGGATACGGGCGTGCTGGCGGGCCTGGCCGTGGCCGAAGAGGTGTTCCACCTCGTCGATCCCGGCCTCAAGGTCCGCTGGAGCGCCGCCGACGGCGACCCGGCGGCCTCGGGCGCCGTCTTCGGGCGCGTCGAGGGGAACGCGCGCAGCATCCTGACGGCCGAGCGCCTGGCGCTCAACCTGGTGCAGCGCATGAGCGGCATCGCCACGCTCACGGCGCGCATGGTGGAGGCGGTGCAGCCGTACGCCGCCAAAATCCTCGACACGCGCAAGACGGCGCCCGGCCTGCGGCTGCTCGACAAGTGGGCGGTGCGCCTGGGCGGCGGCGAGAACCACCGCATCGGGCTCTACGACATGATCCTCATCAAGGACAATCACATCGCGGCGGCCGGGGGCGTGGCCGAAGCCCTGCGGGCCGCCGAGGCGTACCGGAAGGCCGAGGCGCCGAACCTGAAAATCGAGATCGAGGCGGCTACGCTCGAACAGGTAGACGAGGTGATGGCTCTCGGCATCGCCGACATGATCCTGCTCGACAACATGGCGCGCACCGCTCCCGACGAGACGCTGGATTGCCGGATGCTGCTCGAAGCGGTCACGCGGGTGCGCCGCCGCATCCTGACGGAGGCTTCGGGCAACGTCACCCTGGCGAACGTCGGCGCGATAGCGGCCACCGGCGTCGATGCCATTTCGTGCGGCTTCCTGACGCACTCGGCGGCGGCCTTCGACGCCTCGCTGAAGATCGAGCTGGTCTGAGGCGCTAGCGCTGCACCAGCTCGACGGTGACCGGGGCGGTGCCCCGCCGGAGCATGCCGATCTTTTCGGCGGCGCGGCGCGATACGTCGATGATCCGGCGGGCGTGGAACGGCCCCCGGTCGTTGACGCGCACCACGATGGAGCGGCCGTTGCGCGTGTTGGTGACCTTGACGCGGCTGCCGAGCGGGAGGGTGGGGTGGGCGGCCGTCAGGTCGGCCGGGTCGAACGCCTCGCCGCTGGCGGTGCGGCGGCCCTGGAACTTGGCGGCGTAGTA
>CBDTTW010000036.1:0-20608 GCA_965363675.1 uncultured Rhodothermaceae bacterium
ACGCGCTGGTCGATCTGGCTCTCGGTCGTCGTGATGCGCCCCTCGGCCGTGGCGAGGCGCGCCTGGTGGGCCGTGACGGCATCCTCTACGTCTTTGACTTCGTCTTCCAGGTCGTCCAGGCTGTCCCCGAGCGCCGTGATCTGGCTCACGTACTGCGTCACCTGATTCTCCAGCACCTTGACGGCGGCCTCGGTCGTCGTAAAGCGCGCCAGCATCTGGCCCTCGGTATAGACGACGACCGCGCCCGCCGGCGCCGTCACGAACGTCGTGGTGCGCAGCTGCTGCCCGCCGGCGGGGGCGTCGTAGGCGAGGTAGGCCTGGAGCGTGCGCACGTAGGGGATGCCGACGGCGCCCAGGCGCGTCTCGTCGATCCACATGAAGGTGGCCAGGCTGCCCGCCTTGAGCGCCGCCGGGAGGGCGGTCACGGCAATCGTCTTCGTGTTCGTCGCCGCCGCCGTCACGAGCGCGACGGCCTTGGCGGCGGCTTCGGCCTGCCAGCTGGCCGCCGCCTGGTCGCTGCGCACGCGCAGGGCGATCTCGTCGCGCTGCAGGCCGAGCTGGCTGCCGACGTAGTAGCCGGCCAGGTCTACGGCCGACCCCTCGGCCAGCGACACGCCCGCGGCATGGATGTCCAGCGTGGTCTCGCCCTCGGCGTGGTCGCGCGCGGCGACGACGCGGCTCGCGCGGCCGGTCCGCACGTCGGCGACCGAGAGGACGGCATCCTTCGGAATGCGGCCGGCCAGGGGCTCTACCTGAAGCAGCGTCGCCCAGCCTGCTGCGGCCTGGGTGAGCCTGGTCAGGCTGCGACTCTTGCGCTCCTCTTCGACGCCCAGCTGGATCTCGCCCGGGCGCATGTAGAGGTAACTCATCAGCGTCGCCATGTCCAGGCGCACGGCCTGCCCCCGGCGCGCCGAGACGTACTGCCGCGCAATGCCCAGCGCGGGGGCGCCCTGCTCGGTCTCCCGGGCCACCACGTACTGATGAACACCTTCGCCTCTCGATGCCGCATCGAGTCTCGATGCCGCATCGAGAGATGCTGCAATCACCAGCTCCGTCCCCTCCCGCACGTCGGCCCGCAGCGGCGCCTCCAGCGGCACGCTCTCCACCACGCCCTCGATGTCCGCCCCGACGATGCCAAGGGCATCGAGGCGCACCGAGGCCCGCAGGGCCTGGTCGGTCACCCCGATTTGCAGGAGCGTATCCGCGGCATCGGCAAAGACGGGACTCATCGCCTCGATGACCTCGCCCGGCTCGTAGGCGCCTCCCGTGGCGGGGTCGGCCACGGCGATCTCGGCATCGTAGCGGCCGTAGTCGGCGGCCACCCGCACGAGGTGCGTGCGGGCGCTCATCCGGTCCGTGACGGCCAGGAGCGTGCCGCCCTTGAACACGCTGTCCACCGGCGCGATGGGCAGCCGCGCGACAGGGCCCGGACCTACGGGCAGGGTCGTGCGCGTCAAGGCCGAGGCCGCCAGGCCCGCCTCGATCCGGCTCGAAAGCTCGGCGTAGATCCGCGCGCCCTCGCCGCGCGCCGCCCCGCCCTTCGCGCCGGAGCCGAGGCGCACGTCGGCCGAGGGGGGAACCCCGTCGTCGCGCAGCTCGACGGCAAAGATTTCCGTCTTTCCGGAGGGGTGCTCCGCGCGGTAGTACACCGGCCAGAAGACCGAGCCCCGCCAGGCGAGCGGGGCCACCGGCGAGAGGCCGGGCGCAGCCTGCGGCGTCGTAAACCGGATCGTCCGCCGCGCGCGCCGCCGGGCGCGCAAGAACTCGCGGGCGTGCACTTGCGTGATCGGAGCGTAGGAGGCGCCGCCGTCGCCGGCGATGCCCCATTCCATGGCCGGCGACCCGTCCGGCAGGCGCAGCGAGCCCTCGGCGCCCCCGCTGCCGATCTCGAACGCGTGGGTATAGACCCGGCCCTCGCCCATGTCGGGGTCTGCGTAGATCCACGTCTTCGCGCCGGCGCCGCTCTCCTTGCGGCTTAGCGTCACCCCGTCGAGGACGAGCAGCGCCCCCTTGTCGCCGGGAGCCAGGTAGGCCACCGGCTCATAGATCTCCAGATGCACGACGGCCCCCGCCGGCGCCTCGGGCGGGCGCGGCGCCTCGAACGAGATGCGCTGCTCGGTCGCCTCAGGCCCGAGGTCGCGGTCCACGTACACCGCCGTCACCTTGTCCAGCTTGGCGTGGTCGGCCGCCTCGCCGCCCTCGATGCCGCGCTCGATGAGACTGAAGCGCACCGCGCGCTCCGTGACCCCCCCTACGTTCACGGTGAAGGGTTCGCCGACGCGGCGAACCCGCATCTGCTCCAGCGGCCCGAGCGTGCCGGCGGCGCGCCCGACCTCGATCTCGAACGGCGGCTCGGGCACGAACGGATCGCTCTGCAACCGTACAATGCACTCATCGGTATGCGCCGCCATCGCGTAGAGCAGCTGGTAGCTGCGCCTCTGCGGCTGGCCGCTCGTGATGGGCTGCTTCCACGACCGCCCGAGGTTCTGAAACTCCGCCGGCCGCCGCCACGTGCGCGCTCCGGGGTCCCAGTAGCGCCGCTCAGGCGACGTGCCCGCTCCTCCCAGGTGGACGTCGCCTCCCGTCCGCAGCGCCCAGTACGCCCGGCCGTGCACCCCGAACATGGCGTAGGGGCCGCCGGGCGTCTCGAGAGGCCATGCGTCGCCCAGCCGGGCCGTGAACGAGACCTCCATGGTCTCGGGGACCTCCATGGTCTCGGGGACCTCCATGGTCTCGGGCGCCGCGCCCCCTTCAGCGGATGCGCTCCGGTCATCGGAGCGACTATCCGCTCCGGCCGCCAGCGGCGCCGAGACGAACGCCGTCGCCTCCTCCGGGCGGCGGTAGCGCTCGTAGGCTACGCCCGGGCGCGCCCGGATGCCCAGCGCGCTCTCGCCGTCGGATACGAGGCGCGCATCCGCGACGCGCACGAGGCGGTCTTCCAGGCCGCTCGCCTCCCACCCAAACGGGCCTGCACCGTCCCACAACTCGAACCCCCCATTGCGCAGCAGCCCCGAGGGCAGGCGGGCGGCATACGTCGCTTCCGCCCGGCCGTAGGCGTCCATGCCCGAGACTTCGTCCGAGTCCCGGATCCAGCGGTCTACGGCGACCGCAGGCGATGTGACAAGAGCGCCCTCGGCGCCGAAATACATCTGCGGGCGCACCAGATGGCTACGCCCCGCGTACTGCACCAGCTGCAAGCCCAGCAGCCGCCCGACCTGCGAGAGCACGGCGCCCCACGAAGCGGCCGCCGCCTTGGCGTCGTCCCCATAGGTGTAAAACGGCAGCACCGGCGCCAGCACGTCGAACACCGATGGCGCGCCCCGGACTTCCAGATCCGTCGCCGCCTCGAGCGCGCCCTCGGCCGGCGCCCCGATCCGCGCCAGCCCCTGCTCGAAGAGCGTCCGCACCGCCATCGGGGCCGTAAACGGCAACCCCCCCGCTGATGCCCCATCAGGCGATGCCCCATCAGGCGATGCCCCATCGCCGGCGGGCGGCGCCAGAAACGGCAAGTTGTCCAGCCACGACAGGCCGTCCTGCGCCACGATCACGAGCGCCTGCGCCCCGTCGTGCATCCGCGTGGCCACGAAGCCGGCCCGCGCATACCCTTGCCAGTACACCTCGCCCGAGCGAAAAACCTCCAGCCGGTAGGCGGTGCGCGAGGCGCCGCCGCCGATCCTGCGCGCCGCCTCGATCACCGCGGCCTCGCGCGTCGCCACGGTCAGCGTCACCTCGCTCGGGCGCATCTCCCGGTCCGTGTCGTCGCCCGGCTCGCCGTAGGACTCCGCCCACGACTGGCACTGCGCCCGGTAGGCGGGGCCGCCATACCCCTGCTGGAGCAGGCGCAGCTCGTAAGACGGCGCCTCATCAGCGGCGCTGCCGCGGTCCCGCACCCACCCCGTCGTCAGCAGCAGTCCGTAAGCCATACGCCTGAAGCCTCCTCAGCGCCCGTAGCGCATTTCGCCCTGCTTGATCGCAAACCGGATGTCGCCCGAGGAGAGCACGACAGGCGCCATCTCCAGGCGCACCGCGAGCGCGCCGCCCTGCCCGAGCGCGTGGTGGGGGATGATGCGCCCCGACTGGCTCGGCGTGAACAGCTCCGGCCCCCGCTCTCCGACGAGGTAGCTCCTGCCCAGCGAGACGGGGCCGCCCGCGGCCCGGGCGCCGCCGAACTGCGCCAGCACCGACCCCAGGAAGCCCTTCGGCGCCGCCCCCGCCGGCCCCCCGACCAGCATGGAGATCCCCTTTAGAATCGCCGCCTTCGCAATGGCCGCGACCAGATCCCGCACAACCCCGCGCACGGCGCGCCCGACCTCGCGGGCCACGTCCTTGATGCTCTTCATCCCCGTCACCAGGTCGGCGAAGGCGCCGCCGGCGACGCCCGCCAGCGCCTCGAAGGCCCCCGCCGCCTCGTCGCGCACGACGGCGCCCATCTCCGCCAGGGCCACGCTCATGCGGGTCGCCGCCTCGACCACGCCGGCGGCGAGAGCCGGGGCCTCCCCCCCGATGCCTCGCAGCAGCGTCGCCGGCGCCTCCAACTCCTCCCGGCCAAGCGCGCCCACGCTTTTTACAAGGCTGCTTCCACGCTTGGGCAGCATCGCCTCCGGGCGCCGGTTCAGCAGCTCCATGCCGAAGATCTCGCCGTACTTGTCGCGGAACTGCTTGCCGATCTCGCCCAGGCGCATCATCTCGGCGATGCTCGCCCGCAGCGCCTCCACCCGGCGTTTGTTTGCCTCTACGTCCTCCTTGGCATCACCGCCGCCTAAACCCCCCAGCTTTTTCTTAAGGTCGTCGAGGGCGCCGCCGAGGTCGTCCCCGATGACCTCGGCCGTGGATCGGAAGCCCTTGGTCATCATGTCCCAGACGCCCGGCCCGTCGAGCTGCGTCTTGCTGAACCAGGCCAGCTCCTCCCGCAGCGCGCGCGCCCCCCGCGAGAGCGGCCCGTCGAAAAGGGCGCCGCCCAGCTTCTCGATGACCCACAGCGCGTCGTCGACCGCGCCCACGATGATCCGCTGCACGTCCCCCCAGAGCCGGTCCATGAAGTCCGGCAGATCCTTCCAGTTGTCGTAGATGAGGAAAACCGCCGCCGCCAGCGTCCCTACGGCGACGATCGTTAGCCCTACCGGCCCGGTGAGCGCTGTGAAGCCGGCCGCGATGGCCGGCAGCGCCAGGCCGAGTGCGCCCAGCGCCGCCAGGAGCGGTCCGGCCGCGGCGGCCACGCCCGCCAGCGCATAAACGGCGCCTCGCGCCTGCGGGCTGAGCCGCATGAACCGCTCCACCAGCCCGTCCAGCAGGCCCGTCACCTTCTCCACGAGGCCCTGCACGTCGAACGTCTGGTTCAGGTCCTTGCCGATGGCTCCCAGCGCCGACTGCGCCCCGATCTTGAGGTTCTCGAAGGCATTGGCGAGGCCGCCCTGCGCCCGTTCGAGCGTCTTCAGCCCCCCCACGAGGCGGGTGATGAACTCCTCCGTCGAGATGCCGCTGCCCCGGATCGCCTCGATGCTCTTCGTGCCGAAGGCCTCCTGCAAAGCCCGCCCGGCAATGGGCACGCGCTCGGCGATCACGTTCCAGTTCTCGGCCGTCAGCTTCTGCAGCGACTGCATCTGCGAGAGCTGGCGCGTCACCTCCGCCAGGTCGTCCGCCGAGCCGCCCGATATGGCGATGGCGTTGCCGAACTCGTACAGGGCGTCGCGGGCCTGGCCCGCCGAGAACCCCACGCTTTGCAGCGCCAGCGACCCCTTAACCGCCTGCTCGAAGCCCAGGCCGGGACTCTTGGCCGCCTCCTTCAGCAACTTCAGCTCCCGGCCGGCGGCCTGGCTCGAACCCATCACGGCCTTGAGACCGTTTTCCATCTGCTCCATCCGGGCCGCCGTGTACAAAGCGCCCGTCGCAAGGCCGGCCAGCGGCGCCGAGACGTACTGCGTCATGGACGCGCCGATCGACTTCATCTTGTCCGCGAGCGGCTTCACGGCCCGTTCCACGTCGCGGAACGCCTGCATGGCGGCCGCCGGGTCCGCGCCGATGAGTATCCTGAGTCCCTTGATCGTCATGCCGCGCCTCCTGCCGATGATCGCAATTCAGCCACCGCCCGCTCCCACATCTCGCGCGTCGGAGGCGGATCGCCGCCGGCGCCCCTTAGGTCCTCCAGCGTAATCGGCTCGGCCCCCAGCGCCCCCCGCACCTGGTTGGCGACGAGCAGCGTCCGGCTCCACCGGGCGTCCTCACGCCGGGCACAAGCCCGCTGCCGCCGGAGGAACTCGCGGGGCAGCATATCCCAGAACCGCTCTTCCGACACGCCCAGATGGGCCGCCGCATCCAGCAGGTCGCCCCACGCAGGCGTGGTTAGCCCGTCCTCCCCGCCGCCGCCGGCGCGTTTCCCTCCGCACCCTGCGCCTCGGCGAAATGCTTCCACACCTTGGCCGCTTCCGCGTCGGAGAGGTCCTCCATCCAGTCGCCCACGTCGAACAGGTCGAAGTCCACCTCGCGCTTCTCTTTGCGCGCCCCGTCCTTCAGGCCCGCGTAAAAAAGCGCCCGCACCGTCGAGACCTTCACCCGGCGCTCGTCGAGGCCCGAGAGGTCCGAGAGCGAAAGTCCCGCCTCATCGCAGAACTCCGCAATCGCGTTGAAGCCGAAGCGGAGGGGGCGCTTCCGGCCGCCGATGGTAATCTCAATCACAGGCCGCATGTCAGCTCACCGTAAGGGGCCCCGTGCCCGTGATCGTGATCGCGTAGGTCGCTACCTCGTTCGTCGAGCCCTCGATCGTCAGACCCGTCACAAAGGCCTGACCCGTGTAGGTGCCCCCGCCGACGCTGAAGCGGAAGCTGTACGCCGCATTCGAGCTGTAGGCGGCCTCGATGAGCTCCTGCCCGGCGTTGTCGTAGACGAAGAGCGATCCGCCCGAGATCGACCACGAGCGGCTGCCGGCCATGGTGGCCGCCCAGTCCGGGTTCTCGTCGCTCGTCGTGTCGATGGTCTCCAGCTGGCGCTCGAGGCTCTTCGAGCGCATGAAGCCCACCTTGGTGAAGGCGCTGCCGCCGGTGGCGGAGACCTCTAATACGATGTCCTGCCCGCGAGTCGTTGCCATGGCGTTCGTTCGCTAGTTTGCGTGTTCGAGGTAAAAGCGGAAAGAGAGCATGCCCTGCCGGGTCTCGTAGGCCTCGTCGCCGCCGGCGATTACCTGGCTCATCTCCGCCTCGTCCATTACGAGGCGAAACCCTTCGACGGCCAGCGGCGCCGAGGCCAGCGCCTCGCCCGCCGCGCGCATGATGCCCATGACCCGGGCGCTCGTCGCCTGCCCGCGCGGGGCGCGGTCCCAGGCGTCCAGGCGGAGCGTCGCATTCACGATGAAGCCGGTCGGCGAGGTTCCATCGCCGTCGTGGTAGAGCGGCTCGGCCGTGCGCAGCCCCACGGCCACATAGGGAAAGGCGGCGCCGAGCGGCACGCTGTCGTAGACGGCGAACCTTGCCGTCTGCGGGTGCAGCTTCAGCCGCGACACGACCGCTTTTTGCAATGCTTCAAAGGCGTCGTAAGGGGTCATGCGCTCAGATCCGTTCGATCTCCCGCCGGATGCCGGCCAGCAGGCGCTCCGTATTCTCTTCGGCGGCCCGCGTCATGTAGAGCCGTCCCTGCTGGTTGTAGGTCCTGCCGAGCTTGTCCGTCCCGATGAAGCCGAACTCCTGACGGGCTGCGTACACAACGTTCGTCTCGACGACCGCAGTCAAGGGCGAAAGCATCTCTCCGCGGATGGAGTTTCGCAGGTTGCCCCCCTGTTTCTTTCTGACAGGCGCATAGCCTTTCGCGTCGTCCCGGATGCGGATCATCCCCGCCTCGATGGCATAGCTCACGCGCCCCCGCATCTGCAGCTCATAGGCCTTGACGCCCTTCAGCAGCTCACTCATGCCTTCCAGCTTGATCTCAATCATCGCCATACCGCAGGATCAGGCTCTCATCGAGCCGGTGCACCCGGGCCACTACGGCCGCCTCCACGCTCCCATCCTCCCACTCGATCCGCGCCCGGTCGCCCGGCCGTATCCTCGTGGGAGGCTCCGCCAGAAACGCCCGCGCGTCCCCCTCGTGCGCGAGCAGCCCGCCCTCCAGCACCATGCGCCGGCCGCCGTCCTGCACGTCCGCACGGCCGCTCCAGACGACGATCTCCGCCCCCGGGGTATATCCACCCATGCCGTCCGGCACGCGCTCCCTGCGCGAAATATGGAGCTTGTGCGGGTGCATCATGAGTGGTACGTAATAGGCGCCGGCAGCGCCGCGCGAAGGCGCGCGCGCCACCGCCCGGGCCAGAGCGGGTCGAGCGGCCGCTTGCGGCTCCGGCTGCGGCTGCCCACGCTCGATGCCACGACGCCTGCCTCCGCGTCGTAGTAGCGCAGCCGGTGGCTCGCCACGTCCGCTATCGTGCGGCGCATCGCCTCACGGAGCGCATCGTTTACGATGGCCGCATCAGCCGGCAGCCCCGTCTCCAGCACCACGTCCGCCTCGGCCATGACCGAAACGATCACGGTCTCCGGGTGCTCCCGCACGCTCGCGTGCACGAGGTGGAGGTCCTCCGCCTTTGTCGGGTCGAAATAGCGCATGTCACTCCTTTGGCCTGTCCGCCGTCTCTAGTAGACGCCGAAGCGCCGCTTCGTTCGAGCCGCCGTCCTGGTAGGAGGGCGTCCCGTCGGCCTCCCGGCGCGCGATCAGCCTGCAGTAGAGGCCCTCCGGCACCGCGTGGGCGATGCCGCCGCGATAGCGGATGAGAAACACCGGCTCCTGGAGGAGCGGCTCCTGGAGGAGCGGCTCCTGGAGGAGCGGCTCCTGGAGGAGCGGCTTCTGCTGCAAAGGCTCCGCCGTCTCCGGGCGGCGGGACGACGCGGCTTTGCTTCTGGCGGCCATAAGCAAAGCCTTAAACGATCGAGCGGATCACGCCCAGCGCCTCGGGGCGGATGACCTTGGCGCCGTAGACCATCAGGCTGCGGATGGCGTCGCCGAACTGCTGCTGCAGCCGCAGCGCCTCCAGCTCGGTGAGCTGGCTCGCAAACGTGATCGCGGCATTCGTGCCGAAGAGCAAATGGCGCACGTTGGATGCGCCGTCGTTGGCCATGATGAGGTTGTTCGAGACGTAGATCGTGAGCCCCGCCACCTGGCCGACCGCGCCGGAGGTGGCGACGGCGTCGCCGAGGTCTGAGGCCTTGATGAACTGATCCGCCTGCAGCAGCATCGCGTATTCGTCCGGCGAGATGACTGCCCAGCGGCCCGAGCGCGGCACGTTCTGCTTGTCGAGCAGCTTGCCGGCGTCGACGAACTTAGCGTAGACGTTCGTCTTGGAAATGGCTTCCTTGTTGATGACGTTCGCCGCGGCGGCCTGCGTGTAGAGGCCCGCCAGGTACTGATCCACCGCGTTCGAGAGGGCGACGCCCATCTCCTGCGTATAGGCGGCGACCAGGTCCACGTTGGCCTGCGCCCGGTCCACGTCGTCGATCGAAAAAGCGCTGTACTTCCGCTGGTCCACCGTCAGCGTGGCCTGCGTCGAGGCCGGAGCGGCGTAGTTGACCGTGCCCGTGTAGTCGTTGACCGCGAGCGGCGAGGGGCGCGTGATGCGCACCGTGTCGCCGGCCTCCTTGATCTCGCCCTCCCAGTCGCGGTTGACCAGGTTCATGAAGACCAGCGTGCGCTGGAAGGCCAGGTTCAGCTTCTGACTCCAGACCTCGGGGATGAAGTTCGATACGCTCATGAGGAGATTGGCTTGCGCCGACGTTCCTGCTCGTTTGCACCCGTTCGCTCTCGTTCCGAGAGCGGGGGCGCAGGGGCGGGCGTCGGCAACGGCAAGGGATCAGGAACGTGTGACAATATACTGTCACACCCGGTTCAATGCACCTGTCCGGCGGCCATCGCCCGGCTGATTTCCGGTTCGTTTTTAGCGAACTCCGCGGGCGACATCCCCCGGATCTCCTCCCGGGTGAACGTGCGCGCGCCGCCGCCCTTCGAGCCGCCGGCAAAGCTGCCGCCGCCGGTCTGGGGCTGCGCCTCCCGGAACAGCGATTTGTACCCCTCGTCGCGCTTGAGGGTCTCCATCAGGTCGCCCGCGCTTGCGAAGGGCCGGCCCTCGCGGCCCGGCAGGCGCCGTCCGCCCTGGGTGGCGACGAAGCCGAGGTCATCGTCGTGCTCGACCTGGTCGGAGAGGCGGTAGAAGACGAACGATTTGTCGCCGCCGTCGAGGTATTCGTCCTTGACGCCGGCCTTGCGGGCGGCCTCGTTGATCTCGGCGGCCTTGAGTCGGCGCAGCATCGCTTCGTGCTTCTGGCTGAGCGGCTTCAGGCTCTCCTCCTCCCACTGCCGGCGATGCGCGTCGAGGTCAACGCCTATGCCTTTGCCGTGCTTGTCGAGGATGGCCTTGACGAGCGCCGGGTCGTCGGCCGCCTTGCCCCGGTCCACCAAGCCCTTCAGACGCTTCTGCATCTCGTCCTTGAGAGAGGCCTCGGCGAAGGCCTGCGAGATGAAGCCCTGGGCAGGGGCCTCGGGGGTGTTGAGCGAATAGCCATCAGGGAGGGCGATGGCCGAGAGGTCGACTTCGACGGTCTCGCCGATCCCGCCGGCGCCGGCGGGTAGTTCAATCTTTACGGTAGGCATCGTGCGTGCATGTCTGCTTAAGGTGGCGATGGGACATCGCCTACGCACGCTAGATCGGCCGCCCCCGGTGCAAGCGTGTACCGCGCGCTTGCGCCGGAAAAGAAAAAGGGCCACCCGCCGCAGCAGATGGCCCCGTGGCGCCGGATCCAGGCGCCTGGCTGACGGCGGTTATCTACCGCCGGAGAATTTCAGTTCGCAGGTTCGGCGGCGCCGAGGTCCCCGAAGGTCGCTATTTCAAAGGCATCGGCATATTGCGAGCGGATGCCGCCGAGGCTATCGTCAAGTCTTTCGGCCTGCACAATGGTCAAATCGCCTCGTCCGACCGCATAGTCGATGGCTCCGGTGAGGGCGATCAGGGCCTCCTTGGGAACAGAATCCAACCCCGAGGTGCGCATTCGGTCAATCACGTCCTTGAAATAATCGAAAACGTTTTCCATTTCGCACCTCATCAGTGGTTAGTAATTCGAAGGCCCCATCCGATCGCAGCATGGCTACTTTCCTGAGATCGCCGCTTCTATCATTGCGCAAGGCGTTCTGAACACCCCGATTAAGCTCGGTGTGCAAAGCTGGGTCAGCTTTCAAACGATCGGATATGTCAAGATATACAGCAACACTCCCAGACTGTTTCTTGCCGGAGCGAAGCGCGTTTTGCACGGACGTTGATAGTACCCGTGCCTCCTTCGTCACTCGTTCGAACTCCCAGGGCTCGCCTTCGATCCACGCGTCAACAAGCTTAAGACCCTCTGCCTCTACACGGGGCGCCAGGTACACATCGGTACGAAGCGCCTTAGCAATGTGCTCGGCAATCAAGGCCTCTTGTCCACCTCCGGGCGGCTCTTTCCATCCGTCGGGCTGCACAACCCTCCAACCACTTCCATTCGAACGCACCCGATATGTAGTCTTAAGCGCGGCCGTCTCCTGTGCGTTGGCCGCTGCTCGTAGTATTGGCTGCAACGCGGTGACCTCGCCCATCCCCGACTTGATGCTCGCTAGGCCACTGCGCCCCCTCCCCACCACCTGGCCGGCGCTCCCTACATACACGTTCGCCCGCTCCCGCTGAGCCGCGGCAAACCGCTCCGTGATCTTCCGGCTCCGCTCGGTCGTGTTCTTCGCCAGTATGCGGCCGGCCTCCTCCTCTGTAATCTCGCGCGGGATCGGCGCGGGCCGCTTCGGGTCGCCCCACTCCTCCGGCGGACGCAGCACGGCGCGGCACCAGCATTGGCAATACGGATGCAGAAGCGGCGGCACGGTTTCGGGATGGTAGATGCCCGGCCCGTAGCCGTGCGGGTCGGCCTCGGCCACGATGTCGCACACGTCCGGAGAGCTTCCAAGCGAGGCGTGCCGGATGCTAAGGGTCCACTGCACCAGGTCCACGACGGGGCTTTCGGCGTTGGCGAGGTTGTGCGCCTCGGTGTAGGCGCTGTTGATCTCGCTCACGGCGATGCGGCGGAGGTCGTGGAGCAGGCTTTTCGCCTGCCGCACTTGTACGTCTGGTACAACCACCCCCTCCTGAATGGCCTTCAGCGTGCGGCCGCCCTTCGGCCCGAGGCTCTTCATGGCCTCGTGCAGCTGCGGGTCATCCTGCGAGAGCAGCAGCCCCAGCTCCTTCGTTAGCTGCTCGTTTGAGATGCCGCGCGCCACGCCGGAGGAGAGGAGCGCGTCCACGTCCGCCGCCATACCCCCCAGGCGCCGCCGCACGAGCGTCTGGAACGTCGCCGCCCCGCCATAGGCCCGGCGCCGCATCATGCCTTCGAGCGCTCGCGTGGGCACGTTGGTAAACTCATGCGCCACCGTCACGCCGGCCGCGTCACTCGCTGCAGCCAGCCCGGCCTCGTGCCCGGCCGCCGCCAGGCGCGCGGCCTCCTGCATGGCCGCATCGAGCACGCGGTTGATCCGCTTTTCGAGGCGCAGCATCTCCTGCTCGATGCTCCGGCGCAGCCCGGCCGCCCGCTCGGCGCTGAGCAGCCCGGCGTCGGCGTCGGCCTGCAGACGCACGAGCATCGCCGCGTACTCGCGGTAGAGCCGGCGGAGCGCCTCATCCCGCAGGCCGCCGCCCCCGAGGGCCTCACGCCGCGCCTTCAGGAGCGCTTCGTTATAGGCGTCGTTGTAGCGTGGCACTTCAGTTGACGTACAAGGACACGGGTTCGAAATCGAAACCCTGGGCGCGGCATTGAGGCAGGTCTACGATCTGCTCCGAGCGCAGCATCGGCCTGCCATCGGCAGAGACGCCCCACATCTCCACTCGGCCGCCGCCGGCATCGTCAAGATCGACCACCCACCACTCCACCCAGAGACACTCGAAGTCCACTTTTCGCATTAAAACAGCCCTCCGACAGCATCGCTCGACTGCTCCCGCCGGTCCATCCAGCGGCGCACCTCTGCGGCCACCTGTTCCGGGTCTACGTCCACCCCGTGCGCGGCGAGGTAGCGCGCCGCCACGTCGGCCGCCGCTTCGGCCGGCGCCGGCAGCGGGTCCGCGCCGAAGACGCTCCGCACCAGCTCGCCCATCACGGACCGGATGTTCTCCGGCTGGAAGTCGCGGCTGCGCCGCACCTCGTAGATCCCCCACGCCTCGGGGTGCTCCGGAAACTCCGCCCCCTCGAAGCGGCGCATCATCTCGATCTCGAACTCTTCCAGCGCCCCCGAGAGCAGCGTCAGATACGCCTCGACCCCGGCGGCCCAGTCCTGCCGCCTTTCGGTCGCGGTGGCTTCCTTGGCCGCGTCGCCGTACTCGCGGAAGCCCGCCGCGTAGAAATCCTGGCGCTTCTGCCGAAGCCGCTCCATGCGGACGGCGGCCGGCTCCGACGGCGGCGCGATGTACTGGTGCCCCGCCCCCTCGATGATCGCATACCCGGCCGCGATGTCCGCCCGGATCTGCTCGAAGTCGACGACGCCGCTTTCGCCCGTGTCGACGCCGAAGCGCGGCATACAGGCCAGTCGGAGCAGGTTGTCCAGCTCGCTCTCCGTGTTGAAGAGGGAGACGCACTTGCGGGCGAGCAGGTAGCCCACCGGGCGCGGCAGCGGCATCTCGACCATGAAGAGCGGCAGCATCCGCGCCGAGCGCGTGCTGTCGGTAAAGTAGGCGTACTCGGCGCCGTCGCCCGTCTGCATCAGCACGTCGCCGTCCTTCTTCAGGCGCTGCCAGCCCTCCAGCGTGTAGAGCGTGTAGTACTCCGCCTCGTCGAAGGCGTCGAAGATGGATGCTCTCTGGTCGAGCGCGTCCCGCACGAGCGCCTCGACCAGGCGCCCGCCCTCCTCCCGCCAGTTCACTACGTCGCGCGCGTCGACGATGTGGCCGGTGACCTCCTTCGTCCGGCGCTCCCCCTCGACGAGGGCGCCGTCGACCAGCCCGAACACCCGGTGCATCACGCCGAGCCGCACCGCCGCCCGCTTGAGCATGGTTTCGAGGTTCGTCCCCCGGCCGTCGATGCTCGTCAGGATGCGCCGGGCGGTGCTCGCCCTGTCCTCCGGGTCGCCGAAGCCTGCGACCGATCCTTCCTCCGCCCACCGCCGGGCCGTCTTCTCCTCGGCGGCGAAGAGCATGCCGCTGAGCGAGTCCACCACCGAGGCGAAGTCTTGCGCCGGGTCGGCCAGCGCCTTGCGCTCGGCAAACGCCGGGTCGGCCTCGCCCTGCTTGCGCTGGACGAGGTAGCGCGAGACGCGGCCTGGGTCGGCATACTCGCCCGTGTACACGTCCCAGGCGTAGGTCATGCGCCCCTCAAGGGCGCCGTAGTCGCGGTGCTGGATGAGCTTAGGCATGGCGGCGCCTCCCCCGGGCGCGTCAAAGGGCTACGTTGGCCGACCTCACGTTTGCGCTGCGGCCGCCCAGGTGGGAAAATAGCATATAGCGGGTCTCGTCGCTCGCGTGGTCATCCTGCTTGAGCGGCTTGTCCTCGCCGCGCTCCTGCGCCCGGGCGTCCCAGGCATACGAACTCATCTCGCGTATGGACTCGGTGCAGGAGGCATGCACCTGGTAGCGTCCTTCGCTGAGCATTTGCGACACGAAGCGGATGCCGTCGAGCACGTTGTTGTTGGCCGGCGTGACCCGGTAGCCACGGCGCCGCAGCTCGGCCATGAAGCTCGCCGCCGATGGGTCTACGTAGACGGCCACAGGCTTGATGCCTGCTATCCACGCCGCGAAATCATCGGCGTGCTCGGTGTCGGTCTTCTGCCTCGACGTTCTCCGGGCATCGTAGTAACGCTCCTTCAGCTTATGCGCGCGCCACGAACCGGTGTCCCGAAACAGCCCATACAGACCAAAGACGCAGACTGTCGAGGTGCCGTAATCCACGGCGACGGCGTACTGCTCATACGCATCGCGCGGCGCGGCAATGACGTGCTGCGCCTCATTCCACATGTCGTAGATGATCCCTTCGGCCACGACCCAGAGACCGAGAATGAAGCGCTTGTACCAGACGCCGCTGAACATGCGGCGGTAGCGGTCCTTGATGCGCTCCGATAGGCTCAGGTTGTCGTCGAGCGTATAGTGGAGCCGCACGAGTCGCTTCTGCTGCGCCTTGTCGATGAACTCGGTCTTGAACCAGTGGTACGGCCCCTCCGGGTTGCAGTTGAAGAAGAGCTTCGATCCTTCGACAGAGCAGCGCCCGATGGCTTGGTCGACGAACGACTGCGGCATCAGCGCCACCTCATCGAAGAGCGCGCCCGCGGCCGTGAGGCCCTGCACCACGTCCTGACTCGCCTCGGTGCTGGCGCCGAAGAGGTGATACGTGCATGCCCCGATTTGCAGCCAGTGCTCCGAGCGGTGATAGTGGTAGGCGATGCCCTTGGCCCGCAGTATTTGAAACAGGGGCTTCAGGACGTTGCGGCGGAGCGCGCCCATCGAGCGGCCGGCGATGATCAGGTCCTGACCCCCTGGATAGGCCGCCAGCGACCAGGTCACGAACGCATCCACCATGGCGACCGTCTTGCCGCTTCGTATGGAGCCTTCCGCAATGACGCCGTCCCAGTCGGCATACGGGCTGCTGGGCGTCCACCACGAAAGGAGCATGATCTGCTTCGCCGAGAACGGCCGGAAGCGAAACGCCGCCTCCGCCTTGATTACTCGCTTTGCCATTCGAGGTCCTCCGCGCGGGCCGTGAGCGCTGCGACGTAGCCCGAGACGTCGACGTCGACCTCGTCCGGCTGCGCCTGCGTGATCTGGCAGCGCAGGTTCAGCAGCTGCGTGTGCCGCTGCACGACCCGCGTGAGCGCATCCTCGACGGCCTGTATCTGCCCCAGCGTGCCGAGCTGCTTCGTCTTCGTCACGTTCACTGCAACCTCGCCGCCGTCCTTCCCGGGCTTGGAGCCGCTCTCGTCGAGGATCTCGACGATCGTGTGGGTGTGCTCCGCCAGCAGCGCCATGCGACGCATCATGCGCTGCTGGCGGATGACGCTTAGCCGGATCTGCTCGTCCACTTGTCCGAGCTGATCGGTCTCGATGGCGGCATAGCGGCGCGCTTCCTCCTCGTCGAGCGACCAGGCGCTAATCGTCTCGTAGGCGCCGTGCGTCAGGGCGTTCTTCGATCCCGCCGGCGGCCCGGTGGAGACTCCGCCATGCATGCGGCAGCGGCCGTTCGCCATGGCGAATGCCTCGCACGGCGCTCCGGCTCTCGTCTTTGCTCCACAACGCTCTTTCATGAGGTTCCCGCTCGGGACGCCCCAGCGTTCCCACCAGGCGAGTCGGCTAGCACCCACCGCACAGCCGACGGTAGGCATTGCATGGGGTTAATTTGAGGCGCCCTCGGCAGCCATGGCGCTTGCGCGCGAGAGCACCACGAGCCGCACCGCGTCGCGGCGCTCCTGCGTATCCGGCACGCGGCGCATCAGCATGCGCACGAGCGCCATGTACACCGCGTTCAGGTCATCTCGGTCTTTCGATTCCATCGGCTCCCTCCAAACACCCTTACCGCCAGATACATGGCCCGCCGCGTCGCGGGCCTGACTCCCAGCGCCTCCATGGCCGCCAGAAACACATCGTCCGCCTCCTTGCGCCCGTTCGCTCTCGGAACGAGAGCGGGCGCCGTATCAGCAGGCGCCCATCGGGCATAGTACAGCCAGTCGTGAATCACGGCCGCCGGCGCATAGCCGGAGCGGCTTCCCCGGCCCGCCGGCGGCAGCACGGCCCACAGCGGCCGTGGTATGCTCGCCAGGTCCGTTTCGTAGCCGTCCGCCGGGATGATCAAGCGCCGGTCCCCGGCGCCCTCAAGGGCGAACCCAAAGCCGGCCTCCGCGTTGCGCAGGCGCCACGTGCGCCCGTCGATGTAGTCCAGGCACAGGCCCGCGCCGGGCGCCGTAGAAAGAAAGCGTCCCGTCATGGCATGCCCTCCGCCCGCTGCTTGCGGCGTATGGCCCGCTGGTTGGCGAAGGCGTAGAGGCCTCCGGCCAGAGACACGATGGTCGCCACCAGCGCCAGGAAGTGCGTGAGCTGCTCGGTCAGCACCATCGCCGAGGCGCCGAGCGAGAAGCCGGCGATGATCGTGTCGGGCACGATCCGGTCGGTCATATCGCGTAGCGAGTTAAGAGGCATGGGGCAGGATCGCCACGGGCCGCAGCGCCTGCCGCAGCGCCAGGGGCGCCTCAGCCGACGCCCGCCCGGTTGCGCCCGCGACGGGCGCAGGGGCGGGCGCGTCGGCAAGGGTGAGAGGCGCCTTCAGCGCCAGGTGAGCGCAGAGCATTGCCTTGGCCCGTTCCAGCAGCCGCATCCGGTCGGCCAGGCCGTTGTACCCGCCGTTGATCTTGCGCGTGATCGTCCGCGCATCGTCGCGGTCGGCCACGGCGTTGAGGCCCCGCTGCGCCCAGTACCAGCCGGCCACAAGGGCCGCCCACGGCTCCTCGGCAACGAGGTCAGGGCGCTCCTCGAAATCTATGTCGTACCCCTCCGCACGCATCCCGGCAGAGGCCGCCCGGTAGTTCAGGCGCCCGGTAAGCTGCACGAGGCCCCGGCCGCGAAAGCGGTAGCCGTCGCCCGGCTGCACGTTCCCCAGGTCCGCCCGGCCCTCATAGCGCTGCTGCGCCCGCGTAGGCCCCCACACCTCGCGGGTGTAGCGGAGGCGGCCCGACTCGTGGAGGACCTGAGCCAGGAAATGAGAGGCCCTCAGCATTTCGTTCCTGCCCCCGATGATGTCGTAACGCGCCATCACCTCGCAGAGCGGCGCCGCCCAGCGCTCGGCGCGGGCCGCGGGGCATTCCGCGATATGGGCTAAAAGGGCGGGAGGGAGGCTCGCTAGCATGGCGGGGCCGGAATCTTGCGCCCGGAACGGGCGCGCGCGGTGAATCTTTAGCGAGAAGATTCGGCCGCTAGGCCGCCATGCCATACCGCACGCGCGCGCCGCAGAGATGTGGCACTTGTGTTGAAGAAGATGTTACGAGCATGAGGGAAACTTGTCGCACAGACGTCATGATGAAGCTCGACCGCGCGGCCGTGGGCCGCGGTGATCTGCCCGAAGACGGGCGCCTGCTCTGGGACGCCCTTGGCCGCGAGGCTACCCTAGATTTGATTGAGCGCCTGGGCGGCATCCGGCTGCACCTGCCCTCGTGCGACAAGATGCTCAAGGCGCAGCACGAGCGGCTCGCCCGCCGGATGCTGGTCGAGGGCGCCACGTCCGAGCAGGTGCGCCGTAAGACGGGCCTCGGCCTGCGCCGCATCGCCGTGCTGCGGGCCGAGGGCGCCTCGATGAGCCGAGAGGCCTGATGCCGGACCGGTGCATCGCGGCGTGGCTGCACGGCCGCGCAAGCAATACGCACGATGCGTATTCGAGAGACGTGCGCGCCTTTCTCGCGTTTGCGTCGGACCGATACCGGTCCGAAAAGCCGGTGGAGGACCTCCGCCTGGAGGACGTCCAGGCGTGGGACCGCTGGATGGAGGAGCAGGGCCTGACCGCATCGACCCGCCGCCGCAAGATGGCCGCGGCCCGGTCGTTCTTCCGCTTCCTCGGGGAGCAGGGACGCGTGGCGAAAAACCCCGCCGCCGGAGTGCGCCCGCCCCGCTCGCGCGAGACGCTCACCGAACGCATCCTCACCGAGGACGACGTGCGCCGCATCATTATCCATGAGCCGGACGAGCGGAAGCGGCTGCTCCTCAAACTCCTCTACGCGGGAGCGCTGCGGGCCTCCGAGCTCGTCGGCCTCCGCAAGGCCGACGTGGTGTACCGATCCCCGGTGCAGGATCGCGGACGCGGCCGGGTGCAGCTCACCGTATTTGGAAAAGGATCGAAGACGCGGCAGGTCCTCATCGAGGGGAGCGCCGCCGGGGAACTGCTCCAGTTAAGAGATACCTTAACAGATGCGGATGAACGCATCTTTGCGCTCAGCCGGCACGGCCTCTACCGTGTCGTGAAGGCGGCGGCCGCGCGGGCGGGACTGCCTGCCGCCTCGACGCACTGGATGCGCCACGCCCACGCCACGCACGCGCTCTGGGCCGGGGCCGACATCAAGCTCGTCCAGACCACGCTCGGGCATGCCAGCATCTCGACCACGGCGCAGTACCTGCACGTGCGGCCCGAGACGTCATCGAGCAGCTACCTGAGCCTATGAGGCGCGCATAACAGAGGTTATGCGCGGGGCCGGAGGAAGAGAGCCTCAGGCGGCAAGCATGGCGGAGGTGGAGGCGACTTCCGCTGATGTGGGCTGATAAAAGTGAATCAGCTCTTTCATGACCGGAATGTCCGCCCTCCACAGCCAACCATACCCGGCCACAGTCCGGAGATTCTCTACGAAACCAGCATGCTCCGCCCCGGCGCCGGCCACCGCCGGCTGCCCTCGCTCCCCGCCCTCGGAGCCGGCCGTTCGGCCCGGTTCGCATAGGCTGCGCATACGCTGCGCATAGGCGCTGCCCAGCCCTGACGCAGAAGCGCCGGGGGCCGGTTTACAACTTCGCCGTCTTCTTACTCAGGCGCTCTATCCGCCCCTCCCATCCTCCGTTCCAGCCCTGTCGCTGCGCTTCCTGGCTCAGCCGCAAGGCTTCCTCCGTCTGGCCGCGCTTCTCGCAAATGATGGCGAGCTGCTCGAAGCCCGGATGCATCGGAAGCGCCTGAGCGGAGTACTCATGCTTCATCGCCAGCGCAACGGCCGGCGCGATCTCAATTGCTGCCCTGCATGCCAGAACAGCTTGTCCAGGGCCGTCGGATCGTCGTTTCGGCGCCGATAAAACACCTAACTTCAAAGCCAACGGCCTACAACAACCTGGTCTCACCATGCGGCGAAACATGCATCTCATCCGCCAAACCCTGCTCAGCCTGGAGGCAGACCCTCAAACAAACACCTCCAGGGTGTTCGAGCACCACGCGGCGCTCATGCGCCAGGGCGGCTTGATAACCGGCGACGGGCGCCTGAGCCGGGAGGGCCGGGCGTTCCTGCAACTGGCCCACGAAACCGCCTGGCGGGATCTCTGGGATCGCCTGCACGCGGCGGGTCTCGAAACGACCGGCTATGAGATGCTGAAAGAACTGCTCCTGCTCTCCCAAGACCCCGCGTAGGCCGACGTGCCCGCCCGTCCCGGGCGGTCGTCGGCTGCGGATGCCGGAATCGGCTACGGGGCGCCCAGGATCACGGTTTTCGCAATGCCGCTCGCTATCTCCTTGAACATCTCCAGGGTGGTCGTACCGGCCGTTGCTTTGACCTTCTCCATGGTCTTGTTCCAGACCGTTTCAGACCGAACCAGATCTAAAAAATCCTGGCCCTCCCACGTTAGGTCACCAAGTGCGAAAATAGCATACTCTTTCCTGCCGCCAGAGTCTTTGGTCGTGATGTCGGCCACGGTTGCAACTACCAAACCCCGGTCGGCCATAATCTTGACATGATAGACTATTTGCTCGTCCGTGTATCCCGGCGCCTGAAGCACCTTCTCCGGCTGATCCTTGGGTGCGGAGGCTTCAATGCGAAGTAGCAGTTGCCGCACCAGGTCCATGTCTCGCTTCATTTTCTCAGTACGTTCAGCCGACGACACGTCGGCTATTGCAACTGGTGCGCCCCGGTCAAAGGTTCTTCTCCAGCC
>CBDTTW010000037.1:0-20538 GCA_965363675.1 uncultured Rhodothermaceae bacterium
ATGAACATGATGATCGGGGTGAGCGCAAAAAGCACCCCCGCCGACGTGTTGACGCCTTTGCCGCCCTTGAAGCCGGCCCATACCGGGTACATATGCCCTGCCACGGCCGCGATGCCCGCCAGCAGCCGCACCACGGTCTCGATATGCCAGAACGCCGGCCCCGCCGGCAGCTCGTCGATGCGGATCGTCGCGATGACGCCCGAGGTCAGCAGCCCCTTGCCCATATCCACCAGGGTCGCCAGCAGGCCCGCCTTCCAGCCGAGCACGCGGAAAGCGTTCGTCGCCCCGGCGTTGCCGCTGCCGTACTCTCGAACGTCGATGCCGTAAAAGCGGCGTCCGATCCACACGCTGGCCGGGATAGAGCCGACCAGGTAACTGAGCACCACGATCAACGTGACGGATAGCATGACGGAATCACACGGGGTATCGGGTGAAAGGCGCCGGCGGCGCGCCGAGCACACATCCCTTTCTAAACGCGCCTGCCGACATTTCGATCAATTGCGGCTGAACATACTTTTGGAAGATAAAGCCAATTCCCGTGCCAAGTGTAGGGAAGATCAGGCGCCCATTACGCCGCAACGATCTCTCCGATGCGCCACGGGGTTTCGCCCGCCGCTTCCAGCGCGGCCAGCGCCTGCTCGGCCGCCTCGGCGCGCACCGCCGCAACCAGCCCTGCGCCCAGGTTGAACGTCCGGCGCATATCCTCCTCCGGCACGCGCCCCATCTCCTGAATAAGCTCGAAAAGCGCCGGCCGCCGCCACGACGCCCAGTCGAAGCGCGCCTTCAGGCCCGCCGGCACGATCCGCCGCGTGTTGCCCTCCAGGCCGCCCCCCGTAATGTGCGCGAAGCCCGTCGCCAGATTTTGGGTGTGCAGCGTCTGGATGGCTTGCAGGTACGACCGGTGCACCGCCAGCAGGGCGTCGGCCACCGAGGCGCCGCCCAGCGCCGAGGGGGCGTCGTCCGGCCCGAGCGCCGGGAAAAGCGCCTTGCGCGCCAGCGAAAAGCCGTTCGTGTGCAGCCCCGTCGAGGGCAGCGCCAGCAGCGCGTCGCCCGCACGCACCGCCGCGCCGTCGAGGATGCGCGCCCGCTCCACGACGCCTACAATCGCGCCGGCAAGGTCGTAGTCGCCCGGCCGGTACAGCCCCGGCATCTCGGCCGTCTCTCCGCCGATGAGCGCGCAGCCGTTCTCCCGGCACGCCTTGGCGAACCCCCCGATGATCTGCTCGGCCGCCTCCGGCTCCAGCTTGCCCGTGGCATAGTAGTCCAGGAAGAAGAGCGGCGTCGCTCCGCACACGGCGATATCGTTGACGCAGTGGTTCACCAGGTCCTGCCCCACGCCTTCGTGGCGGCCCGTCATGGCGGCCACCATTACCTTCGTGCCCACCCCGTCCACGCTCGAAACCAGCACCGGGCGCTCGTAGGCGCGCGCATCCAGCTCGTAGAACGCACCGAAGGCCCCGATGTCGGCCAGCACCTGCGGGGTAAACGTGCTGCGCACGATCGGCTTGATGCGCGAAACCGTCTCGTCGCCGGCGTCGATATCGACGCCCGCCTCGCGGTAGGTGGCCATACGGATCCGGGGTTATGCCTCGTAAATAACGCCAGCCCCGAAGATAAGGCCGTTCGGCGCGCGGAGGGGGCAGACGGCATGTAAACCGGCGGAAAAGAACACTGCCCGGAGCAGCGCGCCCCGGGCAGTTTTTTCCGATCCCTACACCCGCAGCGGCTTACGCCAGCCCGTCGCCGCCGGTCGGCTCCTCGTCCTGCGGCGCCTGCGCGACCATGCCCAGGTGCTCCCGAACGCGCAGCTTCACCTCCTCGCGGATCTCCGGGTGCTCCTTCAGCCATGCCTTGGTGGCGTCGCGGCCCTGGCCGATCTTCTGGTCGCCGTAGGCGTACCACGAGCCGCTTTTCTGCACGACGTTCTTATCCACCGCCAGGTCCACCAGCTCGCCCAGCGACGAGATGCCCTCGCCGAAGATGATGTCGAACTCGACCTCGCGGAACGGCGGGGCCACCTTGTTCTTGACGATCTTCACCTTCGTGCGGTTGCCGACGACTTCAGTGCCCTCCTTGATCGCGCCGATCCGCCGGATGTCCATGCGCACCGACGAGTAGAACTTGAGCGCCCGCCCGCCCGTAGTGGTCTCCGGGCTGCCGAACATGACGCCGATCTTCTCGCGGATCTGGTTGATGAAGATGAGCACCGTCTTGGTGCGGTTGATGGTGCCCGTCAGCTTCCGGAGCGCCTGGCTCATCAGGCGCGCCTGCAAGCCTACATGGCTGTCGCCCATGTCGCCCTCGATTTCAGCCTGCGGCACGAGCGCCGCCACCGAGTCGATCACGATCACGTCCAGGGCGCCGCTGCGCACGAGCATGTCGCAGATGTTGAGGGCCTGCTCGCCCGTATCCGGCTGCGAGACCAGCAAGTTGTCGATGTCCACGCCCAGCTTGGCCGCGTACGTCGGATCGAAAGCATGCTCGGCATCGATGAAGGCGGCGGATCCGCCGAGCTGCTGCGCTTCCGCGATGATGTGCGTAGCGAGCGTCGTCTTGCCCGACGACTCCGGGCCGTAAATCTCCACGACGCGCCCGCGCGGCACGCCGCCCACGCCGAGCGCGGCGTCGAGCGCCAGCGACCCGCTCGGAATCGCGTCGATGGTCGTCGGCGGCGCATCGCCCAGCCGCATGATGGCGCCCTTGCCAAACTGCTTCTCGATTTGCTTCAGCGTGAGATCCAGCGCTTTCAGCTTCGCCGCGTTTTGTTCGATCATATTCGTGCGCCCCGCGCTTGATGAGTAGCTTAAAACGTGTATTTACAATCGGTACGGCGACAAACTAGCCCCCGCCTGCGCCAACCTTATGTCACAGCCTATGCCGCCTTCTCGCCGCCCGGCGCCGCTGCGCGCGCGAGCAGCCGCCGCCGGATGAGCCCCAGCGCAGACGTGCTGCCGAGGTCCTTGTTCAGCTCCCGTTCCTGCCCGAGCTGAAACAAATGCGCCTCCTCTACGGCGCCGTCGGCGTAACCTACCCATACCGTACCGACGGGCTTCTCCGGCGTTCCGCCCCCCGGCCCGGCGATGCCCGTCGTCGAGACGCCGATGTCGGTTCCCATGAGCTTCCGGATGCCGACGGCCATCTGCCGGGCCACCGCCTCGCTCACGGCGCCCTCGCGCTCCAAGTCGGCCGGGTCCACGCCCAGCACCTCCCGCTTGATGCGGTTGTAGTAGGCGACGACGCCCCCCACCACATACGCCGAGGACCCCGGGATGTCCGTAAGCCGGTCGAGCAAATGCCCGCCCGAGCAGCTTTCGGCGCAGGCCAGCGTCAGGCCCGCATGCCTTAGCATCTCCCCCACGGCCATTTCCAGCCGGTCGTCGTCCACGCCATAGATGAAGCGCTCCAGACGGTCGCGCAGGTACGCCTCCAGGCGCGCCGTGCGGGCTTGGACCTCGGCCGCCTCGGCGCCGCGCGCGCTGATGCGCAGGCGCACCCCGTGGTTGCCCGGCAGGTACGCCAGGCGCGTGCGCTCGTCGAGGTAGGTTCCTAGTTCCGGCAGCAGTTCCTGCAACGACGACTCCCCGATGTCCGTCGTCAGGAGGGTGCGGTGCACAATCGTCCGCGCCTTGCCGTAGCGCGCCACGCGCGGCAGCACCTCTTCCTCGATGAGCCAGCGCATCTCGCTCGGCACACCCGGCACGATAGCCAGCATGCGCGGCCGGCCGGCGTGCAGGTAAGTGTGCCACAGGCCGGGGGCCGTGCCGCGCGGGTTCGGCAGCACCACGAACCCCTCCGGCGCCATTGCCTGCACCATGTTGCGTTCCGGCATCGGCCGGTTGCGCCGCGCGAAGCGCTCGCGGAGGTGCGCCACGACCGACTCGTCCAGGCGCAGCGGCAACCCGAAATAGCCCGCCACGCTCTCGCGCGTGAGGTCGTCGTGCGTCGGCCCCAGTCCGCCCGTCAGGATGACCAGGTCCGCCGAAGCGCTCATGCGCCCCAGCGCCTGCCGAATGTCCTCCTCTGTGTCGCCGACGGTGACCATCTCCACCAGGTCGATGCCGGCCGCGCTGAGCCGCGCTCCGATCCACGAGGCGTTCGTGTTGACCACCTGCCCGATCAGCAGTTCATCCCCGATAGTAACCAGCGCTGCCCGCATAACCCCCCACGTATAAGTTTAGCCCCGCTCCGCCGACCAGGTCTGCGGGTCCGCCTGCCAGGCGGCCAGCATTTCCAGATCGTCGGCCGAGAGCGCTCCGCGCGCTCGGGCCGCCGCCGCCACCTCGTCGTAGGTAGTCAGGGTGTGCAGCGGCAGGCCGCGCCGCGCAAACGCCGCCGTCGCCGAGGGCAGTCCATAGGTGAAGATCGCCAGCACCGCGCGCACCTCCACCCCCGCCGCCTCCGTCGCCTCGACGGCCGCAATGGACGAGCCTCCCGTCGAAACCAGATCCTCCACCACCACCACCTGCGCCCCCGGCTCCAAGCGCCCTTCCAGCAGCGCGGCTTTGCCGTGCTCCTTTGGTTTGGCGCGCACATAGGCCATAGGCGCATCCAGGCGCTCGGCCAGCCACGCCGCATGCGGAATGCCCGCCGTGGCCGTGCCGACCACCGCCTCCGGCGCCGACCCTTCCCGCCGGAGGATCTCCGCAAACCCGTCGCAGATGAGCCGCCGCACGCGCGGGTAGCTGATCGTCAGCCGGTTGTCGCAGTAAATCGGCGCGCGCAACCCGGAAGCCCATGTAAACGGCTCCTGCGGGCGCAGCACGACCGCTCCGATCTCCAGCAGCGCCTCCGCGACGGCCCGCCCCACGGGCGCCGTAGGGTCCTCAACCATTCGTATTCAGGGTGGTTATGGCGTCGCGGCGCAAGACGTACACGACCCCGGTGTATACCGTAAATGCCACCACGCCGATCATCACGACGAGCGGCGCCCACGAACTCAGCACGGCGCGCGCAATCTCCGAGAGCGGCGCCGGCAACCGCTCCATGGCCCGCAGCAGCAGCACGGCAATCAGAAAGATGAGCTGCACGAGCGTCTTCTGCCGCGCCACCTGAAGCGTCGCCAGGCTCCTCCCGCGCGATTCGGCCGCCGTGCGCAGCGCCGTCACGAGCACGTCGCGTAGGGCGATCAGCGCCACCCCCCACACGGGCACGTGCTGCGGCATCAGGTACGCCAGCACCGCGAACGTGCCCAGCACCAGCACCTTGTCGGCCAGCGGATCGAGGTACTGCCCTAGGCGGCTGCGCGCCCCGAAGTCGCGCGCCAGCTTGCCGTCGAGGTAGTCCGAGATGGCCGCCGCCACGAAAAGCACAAAGGCCCACACCTGCGCCGACGTGGTATCGACGAAATACAGCCACAGCAGCACCGGCGTAATCAGGATGCGCGAGATCGTCAGAGCGTTGGGAAGAAAGCGCATTCAGCACCGCGGGGGATTAGCCGTGGCGCGCGCCGGGGCCTGCCCCCCGGTCTGCGGAGGCGGCGGATGGCGGCGGGCGGTCGGTCCGATCAGGAATACTGCAATATAGGTACGGACCCAGGCATTTGGCGCGGCCCCGCCCCGCCGGGCCCCCAGCCTCAGGCGCCATGCCTGACAATTAGGCAGCCCCCGGCCCTTCGGCAAGGCTTTTGTAATAAGGCGTGTGATCGCACAGAGCATCAACAGGCAGTTGTATTTATAAACACTTTATTCGACTACGCATAATCATGGGAAAAATCATCGGAATCGACCTGGGTACGACCAACTCTGTCGTGGCGGTCATGGAGAACGGCGAGCCCGTTGTCATACCGAACCCGGAGGGCGCGCGTACGACCCCGTCGGTCGTAGCCTATAAAAAAGACGGCGAGCGTCTCGTTGGGGCTCCGGCCAAGCGCCAGGCCATCACCAACCCCACCAATACCGTTTTCTCGATCAAGCGCTTCATGGGCCGCCGCTCGGCCGAGGTGACCGAGGAGATGAAGACGGTGCCGTACAAGGTCCTCAGCGGCGACAACGACGTGGCGCGCGTCCAGGTCAACGACCGCACCTACACCCCGCAGGAAATCTCGGCGATGATCCTGCAAAAACTCAGGCAAACGGCCGAGGATTACCTGGGTGACAAAGTGACCGAAGCCGTCATCACGGTCCCGGCCTACTTCAACGACGCCCAGCGCAAGGCCACCAAGGAAGCCGGCGAAGTGGCCGGCCTGAAGGTGCGGCGCATCATCAACGAGCCCACGGCCGCCGCGCTCGCCTACGGCCTCGACAAGAAAGGCAAGGAGCATACCATCGCCGTCTACGACCTCGGCGGCGGCACCTACGACATCAGCGTACTCGACCTCGGCGACGGCGTCTTCGAGGTGAAGTCCACCAACGGCGACACCCACCTCGGCGGCGACGACTTCGACCAGCGCCTGATCACCTATATCGCCGACGAGTTCCAGCGCACCGAGGGCGTAGACCTGCGCAAGGATGCCATGGCGCTTCAGCGCCTCAAGGAAGCCGCGGAGAAGGCCAAGATCGAGCTTTCCAGCGCCACCCAGACGACGATCAACCTGCCGTTCATCACGGCCACCAGCGACGGCCCGAAGCACCTCGTCCTCGACATGACGCGCGCCAAGTTCGAGCAGCTCGTGCATGATCTTGTGGACCGCACCATTCCCCCTATGGAGAAGGCCCTCAAGGATGCCGGCCTCCAGAAGTCCGACATCGACGAGATCATCCTCGTCGGCGGCTCCACGCGCGTGCCGCTCGTGCAGAAGACCGTGGAAGAGTTCTTCGGCAAGAAACCCAACCGCTCGGTCAACCCCGACGAGGTCGTCGCCGTGGGCGCGGCCATCCAGGGCGGCATCCTCGGCGGCGAAGTGCAGGACGTGGTGCTGCTCGACGTGACGCCGCTCAACCTCGGCATCGAAACGCTCGGCGGCGTCATGACGGCGCTCATTCCGGCCAACACCACCATCCCGACGCGCAAGAGCGAAACGTTCTCGACCGCCTCGGACATGCAGCCCTCCGTCGAGATTCACGTGCTCCAGGGCGACCGCGCCATGGCGCTCGACAACCGCTCGCTCGGGCGCTTCCACCTCGACGGCATCCCGCCGGCGCCGCGCGGCATGCCGCAGATCGAGGTCACCTTCGACATGGACGCCAACGGCATCCTCAACGTCTCGGCGCGCGACAAGGCCACCGGCAAAGAGCAGAACATCCGCATCGAAGCCTCCAGCGGCCTCTCCGACGCCGAGATCGAGAAGATGCGCTCCGAAGCCCGCGCCCACGCCGACGAAGACAAGCGCCGCCGCGAGGAAGCCTCGAAGTTCAACACCGCCGACACCCTCATCTTCTCCTCGGAGAAGAACCTGAAGGACTACGGCGACAAGCTGCCGGCCGACAAGCGCGCCAAGATCGAGGCCGCGCTCGAACGCCTGAAGCAGGTCTACAAGGACCGCACGCTCTCCGAGGTCGATTCGGCCACCGAGCAGCTCAACGCCGCGTGGGCCGAGGCCAGCCAGGACCTCTACGCCGCCCAGCAGGCTGCGTCCGCCGGTCCCGACGCCCCGGACGCCGGAGCGGCCAACGGCGCCGGCCCCGAAGTCCGCGACGTGGATTACGAGGTCGTTGACGACGAGGACGCGAAGTAAACGCGCCTTGAGCACAGCAAGACGATGCAGGGCCGGGGGAAGCCTCCTCCGGCCCTGCATGTTTTCCGGCGGCCTACTGCTTCAGCAGCCAGTGGTTCGGGTCCACGGTGTACGCCGCATCGCCCACCTCGAGCCTAGCCTTGCCGCCCGCCATGTCCACCCGGCGCAGGGCGCCGCCCACGAGCACCTCTACGGGCATCGGGAAGGGCAAATTGCCCGGCGTCCGCCAGGCCAGCGTCAGCACGCCGCGCGAGGCGCTCACGCGCAGTTCCGGAAGCTCCGGCTGCCGGAGATACACCCGGAAGAACCAGCCCAGGTCCGCGCCGGCCAGCCGGCTCACGAGCGCGATATAGTCGTCCGTCGAGGCAAACCGCGTCTGCGCCCCCGTCGTAATCCGCTCCATCTCGGGCGTCGGGTACGCCATGCGCCGCAGCGACTGAAAGAACACCTCGTCGCCGACGAGCCCGCGCAGCGTGTGCAGCACCCACGCCCCCTTGTAATAGATGTCGTTGTCCGTCTTGCCGGTCGAGAGGTCCGAGAAGTACATCTGGTTGGTGGTGCGCGCGCCCTCCGGAGCCACCGGCCGCTCGTTGGCGAGCGCGGGCCGGTAGCCCATTAGTTCGCGCAGGTACCCCTCGCGGCCCTGAAGCTCCTCGCTGTAGAGCGCCTGCATGTACGTGCAAAAGCCCTCGTGAATCCAGAAGTCCTTCCAGTCGGCCGCCGTGACCAGGTTGCCCCACCACTCATGGCCCAGCTCGTGGTGGTGCAGCCAGTCGTAGCCGGCCTCCTCGTTCTCGAAGTTGCTGCCGTAGGCGATGAGCGTCTGGTGCTCCATGCCCAGGAAAGGCGTCTCGGCGACGCCGTATTTGTCTGCGCGGAAGGGATATGGCCCCAGATACTTCTCGTAGAACGCGAGGTGCTCGGCAAGCTGCGGAAACAGCTTGCGGGCGCGCTCGTAGTGCTCGGGCAGCGCCCAGAAATACACCGGCAGCGTCTCCCCCGCCACGCTTTCGTACGTGCCTTCCAGCACGCGGTACGGCCCGATGCTGAGCGCCACGCCGTAGTTGTTGATCGGCGTCGAGACGAACCAGCGGTAGGTCACCGTGCTGTCGCCGTGCATCTCCACACCCCGCAGCCTCCCGTTCGAGGCCGCCACGAGCGGCTGCGGCGCCGTGATGCGGATAGCGAACGAGTCCGGCTCGTCCGAAGGGTGGTCCTTGCACGGCCACCACAGATCGGCGCCCTCGCCCTGCACGCTCGTGGCAATCCACGGCCGGCCGCCGCGCGCGCCTGCCCACGTAAAGCCGCCCATCCACGGCGGCTGCGCGGCCCGGCGCGGCCGTCCGCCGTAGCGCACCCGCACGCGCACGCGCGCGCCCGGCGCGGCCTCGGCCGGCAACCGAATCCAGAGCTTGCCGCCCCTGTTTTCCCATGCCGCCGCCGCCCATGCGTCGCCCGCCGCCGTCTCCACGCCTGCCACGGCCAACACCGTATCCAGGTCCATCACGACCCACGCCGTGCGGGCCATGATGACGGCGTGCATCGTCAGGCTTCCCTCGATGCTTTCAGTTTCGGGCCGCACGCGCAGGTCGAGGTCGTAGAAGCCGACATCGTAGGCCGCCTGTTCGGCAAGCAGCGGCCCGCCCGAGTCCATGATGCCGCCGATCTCGACGCGCTGCGTATAGGCCGGGGTGCAGCCGCCCGCCAGCAGCATCGCCAGCAGCGCCCCCAACCCATACAGCTTCTTCCGTCTCCCCGAGCCGTTCATACACGTTGGATGAGTTGATCGTCTGCGCCGCCGCCGCAGCGCGTTGCGCCTTCAACGGCGCGCGGCGCAGGGCGTTTCCGCCTCAGCGCACCGTGCTGCCCGGCTCCCCCTCCGACGCGATGGGGTGCAGGCGGCCTTCGCGGTCCTCGGCCATGAGCAGCATGCCCTGGCTTTCCAGACCGCGCATCTTGCGAGGCGCAAGGTTCGCCACGACCACCACCGAGCGGCCCAGCAGATCCTCAGGGGCCATCTGCTCGGCCACCCCGGCGAGGATCTGGCGCTGCTCATACCCCAGGTCCACTTCCAGCCGCAACAGCTTGTCGCTCTTCGGGATGCGCTCGGCCGCCGTCACCTTGCCCATGCGCAGATCGAGCTTGGCGAAGTCGTCATAGGCGATGGTTTCCTTGGGCTCCGCGAACGGCGCTTCGGACTTCGTCGCCTCGGGCTCCGCCGCTTGCGCCGGGGCCTCCCGCTCGGCGCCGAGGCGGGCCACCTGCGCCGCAATCGCCTCGTCCTCTATTTTCGTGAACAGGATGCCGGCCTCGCCCAGGGCGTGCCCCTCCGCCAGGAGCGGGCGCGCCGCATCGTCCCAGCCGAGGGCGCCGTCGGCGTCGCCGCCGGGCTGGCTGGCGCGCACCCCCGACAGGCGCAGCATCAGCCGGAGGGCGTGCGCCGCAAACGGCAGCACCGGCTCCATGAGGATGCTGAGCGCGGCGCACAGTTGCAGCGAGACGTACAGCGTATTGCCGCACGCCTGCATGTCGGTTTTGCGCGTGTGCCATGGCTCCGTATCGTTGAAGTACTTGTTGCCCAGACGCGCCAGGTTCATCGTCTCGAACACCGCCTCGCGGTTGCGGTGCGCGTCGTAGAGCGCCCCGATGCGCTCGGGAAACTCCGCCAGCCGCGCCAGCGCCTCGCGGTCGGCGGCCGAGGGCTCCACGAGCGGCGGCGTCCGCCCGTCGAAGTAGCGCAGCGTAAACGTAAGCGTGCGGTTGACGAAGTTGCCCAGAATGTCGGCCAGCTCCGAGTTGACGCGCGTCTGGAACTCCGCCCAGCTAAAATCCGCGTCCTTGGTCTCCGGCAGCGTCGTCGCCAGGGCGTAGCGCAAGAGGTCCGGCGGAAACTCCTCCAGGTACTCGTGCAGCCAGACGGCCCAGTTGCGGCTCGTCGAGAGCTTCTTGCCCTCGATGTTCAGGAACTCGTTGGCCGGCACGTTCTCCGGCAGCACGTAACCCTCGTAGGCCATGAGCATGGCCGGAAACATGAGGCAGTGGAAAACGATGTTGTCCTTGCCGATGAAGTGCACCAAGCGCGTGCCGGGGTCGCGCCAGTACTTTTGCCAGCGGTCCGGATCGCCGAGACGCGCCGCCCATTCTTTCGTCGCCGAGACGTAGCCGATAGGCGCGTCGAACCATACGTAAATCACCTTGCCGCGCGCATCGACGCCCGCCGCCGAGGCCACGTCCTCCGGCACCGGCACGCCCCACGGCACGTCGCGCGTGATGGCGCGGTCGCGCAGGCCGTCCGCAAGCCAGCTCCGCACCTGCCCCAGCACGTTCGGCTTCCACTCGGGATGCGCCGCAATCCAGCCCTCCAGGCGCTCCTGAAAGTCGCCCAGGGGCAAGTACCAGTGCGTGCTCTGCCGCAGCTCGGGCGTGGCGTTCGTGAGCGCGCTGCGCGGGGCGATGAGCTCGGTGGGGCTGAGCGTCGAGCCGCACTTCTCGCACTGGTCGCCGTAGGCGTCGTCGTAGCCGCAGATAGGACAGGCGCCCCGCACGAACCGGTCGGCCAGGAAAATCCCTGCCTCCGGGTCGTAAAGCTGCTCCTCGGACTTCAGGTTAAAAATGCCCTTTGAGGCCAGCACGCGGAAAAAGTCCTGCGAAGTCGCCTCATGCACCGTCGAGGTCGTGCGCCCGTAATAGTCGAAGCTCATCCCGAACCGGGCGAAGCTGTCCCGCACGATGGGATGGTAGTGATCCACGATGGCCCGCGCCGTCGTGCCCTGGGCATGGGCGCGCATCAGAATCGCTACGCCCATTTCGTCGGAGCCGCAGATGTATACTACATCCTTCCCTTTGAGCCGCTGGTAGCGGCAGAAAAGGTCGCCGGGGAGATAGGCCCCGGCAAGGTGCCCGATGTGCACGGGGCCGTTGACATACGGCAACGCCGACGTGACGAGGATGCGCTGGTAAGAGTCAGAACGAGAGGGCATGGAAACCGTTAGGAAGGCAAATTCGGAAGGCCGCGCCTCCGCCGCGCGGGCGCGGCCGGGCAAGGGCGTAAAGGTACGACATTCGCCCGCGCAGCGCCTTGCCCGGCGGGCGCGCTTGCCCCTCCAGACCGCAGCGCTCTATTTTTCCGAAACGCCTCGCTGCGCGCCGCCTCCGCACGGCGCCGCCCTTCCATTCACCTTTTCCCCGGTCTCCCATGGAAACGCCGCTCACCCTGACGCAAACCGCCCTGCTCGACCTCGACCATGAGCTCGGGCTCACCCGCCGCGTGCTGGAGCGCGCGCCCGACGCGCATTTCGGCTGGCGCCCCCACGAGCGCGCCAATACGCTCGGCGAGCTGCTCAACCACCTCGCCGATCTGCCCGGATGGGCCGAGAAAATCGTCCCCCACGACTTCATGGACGCAGCGGACTTCCCCCGGCCTGCTCCGGCCTCCACCGCCGCCGAGGTGCTCGCCAAGTACGACGCACACGCCGCCGCGTGCCGCCGACTCGTCGAAGAAGCCGACGACCGGACGCTCCGCGAGCCGTGGGAACTGCGCATGCACGGGCGCACCCTGTTCCGCCGGCCCAAGTTCGAGCACCTGCGCGGCATGCTCCTCAACCACATGATTCACCACCGCGCCCAGGCGACCCTCTATTACCGCATGCTCGGCGTGCCCGTGCCCAGCATCTACGGCCCCTCCGGCGACGAAGTCCTCGACTTCCTCAAAGGCTAAGGCGCTCCACAGGCTTTGCGCACGTTTACGCGCCCGCCGCGTTGGTTCGGCGGGCGCGGCGTCGTATCGTTATGCCGACCCGCACCCCCCCGTACGCCTATGACGCCGACCGCCCCCGACACCGCCCGCGCCGCTACGGTCGCCCGCGAAACCTCAGAAACGAAAGTCCACGTCGCCCTCACGCTCGACGGCCAGGGCCGCAGCCGCAACGCCACGGGCATCGGCTTCCTGGACCACATGCTCGACCTGTTCGCTCGCCACGGCCGCTTCGACCTGGAGGCCCGCTGCGCCGGCGACCTCCACGTGGACGACCACCACACCGCCGAGGACGTAGGCATCGCCCTCGGCAAAGCCTTCCGCGAGGCCCTCGCCGACAAAGCCTACATCCGCCGCTACGGCGCCGCCTGCGTTCCCATGGACGAAGCGCTCGTCCGCACCGCCGTAGACCTCTCCGGACGCTTCTACCTCGTTTTCAACGTCGGCTTTACCCGCGAGAAAGTCGGCGATCTCTCCACCGAGATGGTGCGCCACTTCTGGTATTCATTCGCCGAGCAGGCCGGGTGCAACCTCCACATCGATTTGCTCCACGGCGAGAACGCGCACCACGTCGTAGAAGCTATATTCAAGAGCGCCGCGCGCGCCTTGCGCGAGGCCGTCGCCCGCGACTTCGGCGGCGACCCGTTGCCCTCTACCAAAGGCTCCCTCTGACCTTTTCATCCCAGACGCACGCACCCTTGCTACGCAATCACACGCTCGCCGTCATCGGCGCCGGCAACATCGGGCGCGCCCTCATCGGCGGCCTCCTCAGCGGCGGCGACATGCAGGCCGGCCAGATCCACGCCACGCGGCGCTCGGAAGCTTCCCTGGACGAAATCGCGCAGCAGTTCCCCGGCGTCGTCACCACGCCGGACAACCGCGCGGCCGTGCGCGGCGCCTCCATCGTCGTCCTGGCCATCAAGCCGCAAGGCGCCCCCGCCGTCATCGACGAAATCAAAACCGCCGTCCGCTCCAACACCATGATCGTCTCGGTCCTGGCGGGCGTGACCTCGGCGGCCCTGCGCGACAGCCTGGAGCAGGACCTGCCGATCATCCGGACGATGCCCAACACGCCCATGCTCGTAGACGAAGGCGCTACGGCCATCGCCGGCGGCGCCTTTGCCGGAGAAGAGCACCTGCGCCTGGCGCAGCAAATGTTCGAGGCCGTCGGCAAGGTGGAGGTGGTCCCCGAGTACCTCATGGACGCCGTCACCGGCCTCTCGGGCAGCGGCCCGGCCTACGTATACATGTTTATCGAGGCCCTTACCGATGCCGGCGTCAAGCAGGGCATCCCGCGCGCGACCTCGGCGCGCCTGGCGGCCCAGACGGTTTTCGGCGCGGCCAAGCTCGTGCAGCAGACCGGCAAGCACCCCGCCATTCTCCGCGACGAGGTCACGACGCCCGGCGGCACCGCCATCGCCGCCGTGGCGGAACTGGAGAGCCACGGCCTGCGCACCATGCTCATCAACGCCGTCGCGACGGCCACCGCCCGCTCGCGGGAGCTGAGCGAGCTGCGCAAAACCGGAGCGTAATGGTCACCATCATCGACTACGGCATCGGCAACCTGCGCTCCATCGAAAAAGCGTTCGAGAGCCTCGGCGTCGCCGTCGAGCGCACCGACGACCCCGAGCGCCTGCGCCGCGCCCGGCGCCTGGTGCTGCCCGGCGTCGGAGCCTTCGGCGCCTGCGCCGACGAGCTGCGCCGGCGCGGCCTGGAGGCGCCCGTTTGCGAAGCCGCCGCCGCCGGCATCCCGCTGCTCGGCGTTTGCGTGGGCATGCAACTGCTTTTTCAAAAAAGCGACGAGATGGGCGACCACCTCGGTCTCGGGCTCCTCCCGGGCGAGATCCAGCGCTTCGAGGGAGGCGGCGGGCTCAAGGTGCCGCACATGGGCTGGAACACCGCCGACCTCGCCCGGCCCTCGCCGCTGACGGAGGGCCTCGCCCCCGAGCCGTACTTCTATTTCGTGCATTCCTACCACGCCGCCCACACCGACCCCGCCGATGTCCTCGGATGGACCCACTACGGCGCGCCCTACCCCTCAATCGTCAACAGGAACAACGTTTTTGGGGTCCAGTTTCACCCCGAGAAAAGCCAGCGCAACGGGCTCCGGATTCTGGAGAACTTCAGCGCCCTCTAGGCCCGCGCGCCCGCCTGCCGGCATCGCCCGAACGGCCGCCGGCGTCCACACGCTATGATTCTGATTATCCCGGCTATCGACCTACGCGGCGGGCAGTGCGTCCGCCTGTACCAGGGCTCCTACGGCAAGGAAACCGTCTACTTCGAGGACCCGGTCAAGATGGCGAAGCTCTGGCGCGTCCAGAACGCCCGCACCCTCCACGTCGTCGATCTCGACGCGGCGCGCGGCGGCTCCGAGGACTGCGCCGACAACCGCGCCGTCATCCACGAGATCTGCCAGGCCCTCGACATTCCCGTCCAGGTCGGCGGGGGCATCCGCACCATGGCCGACGTGGAGGACGCGCTCGCCCAGGGCGTCTACCGCGTCATCCTGGGCACCGCCGCCGCCCGCGAGCCGGACTTCGTCTCCGAAGCCGTCGCCCGGCACGGATGCAGCCGCATCGTCGTCGGGATCGATGCCAAGGACGGCGAGGTCCGCGTCAACGGCTGGACCGAAGGCAGCGGCATCGACGCCGTCGAACTCGCCCTCGACATGGAGCGCCGGGGCGTCCGCCGCATCGTCTATACCGACATCAGCCGCGACGGCACGCTCAGCGGCCCCAACGTGGCGGCCTACCGCACGCTCGGGGAACGCCTGAGCCGCGCCCACATCACCGCCTCGGGCGGCATCGGCGGGTTCACCGATCTGTTGCGCATCAAGGAGCTGAGCCCCTACAAGGTGGACAGCGTCATCGTCGGTCGCGCGCTCTACGAAAACAAGTTCCCGTGCCAGCAGTTCTGGTGCTGGCATCATAAGGAAGAACTCAACCTCGACCAGTTCTCCACGGCCCGCAAAATCGCCGCCGCCCCCGACGCAGACTGCCGCTAACGTACATGCTTGCCAAACGGATCATCCCCTGCCTCGATGTGAACGCAGGGCGCGTCGTGAAGGGCGTCAACTTCGTGGACCTTGTGGACGCCGGAGACCCGGTCGAGCAAGCCCGCTTCTACGACGCCGCCGGGGCCGACGAACTCGTTTTCCTCGACATCACGGCCACCCACGAAGAGCGCGGGATCATGCGCGACGTAGTGCGCCGCACCGCCGACCAGGTGTTCATCCCGCTTACCGTCGGCGGCGGCATCCGCAGCGTCGAGGATATGGCCGCCATGCTGGACGCCGGGGCGGATAAAATCTCGATCAACTCCTCGGCCATCGCTGCGCCGGAGCTGATCTCGGAAGGCGCGCGGCGCTTCGGCTCGCAGTGCATCGTCGTCGCCATCGACGCGAAGCGCACCGCCGACGAGCCGCCCGCCTGGCAGGTGTTCACGCATGGCGGCCGCCGCAACACCGGACTCGACGCGCTGGCCTGGGCCGAGGAAGCCGAGGCGCGCGGCGCCGGCGAGTTGCTCGTCACGTCGATGGACTGCGACGGGGCGCAGACCGGCTACGACCTCGACCTTTTGCGCAACCTCAGCGCGCGCGTGCGCATCCCGGTCATCGCCTCGGGCGGCGCCGGCACACTCGATCACCTGCGACAGGCCATCGACGACGGCCGCGCCGACGCGGTGCTGGCCGCCTCGATCTTCCATTTTCGTACCTTCACCGTCGCCGAGGCCAAGCAGTTCCTGGCGGAAGCCGGCATTCCCGTCCGCACCGACGTGTACCAGCATGCCGCCGCCTCCTAAACAACCCGCCGCCCGCTTCATGAAAGCGGCGGCTGCAATAACGGTTTTACTCGGCGGCGGCCTCATCGCCTGGCTCGTCGACAAAGCCATCCGCTACCCCGAGATCAAGGCCGAGCAGGCGGGGTCGCAAGGCCCCCTCTGGGAACCCATGATTGCCTTCGTCGCGGTCTGCGTGGCCGGGGCCGCCTACCTGTTCCTGCACGCCGCCCGGCGCCTCGACCGCGGCGAAGACCTTTTCGCCGCGCGTCACCGCCGTTCGCGCCGATCCCTGCAACATCCGGAGTAGCGCTCCGTACAGGCTCGGAAGGCACTCTCTCCGCTACACCCCGACGCCATGAAGCCCGCTTCTTCGCCTGCGCGCTCTACGCTCCTGCGCATCCTCGGCCCCGCCGCCTGGGCGCTCCTGGGCGTCAATCTGCTCATCGCCGCCGGCAACCTCCGCGCCCCCGCCGACGCCTCCGACGCGGCGGCGCTCGCCTCCCGCGACGCCTCCGAGCAGGCGCGCATCGCTGCGGAAGACGCCCGTCGCGCCTCCGACCATGCCCGCATCGCCGGAGACCGCCACGCGCGCGGCAATCGCCTGCGCATGCGCTTCGACCGCCCCCGTGCGCCCCGCGATCCTGCCCCGCCGCCGGCGCCCGCCGCCCCGCAAGCCCCTGCCCTGCGCTAACGCGCCGCCGTCTGCGTCAGCAGGTCGATCAGGTAAGCGTAAGCTTCTTCGTAGATGCCCGGCGCCTCCGACGCGCGCGGACCGGCGATATTCACGCGCCCGTTCCGGCTCTGCATCCACGCGATGACGCCCGCCTCGGGCGGCCCTCCTGTTAGCGCGACGCACTGCACGGGCCGCCCCAACGCTTCTGCCGTCTCCAGGCATAGCCGCGCGCCCCCCGCAAGCGTCCCACGATGCAAAATCAGCGTCGCCGCGCTGTCGCGGACGTTCCAGCGGGTGCGTACGGCAGGGTCGGCCTGCGGCGTCTCCCGGAGCGGGTAGCGCGTGGCGATAGGGCCATCCTCGGCCCACCGGCCCGCCGGACACCAGCCGCCCACGCCGATCCCCAGCGCCCGCGCGGCATCCAGCGCCGCCCGGTCTACGCCCGTCTGCCCGCCCGAAATCACTATTAGCGCCGGCGGCGCCCTTGCCGGCTCAGGTGGCGCTGCTCGCCGTGGGCGGCGTGTCGCTGGCCGGAAACGACTCCAGCACGGCGTGGTCGCGCGCGTCGGCCTTTTCGATGTTGGACCGGTCCAGGATTTCCTTGCACCCGGCCGCCGCGCGAAGCGTAGCGGTGTAGGCGGCCTTGAGCAGCGGATTATCCTTGCCCAAGGCGGAAAGGCTGTCGGCGGCGGCTTCATTCACCTCGGCCGCCAGTTCCAGCAGCGGCCGGTGGTAGCGCGAGGCCCGCGTCAGGAAGTTCGAGGCCGCCAGGTTGATGTCCGCCGCATCCAGCAGCAAACGGATATGCGGCCCGGACGAGCGCGCGTCGTTGCAGTCGAGACAGTGCGAGAGCCCCGCCACGCACTGGCGGTACGCTTCGAGGCAGTCCTCGACGGTTTGCATGGCGCGCGTCTTCGTCGTGACCTGTGCTTCTTTCATGGAGATGCCCTGGAATTATGGTGAGAGGCCGTAGAGGGTGCTCGGTCTGAAGTCTAACGCCGGAAAGCGCCGTCTCCACCTCCCTGCCGGCGCGCCGGCTGCCAGAAATGCGTAACATCCCCCCAGCCGGAGCCTCCCCAGCAAGGGCACAGCGTTTGCAAAAGTTCTCCGGTGGAAGGCCGTTTCACCGTAACCAATGACCCCTATGCGTTTAAGCCATACAAACACCCTGCTCCGGGGCCTGCGCCTTGCCGTTCTCGGGCTTACCGTCCTTTTTTTAGCACACTCCTCTGCCCAAGCGCAATCGCCCTCGGACGTGGCGCGGCGCATCAAAACCACTTATAACGGCGCCCGCGCGCTCAAGGCAGACTTCGTGCAGGAGGCCGCCGCCGGCGGCGCCTCTATGCAGGGCGTGCTGACGCTCCAAGGCGCCAAGTACCGCATCGAGACGAGCGAGCAGACCATCGTCTCCGACGGCAAAACCGTGTGGGTGCATAACCGCCCCGACGAACAGCTCATCGTGAACAACGCCGTCGAGGACGAAACTACGTTCTCCCTGAACGACTTCCTGCGCACCTTCGACCGCAAGTACACCATCAGCAAGGTCGAGACGGCGGCGTTCGAGGGGGCGCCGCACCTCAAGGCGCGGCTGCTGCCGAAGCGCAAGGACAACTACTACAAGGAGATCGTGCTGTGGCTGCGCGCGCGCGACAACGTGATCTCGAAGCTGGAGGTCGTGGACGTGCAAGACTACCGGATGAGTTTCCGGCTCCGGAACGTACAGCTCAACCCCAAGGTCGGCAAAGCCACGTTCACGTTTCTGGCTCCCCGAGGCGTCGAGGTGGTGGATTTGCGCTAGCCTTGGCTCGCCTTTCTGCAAGCATGGCGCAGCGGCGGACCCCGGAGGGCCGCCGCGCTTGTTTCCGGGGTCGTTCTTCCCGATTATGGCATGCTTGCCCGGCCTTTTTCATCTGACGGCATACCCGCTTGAGCCCGCGCGCAAAAAGCCTTCTCTTCAAGGCAGGCAGCTTCGTCATTGCCGCCGTGCTGATGTACCTGTCCCTGCGCGGCGTCTCCTTCGGGGAGATCGTCGGGGCGCTCGGCGAGGCGGACTACCGGCTGCTGCTCCCTCTGTTCCTGACGGTCATGCTCTCGCACTTCCTGCGCGCGCTGCGCTGGAAGATCCTCCTGGACGTGCTTCCCGAGCGCCTCGAAAAGCGCCCGGAGCGCCCGGTCTCCACCCTGACGGCGTTTTACTCCCTTCTGATCGGCTACATGGTCAACTACGCCGCCCCGCGTATGGGCGAGGTGGCGCGCTCGGCAAACCTGGCCTCGCAGGAAAAGCTGAGCTTCAGCGGCGTGCTGGGCGCCGTCGTCGTCGAGCGCATCCTCGACGTGGTCGTGCTGGCGCTTTCGCTGCTCTCGGTAGGGTTTCTGCTGCGCCGCCAGGCGGCCACCCTCGACCGCCTGTTCTGGCAGCCCGTGGCGAGCCTGTTCGGGTCGGTCCCGGCGGTCGTCTACATCGGAGCGAGCGCCGTAGCCTTGCTGGCGGCCCTGGCGGCGTGGCGCGTCCTCGCGCGCCGGCGCGCCGGGTCGTGGGGGGCGAAGTTTCAGGCGCTGGCCGGGCAGTTCGGAGCCGGGCTGAGCACGCTCACCCGCACCGGCCGCCCCGCCGCCCTGCTGCTGACGACCGTCGGCATCTGGGCTTGCTATCACCTTATGGCCTATCTGCCCCTGGTCATGCTCGGCTCCACGAACGCCTTCAACGTCTCGTACCTCGACGCCTGGAGCATCATGATCCTCGGGGCCGTGGGCGTGCTCATCCCGTCGCCGGGGGGCGTGGGCTCGTACCACTACATCACCATCCAGGCGATGGTGCACCTTTTCGGCGTGAGCCAGCAGGCGGCGGCCACCTACGCCGTGCTCAGCCATGCCGCGCAGTTGATTTTGCTCACGGCTGGCGGCTTCCTCAGCCTGCTTCTCCAGGGGGGCACGCTGCGGGGGCTCAAGCCGCCCGACAAGGCCGACGGGGCGTAGGAAACACCCCACGCCGATCGGCCGTATATGCTTCTATATCAAGCGCGTACGACTAAACGCAAACTCGCCGCCGCCCCCTGCAAAGCGCTTACTGTACAGCCGCCGATTCCTACCGTTCGCAGCGCGCCTGGCGCCGTTCAGCCGATTTTTTCTACGATACAAGGCGCTATTTCGTACCCTATATCAGCGAGAGCCGTCAACCGGCGGCTCATTCAATCGGGTTGCGAGCATCCAACTAGCGAGAGGAAATCAGCCATGCAAGCACAGTTCGACAAAGGCGCCAACCCCCTTGCCGGCTTGATCGGCAACGAAGTTTTCGAAGTGCTCGTGCAGCATAACCTGCTCAGCGAAAAAGGCATCCGCGACTACCAGATCCGCCAGCAGTTCCGCGAGCTGCGCCGCGCTGAAGTGCCCGCCTTCGATGCCATAGAGCAGCTTCGGGAGGAGTATCCCTACCTCCAGTTCGACACGATCCGCAAGATCGTCTATAAAATGAACAGCGCGCACTAAAGCGCCGTTGCCGCCCCGGGCGCCGTGCTGACTACGCGCCCGCCGCCGGCAGCCGAACCTTCGCGGCGGCGAAGAGCACGATACCCGCCGCAACGGATGCGTTGAGCGATTCCGCAGGCCCCGGCATCGGAATCGCCGCGCGGAAATCGCACTGCTCCAGCACGCGCGGCCGTATGCCCCGCCCCTCGCTGCCGATCACAATGGCGATGGGCCGGTCCCAGTCCAGATCCCACA
>CBDTTW010000038.1:0-19829 GCA_965363675.1 uncultured Rhodothermaceae bacterium
GTGGGCGGCATCGACTCGGCCGAGGAGGCGTACGCCCGCATCTGCGCCGGGGCCTCGCTCGTGCAGCTCTACACCGGCCTTGTCTATGAAGGCCCCGGCCTCGTGCGCGCCGTCAAGGAAGGTCTGGCTCGCCTCGTCGAGCGCGACGGCTACGGCAGCCTCGCCGAAGCCGTCGGCAGCCGCGCCTGAGGCGATATGCGACCGCGCGTTGCCTTTGCCCCCTCCATGCGATAGATTTTCCGGATTCCGCCCGGCGCCCGGGCTTTCGCCGCACTGCTTCAGCACCTCCGTAGCCTTATGCCAGCCATCGTAGACTTCGAAACGATCTCCGGGATGTTCGTGAACCTGTTCGCCTCGCAGGAGGGGCAGGGCCGCACCGTGATGCAATACAAAGACCGGCAGAGCGGCGCCTGGACGCCTATCACCTGGGAAGCGCTTCGCGGGATGGTCGAGGCCATGATGGGCTACCTGCATGCCCAGGGCGTCCGCCCGGGCGACCGCATCGCCATCCTTTCGGAGAACCGCCCCGAGTGGGCCGTCGCCGACATCGCCACCCAACTGCTCGGCGCCGTCAACGTCTCGCTTTACACCTCGCTGCCGGCCCCGCAGGTGGAATACATCCTGAAGGACTCGGGGGCGCGCCTGCTGTTCGTCTCGACGGGTTTGCAACTCAAAAAAGCCGAGCAGGTGATCGGGGCGTGCCCTGACTTGCAGCAGATCGTGGCGATGAACGAGCCGCGCGCCGACGCCCCGGCCGCCGTCCGGTCGTGGGCGCAGGCCGCCGCGGAAGGCGCCGCCTACTGGAAAGGGCGCAGCCGCGAACTCTGGAGCCTGGCGCGCGCCGTCCGGCCCGGCGACCTTTCGGCGCTCATCTACACCAGCGGCACGACCGGCAACCCGAAGGGCGTCATGCTGACGCACGACAACTTCGCCTCGAACGTCAAAGGCGCCCTCATTCGGGTGCCGTTCGGCCCTGAGGATCACCACCTCTCGTTCCTGCCGCTTTGCCACTCGTTCGAGCGGACGGCGGGTTACCTCTCGGTGCTGGCGGCCGGGGCCATGATCTCCTACGCCGAGAGCATCGACACGGTGAGCCGCAACCTCGAAGAAGTGCGCCCCACCGTCATGATCTCAGTGCCGCGCCTGTTCGAGAAAGTGTACAACCTGATCGCCAAGTCGGTCGAGGAAGGTTCGCCCGCCAAGAAGAAGATCTTCGCGTGGGCCGTCGAGACGGGCAAGCGGGCCGCCGCGCGCCGGAAGTCGGGCGCGCCCTTGGGGCTTGCGCTTCAGGCGCAGCAGCGCATCGCGCACCAGCTCGTGTTCTCGAAGCTGCACCAGAAGATGGGCGGCAACCTGCGCTTTGCCGTTTCGGGCGGGGCGGCGCTGCCCCGGCCCATCGGCGAGTTTTTCGAGGCCGCCGGCATCATGATCATCGAAGGCTACGGCCTGACCGAGACCGCGCCGGTGCTGGCCGTCAACCCCTACGGCATGCCGCGCTACGGCGCCGTGGGGCACATCATGCCGGGGGTGACGGTAGGCATCCAGCGCGTGAGCGACGGCAAGGTGATCGCGGCCCTGTGCGGCGACCACTACCCCTCCACGCTCCGGAGCGACGAGGGCGAAATCGTCGTCAAGGGGCGCAACGTCATGAAAGGCTACTGGAACAACGAGGCCGAGACGCGCGCCGCCATCGACGCCGACGGCTGGTACCACACCGGCGACGTAGGGCGCTTCGACAACGGCTACCTGCTCATCACCGACCGGATCAAGCACATGATCGTCTCGGCCGGCGGCAAGAACATCTACCCGGCCCCCATCGAGGAGCAGTTCAAGTCGGCGCCGTACATCGACCAGATCCTCGTCGTGGGCGAAGGGCGCGAGTACCTCACGGCGCTGGTGGTGCCGGCCTTCGAGGCCCTGCGGCGCTACGCCGAGGAGCAGCAGATCCCCGCCGAGCCCGAGGAGGCGTTGCTGGGGCATCCGCAGGTGCGGGCGCTCTACGAGTCGTACTTCACGGCCTACTCACGCGGGGCGGCCGCCCCCGAGAAGATCCGCGACTTCCGGCTGATCGCCGAGCCGTTCACCGTCGAGAACAACCTCATGACGCCCTCGCTGAAGCTGCGCCGCCGCGCCATCGAGAAGCAGTACGCCGACGTGATCGCGGCAATGTACGGGCAGTTCGCCTGAGCCCTGCGGGCGGCCGGGGCGCGCCCATGCCCCGGCCCCGGCGTTTTCAGGGCTGCGCGTCCGTTAGAATTTCCCGTGGGGTTTGGCGGCGGCGCAGCGTATGGTGTATATTCCGGACTCGCCTCGCAACGCACCGGGGAGGCGAACCCGAGTTCGGGGTGTAGCGCAGCCCGGTAGCGCGCTTCGTTCGGGACGAAGAGGTCGTGGGTTCAAATCCCGCCACCCCGACATACGAAAATCGGTCCTCCTGTTATCAGGAGGGCCGATTTTTTGTTTTATGGTGGGTCTGAGATATGACGCTTGGAAAGGGGTGGTGTACACGCGGCATTATAGCTATCTATGCAAGATATAGAAAGAATGGATTTCTTGAAGCGTGATACGTGATGCGCTGCCCGCTCACCGACGCCATTCGAGACGCTGAAACGGATGCGGCCCAGGTGAGCACCGTCTGTAATCGGCTGTAACAGTGGCCCGCCAGAGTCTTTTCGCTGATGGGGAGATGGAAGTCCTCCTGCGCGGGATACACGCTGCGTAGATGCTTATACGGTATGGGGGGTTGGTCTTAATTTCTGCCGATCTTAAACGTAGCTGGCTGCCCGCCGTAGGCGCGGGTGCTCAGTCGGGGGCCGCCTGATCCGGCCGGGCGCCTCGGAGTCGCTCGGGAACACCGCCGAGGCCAACATCGGGCAGTGGGCCGCCTCGGCTGCCGGGGCGAGCGCCGGTTCGCCGCGGCCCTGCGAGCGCCGGCCCCCGCCGCAACCTTTCTGCCGGACCTTTCGTAGCGGCGCTTCAAGGCTTTCCGGTCCCTGCCGTTAACGATAGCATGCCTACCTTCGTACATGTCGTCGCGGGCGTGGCCGGGCCGGCGCTCGGGCTGGCTGCACTCCACTTTCCCCACGGCGTCCCGGTTCACCGCGCCCTCGGCAAAGCGTACCTCGGCGCCTGGCTCGTCATCGGCGCGACGGGCTTCGCCCTGGGGGCGGATACGCCTGTCGTCAGCCCGTTCGAGGCGCTTACGGCGGCGGGGCTGCTGTGCGTAGCGCCGGCCTATGGGGCCGTGCTGCTGCGCCGCCGCATCGGGCGGCGGTGGTTGCGCCGGCATCATACCTGGATGCCGGCCTCCCTGGCGGCGCTCCTCGTGACGGCCCTGAACCAGACGATCCTGCAAACGGTCGGGATGTACCCTCGCCGGCTGTTCCGGGCCCTGGTGCTCTCGCCGTTCGTCGTGCTGCCGACGCTGCACCGCCGCCTCGACCGGCGCTACGGCTTCGCCTCGGCCAAGACGTCCGCTCAGAAGCCGGTGAAGTAGTCGGAGTCGATTTTTTGCACCTGGTAGGCGGCCACCGGGCTGACCCCCACGCCGAAGTCGATCATGAGCTTTGCCAGGGCGGCCCCGTCGAGGAGCACGATCTTCGAGTCGATGCGGGAAACGTAGTCGCGCGCTTCTCTGGTAAAATCAGAGGTCGTGATGAAAATGCCCTTGCGGGCGCGCTGCCCCTGAAGCGCCCCGGCGAACTTCTGCACGTCCGGGCGCCCGACGGCCTCTTGCCGGCGCTTGGCCTGAATGTAGATGTTGTCGAGGCCGAGGTGGTCCTCCTTGATGACGCCGTCGATGCCCTCGTCGCCGCTGCGCCCGATGGCCTGCCCGGCGTCCTGGCGGTTGCCTCCGTAGCCCATCCGGACGAGCACGTCTACGACGATGCGCTCGAAAACCGAGGGGTCGGATTCCCGCAGCCGGGTCAGGATCTCGCTTGCGGGCGCTGCCTGAAGCTGCTCGAAAGCCTCAAGAGCGCTTCCTCCGGCGTCCGGCGCTCGTCCTGCGGCGCGTGCGTCTCGTCCCTGGGCGCCGCGCCCCGCTGCTTGCGGCTCGACCGGAGGAAGTCAGCAAACTCCGGAAACGGGCTCAGGTCTTTTGGAGTGAGGCTCGGCGGGTCCTCTTGCAGGACGGCGCGGCCTCTATCCGTGATCTGGAGAAATCCGCGCTGCGGACCCGAGAGCAGGCCCGCCTTTTTCAGGTACGTCGCGGCCCACTGGGCGCGGTTGAGAAATACGGGGCTGCCGCCGGGAAGCAGCGCTTTTTGCTCTTTCTCGGTGAGCGCAAACGCCTCGGCGAGCGCGGCGGCGGCCTCCCGAAACCGGCGCGATTGGCCGTCGCCGGCAAGGCGCAGGAGCGGGAGCATGCACGAGGCATAATCCGGGATGGACATAGGGCGGACGGGCGGATCGGCGGGGACTGCTATAATAGAGGCGCGCGCCAGACCGGAAAGGCCGGGAGCGCCCCCGCGAAACCGGGCCGTGGCGGCGCGGTGTAACGGGGGCTGCCCTTTGCCCACCTTTCCCCTGCCGCCGATGCGCTACTCCCGCCGCGCCTTTCTGGCGCAGAGCGCCGCCCTGCTTGCGCTGGCGCGCCCGGCCGAGGCGCCGACCGTCATGACCGTGGCCGGCCCGGTCGCTGCGGCCGACCTCGGGCCGATGCTGCCGCACGAGCATTTGTTCTCGACGTTCGGCGCCGCGCCGACGGCCCACCCCGACTACGACGCGGCGGCCCTCACGGCGGCCGTGGGGCCTTACCTGCGCCGCCTGCACGGGCTGGGCTGCCGCGCCATCGCCGACTGCACGGCGCAGTACTTCGGGCGCGACCCGCTGCGGCTGCGCGCGCTCTCGGAAGCCTCGGGCGTGCGCGTGCTCACGAACACCGGCTATTACGGCGCCGCCGAGGACCGCTACGTGCCCGCCCACGCCTTCGCGGAGGACGCCGACGCGCTGGCCCGGCGCTGGACGCGCGAGTTCACGCACGGCATCGGCGAGACGGGCATCCGGCCGGGCTTCATCAAGATCGGCGTGGACGCGGGGCCGCTCTCGGCCATCGACCGCAAGCTCGTCGCGGCGGCGGCGCGTACGCATGCCGCGACGGGGCTCGTGATCGCTTCGCACACGGGCGGCTCGGCGGCCGCCGCCTTCGAGCAGCTCGACGTGCTCCGGGCCGAAGGCGTTGCGGCGGAGGCGTGGATCTGGGTGCACGCCCACGCCGCCGACGACCCGGCGGCGCTCCTCCGGGCGGCGGAGCAGGGGGCCTGGATCTCGCTCGATGGCCTCTCGCCCGCATCGGCGGCGGCGCATCTGGCGCGCCTGGAGGCGCTCCGGGCGGCGGAGCGGCTCGGGCAGGTCCTGCTCTCGCACGACGGCAACTCGTTCCGGGCCGGCGGGCGGCCGCCCAAGCCCTACGAAGCGCTCTGGACGCACTTTCTGCCGATGCTCTCCGAGGCCGGCTTCACCCCGGCCGAGCAGTCGGCGCTCGTCGAGCAGAACCCGGCGCGCGCCTTTGCCCTGCGGGCGCGCCTGCGCTAGCGCCTGCAACGAACCGGTAATGCGTGCGCGGCGGGCGCGCCTAAATCCAACAGGTGCGCTAGCTTGAAGCAAAAGGAGCACGCAGGGCTTCGGGAAGGGCAGGCGTGTGAATTTTGAACTGGTAATTTTACGGATAGCGCTATGGGAAGCCGCAAGTCTTAGGTTCGTCCCGCAACCTCCCTTTTCGGATGCGCGCCGCCGCCCGAGGCGAGGCGCCTGCGCCGGGCGGGGTTGCCCCCTGAACGATTCCGCACCGTAGATCCGCAGGCTTATGTTATCAAAAGATATTTCGCTGGCCGACGAGTTCGAGCCGGTATCGTACGACGCCTGGCGCGCCGCCGTCGAGGTGGACCTCAAGGGCGTGCCGTTCGAGAAGAAGCTCGTTACGCACACCTACGAAGGCTTCGAGATCCCGCCCGTGTACTGGCGCAAGGACTGGGACCCCACGGGCGACCCGTCGGGCATGCCCGGCATGCCGCCCTTCACGCGCGGCGCCTCGCTCCTGGGCAACAGCCGCAGCGGCTGGGATATCCGCCAGGAGCACGCCGCCCCGAGCCCGGCGGCCGTCAACCAGGCCATCCTGACCGACCTGAACCGGGGCGTCACCTCGGTGCTGCTGCGCCTGGACGTGGCCGCCCGCAACGGCATGGACGTGGCCTCGGAAGAGGCCGCTTCGCGCGCCGGCCGCGACGGCGTGATGCTCTACGATGCGGCCGGCTTCGGGCAGGCCCTCAAGGACGTGCGCCTCGACATCGCCGGGGTGGCCCTGGAAGCGGGAGCAGCCTTCCTGCCTGCCGCCGCCCTGCTCACGGCGACGGCGCGGGCGCAAGGCGTCGCTCCGGAGACGCTGCATTTCGCCTTCAACGCCGACCCGCTGGCCGTGCTGGCCCGCGACGGCTCGCTGCCGACCTCCCTGGAGACCGCCTACCGCGACCTGGCCGATCTGGCCGCCTGGACGAGCCGCAACCTCCCGGCCTCGACGGCCGTGCGCGTGGGCACGGGGCCGTACCACCACGCCGGGGCCAACGCCGCGCAGGACCTCGGCTTCTCAATGGCGACCGGCCTGCGCTACCTGCGCGTGCTCACCGAAGCGGGCCTCTCCGTCGAGGACGCGGCGCGCCAGATGGTGTTCAGCTACAGCGTCGGGACGAACTTCTTCCTCGCCATTGCCAAGCTGCGCGCGGCGCGCAAGCTGTGGGCGCGCGTCCTCGAGGCGTGCGGCGGAGACGCCGCCGCGGCGCCGCTCAAGATGCACGTCCGCCCGAGCAAGCGCGTCCTGACCACGCGCGACCCGTGGGTGAACATGCTGCGCAACACGGTGTGCTGCTTCGCCGGGGCCGTGGCGGGCGCCGAGGCCATCACGTCCGAGCCGTTCGACAAGGCCATCGGCCTCTCGAACGACTTCTCGCGGCGCATCGCGCGCAACACGCAGATCATCCTGCAAGAAGAATCGCACCTGAGCCGCGTCATCGACCCGGCGGGCGGCTGCTGGATGGTCGAGAGCCAGACCGACACGCTCGCGGAGCTTTCCTGGAAGGTCTTGCAGGAGGTCGAGGCCGAAGGCGGCATGGAGCAGGCGCTGCTTTCGGGATGGGTCGGCCGCCGGATCGACTCGGCCTTCGCTCCGCGCGCCAAAAACATCGCCGTGCGCAAAGACCAGATCACCGGGGTGAGCGAGTTTCCGGACATCTTCGAGAAGCCGGTCCTGCGCGACGCGCCCGACTACGAGGCGCTGCGCCGCGCAGCCATCGAGGCCGCGCCCAAGCAGGCCCCCGCCGTGAAGCGCGGCGGCGTCGAGGCGCTCGTCGAGGCCGCCGCCGGCGGGGCGACCCTCGCGGGGATGGCCGCCGCCTTGTGGGCCGGGGCCGCCGAGGCGCCCTCCGTGGCCCCGGTGACGCCGCATCCCTACGCCGAGCCGTTCGAGGCCCTGCGCGACGAGAGCGACCGCCGCCTGGCCGCCACGGGCCGCCGCCCGTCGGTGTTCCTGGCGAACATGGGGCCGGTGGCCCACCACACGGCGCGCGCCGCCTTCGCTAAAAACTTCTTCGAGGCCGGAGGCTTCGAGGTCATCGGCGCCGCCGGCTTTGCCCGCGCCGACGAGGCCGCCGCCGCGTTCCGGAAGAGCGGGGCCCGCGTCGCCGTGATCTGCTCCTCGGATAAGCTCTACGAAACCGTAGTCGCCGAGACCGCCCCGGCGCTCAAGGCGGCGGGCGCACGCGCCGTCGTGCTGGCCGGCTTCCCGGGCGACAAGGAAGCCGCCTACAAAGAGGCCGGCGTCGACCGCTTCATCTACATCAAGTGCAACGTACTGCAAACCCTGCGCGAGCTTCTCGAAGAAGAGGAGGTGATTCGTAATGATTCCTGATTTCCGCAACATAGAGTTCAAAAACGGGCAGGCGGCTTCGGCCGACTTCCAGGCATGGCAGGCCCAGGTGCGCGAGCAGCTCGGCCTGGACCCCGAGACCCTGCTGTGGCGCACGCCCGAGAACATCGACGTGAAGCCGCTTTATACGGCGGCCGACCTCGGCGGCCTCGAACACCTCGACGCCATGCCCGGCTTCCCGCCGTTCCTGCGCGGGCCGTACTCCACGATGTACGTCATGCAGCCGTGGACGGTGCGCCAGTACGCGGGCTTCTCGACGGCCGAGGAGTCCAACGCGTTCTACCGGCGCAACCTGGCCGCCGGCCAGAAGGGCCTCAGCATCGCCTTCGACTTGGCGACGCACCGCGGCTACGACTCCGACCACCCGCGCGTCATGGGCGACGTGGGCATGGCCGGCGTCGCCATCGACTCGATCTACGACATGCGCGTCCTGTTCGACGGCATCCCGCTCGACAAGATGAGCGTCTCGATGACGATGAACGGGGCGGTGCTGCCGGTGCTGGCGCTCTACATCGTGGCGGCCGAGGAGCAGGGCGTCAAGCTCGAACAGCTCTCGGGAACGATTCAGAACGACATTCTGAAGGAGTTCATGGTCCGCAACACGTACATCTACCCGCCCGGCCCGAGCGTGAAGATCATCGCGGACATCTTCGCCTTCACGAGCCGGCACATGCCGCGCTTCAACTCGATCTCGATCAGCGGCTACCACATGCAGGAGGCCGGGGCCACGGCCGACCTGGAAATGGCCTATACGCTGGCCGACGGCCTCAACTACGTGCGCACCGGCGTCGAAGCCGGCCTCGACGTGGACGCCTTCTGCCCCCGGCTCTCGTTCTTCTGGGCCGTCGGCATGAACTTCTTCATGGAAATCGCCAAGATGCGGGCCGCGCGCCTGATCTGGGCCAAGCTCATCAAGCAGTTCAACCCGAAGAACAGCAAAAGCATGTCGCTGCGCACGCACAGCCAGACCTCGGGCTGGTCGCTGACGGCGCAGGACGTGTACAACAACGTCGTCCGGACGTGCATCGAGGCGATGGCGGCCACTCAGGGCCACACGCAGAGCCTGCACACGAACGCGCTCGACGAGGCGCTGGCCCTGCCGACCGATTTCTCGGCGCGCATCGCCCGCAACACGCAGCTCTTCCTGCAACAGGAGACCGACACCTGCCGCACGGTCGATCCGTGGGGCGGCTCGTACTACGTGGAGCGCCTGACGCATGAGCTGGTGCAGAAGGCGTGGGCGCACATCCTCGAAGTCGAGGAGCTGGGCGGCATGGCGAAAGCCATCGACAAGGGCATTCCGAAGCTGCGCATCGAGGAGGCAGCGGCCCGCACCCAGGCGCGCATCGACTCGGGGCGCCAGACCGTCGTGGGCGTCAACAAGTACCGGCTCGACGAAGAGGAGCAGGTGGACGTGCTCAAGGTGGACAACTCGGCCGTGCGCGAGGCGCAGATCGAGCGGTTGCAGCGCCTGCGCCGCGAGCGCGACGCCGCCGAGGTAGAGGCCCGCCTGAACGCGCTCACCCACGCCGCCGAGACCAACGAGGGCAATCTGCTGGCGCTTGCCGTCGAGGCGGCGCGCGCCAAGGCCACCGTAGGCGAAATCAGCGACGCGCTGGAGAAGGTCTACGGGCGGCACCAGGCCGTCATCCACTCGGTGCGCGGCGTCTACAGCGGCGAGATCGGCGAGTCGGCCGACCTGGTGCAGCGCGTGCGGCGGCTCGTGGATGCGTTCGAGAACGTCGAAGGGCGCCGCCCGCGCATCCTGATCGCCAAGATGGGCCAGGACGGCCACGACCGCGGCCAGAAGGTGGTGGCGACCGGCTTCGCCGACCTCGGCTTCGACGTGGACATCGGCCCGCTCTTCCAGACGCCCGAGGAGACGGCGCGCCAGGCCGTCGAGAACGACGTGCACGTGTGCGCCGCCTCGTCGCTGGCCGCCGGCCACCTGACGCTCGTGCCGGCCTTGCGCAGCGAGCTGGCGAAGCTCGGCCGCGAGGACATCCTGATCGTCGTCGGCGGCGTGATTCCGCCGCAGGACTACGACGCGTTGTACGAAGCGGGCGCCTCGGCCATCTTCGGCCCCGGCACCGTGATCCCGCAGTGCGCCACCACCGTGCTGGAGCGCCTCTCGGAGCGCCTGGGCATCCGCCTGGACGAGCCGCTGATGGAAAACTAGGCGGCCCGGGGCGGCCTGACGACATGGCATCCGAATACAAGTCGGCGCTGAGCGTAGCGCCTGCGCAGCCGGGCATGCCCCCCGAGTCCCGCTCGGGGGGCGCGCTTCGGCGGCGGGAGCTGGGCGTCGAGGACTACGTGGCCGGCGTCCTGGCCGGCGAGCGGGCCGTGCTGGCGCGCGCGATCACGCTCACCGAGTCCAACCACCCGCGCCACAGCGCCATGGCGCAGCAGATGCTCTCGGCGCTGATGCCGCACACGGGCGGCGCGCGCCGCATCGGCATCACGGGGGTGCCGGGCGTCGGCAAAAGCACCTTTATCGAAGCCTTCGGGATGATGCTCGCGGAGGCGGGCCGCCGCGTGGCCGTGCTCGCCATCGACCCGTCGAGCGGCGTCAGCGGCGGCAGCATCCTCGGCGACAAAACGCGCATGACGCGCCTGAGCGTCGAGCCGCGCGCGTTCGTGCGGCCCTCGCCCTCGGCGGGCACGCTCGGCGGGGTGGCCCGCAAAACGCGCGAAAGTATGCTCGTCTGCGAAGCCGCCGGCTATGACGTGGTCCTCGTCGAGACGGTCGGCGTGGGGCAGTCCGAGACGGTCGTGGCCGAGATGACCGATTTTTTTCTGGCGCTCATGCTGCCCGGCGCCGGCGACGAGCTGCAAGGCATCAAGCGCGGTTTGCTGGAGCTGACGGACCTCATCGCGGTCAACAAAGCCGACGGCGACAACCTGGACCGCGCGCGGCGCGCGGCGGGGCAGTACAAAAATGCCTTGCACTTCATGGCTCCTCGGGCCGGGTGGCGCCCGCGCGTGGCCCTGTGCAGCGCCGTGACGGGCTTCGGGCTGGAGCAGATCTGGAACGACATCCAGGAGCACCACGCGCAGCTTACGGCCTCGGGCGCGCTCCTGGAGCGGCGGCGCGAGCAGATGCTGCGCTGGATGGATGCCATGATCGACGAGCAGCTCCACGCCCTGCTGCGCGAGCACCCCGGCGTCAAGGGCGTCTGGAAGAGCGTGCGCGCCCGCGTGCGCGAAGGCGCCCTGCCGCCCACCATTGGAGCGCAGACCATTCTGGCGGCGTTCCGGCAGGCGTCGGCGTAGGCTTGCACGGGCCGCCGGCGCGCCCTACATTGAGCCGTCGTTCTTTTGCATACCGCTGCGAGTTCCGCGCTTCCGCCCTGCGGGAGCCGGTGAAAAGGGAATCCGGCGCCTTTCGGCCCTGCGCATGGCGCGCGCGGCCTCGGGGCTTTCCGGAGCTGTACCCGCAACTGTAGACCGCCTCCCGTTTCCGGCGACGAGGCGGCGCGCCACTGCGCGGGCGCCCTGGACCAGGGCCGCCCTGCGGGAAGGCGCGCCGCGGAGCCGCGAAACCCGCGCCCTGCCGGGCGCAGACGGTAAGCCAGGAGACCTGCCCGCCGCTGCTCATGCTGAAAGACCTCCGGGAAAATGGGGTCCGCGCATCCCTTCGTTCCCGGCGCCCTGCCCCGGCGCGCGAAGCCGCTGCTCGGACCTTTTTGAGGTTCGGGCTTTTTTTATGACGCTTCTTTCTCGCGCGGGCCTGCTGCTCGTCTGCGGCGCGGCCCTGGCCTCGGGGGCCGGCGCCCGCCAGGCGGCCCCCCCCGACACCACGGTGCGCCTGCCCGACCTGACGGTCACGGCGGCGCGCGTCGAGATGCCCACGCGCGCGGCGCCGGTGCGCGTCACCGTGATCGACGCCGAAGCCGGGGCCGCCGCCGGAGCGCGCTCCGCCGCCGACCTGCTCGAAGGCGGCTCGGGCGCGTTTATGCGGCGCTACGGCGCAGGCGGGCTGGCCTCGGTCTCGCTGCGCGGCGCCGGCGCCGCCCAGACGCTCATCCTGCTCGACGGCCACCGCATCGCCGACCCGCAGCTCGGCCAGCTCGACCTGTCGCTGCTGCCGGCGCTGCTCTTGCAGTCCGTCGAGGTGATGCACGGGGCGGGCTCGGCGCTCTACGGGACCGACGGGCTCGGCGGGGTGGTCAACCTGCGGGCGCGGGCGCCGGGGGCCGGCATGCGCATGCTCGTCTCCGGCGGCGCCGGCGGCTTCGGCGAGCGCAACGGCGGCGTGCTGGCGGCCGGAGGGCGCGGGCGCTTCTCGGTGCTGGCGCTGGCCGAGCGCGACCAGTCCGAGGGCGACTATGCCTACTTCAACGAGGCCCTGTTCCCGGCGCGCCTCGTCCCGCGCGAAGGCGCCGACCGGCGCACCACCTCGGTGTTCGGCAGCCTGCGCTATACCGGCGCGCGCCGCCAGATGCGGCTCTCGGGGTGGCGCAACGACGCCGAACGCGGCTTGCCGACCATCGGGGGAACGCGCCCCCGGGGCGAACGCCAGTGGGACGAGCACCGGCGCCTCTGGACCGACTACGACGCCGCGCACCGCTGGGGCACGCTGCATGTGGGCGCGCTCGTGCAGCAAAGCGCCCTTCGCTACGCCAACCCGCAGTTGCGCACCGACGATACGGGGCGCGCGCGGGTGGGCTCGGCGGAGGTGGAGGCGCGCACCCCGGCGGGCCGCGACTGGCTGGCCGCCGTGGGCGCGGGCGCCGGGTGGGGCCGCGCCGAGCACCCGAGCCTGCTTGCGGGCGCTGCGCAGCAAAGCCTGAACGTGTTCGCGCACGGCATGCGCCGGTGGAAGGGCGCAGCCGTGTTCCCCGCCCTCCGCGCGGATGCCTACCTGCTGGCCGACACGCTTTCCTACGTCGCCCTCAGCCCCCGCCTCGGCCTGAACGCGCCGCTTTTCGGGGAGGCGCTGCGCCTGAAGGCCGCCGCCGGCCGCGCCTTCCGGGCGCCCACCTTCAACGACCGGTTCTGGCAGCCCGGCGGGCGCCCGGATCTGCGCCCCGAATACGGCTGGACCTACGACGCGGGGCTGGCGGGACAGGCGGGCCTCGTCCAGGCCGAGGCCACCGGCTTCTGGTCGGAAATCACCGATCAGATCGTCTGGACGCCGAACGCCGCCGGCGTGTGGGCGCCTGCGAACCTTGCGCGGGTGCGCTCGCGCGGGCTGGAGCTTTCGGCCCAGGCGCGCACGCCCGGGCGCGTCGGCGCCGGGGCGGGGCTGTTCTACACCCTGACCGACGCGCGCGACCGCTCGGAGGCAGGCGCCGCCGAGTACGGCCGGCCGGTGCGCTACGTCCCGCGCCGCCAGGCAAAGGCCCACGCCGAGGCGCGCGCCGGCTTCGCCTCGGTGGGCCTCGACGGGCGATACGTCGGGCGGCGCTACGTCTCGACCGACGGCGCCCAGGCCCTGAAGCCGTACTTCGTCCTCGACGCCCACGCGCGCCTCGAAGCGCGCCGGGCGCACATGCGGGCCGCGCTGAGCTTCCTCGTCGAAAACGCGCTCGACCGCACGTACAGCGTGCTGCAAAACTACCCCATGCCGCCCCGCCTTTTCCGGCTGCGGCTGCTGCTCGACCTCGAATCCTGACCGTATCCCTCAACCTCACGCTCGAAACGCCATGCACTTGAACGCTACGATCCGTACGACCCTCTTCCTCCTGGCGGCGCTCCTCGCCGCCGGGCGCGCCTTCGCCCAGCCTACGGGCGTCTACGTGGTCAACCAGGGCAACTTCTCGGACAACAACGGCTCGGTGACCTACAACGACCTCGGCGCGGGGGCCATGACGACCGTCATCGAGCGCTTCGGCACGATTGTCCAGAGCGCCACGCTGCACGGCGGCGTGCTCTACGTGATGTCCAACACGTCCGAAGCGGTGGACTACATCGACCCAAAGACCGGCAAGCGGTTCTGGCAGCTTACGGGCGTGCCCAGCCCGCGCTACATGACCGTCGTGGCCCCCGGCAAGGCGTACGTCTCCAACCTGTACACCGGAACCGTGACGGCGGTCAATCTGACGACCAACAGCGTCGCCGACACCCGCACGATCCGCGTAGGCCGCAACCCGGAGGACATCGCCGTCGTGGGGGGGCGCGTCTACGTCGCCAACTCGGGCTTCGGGGCCGACTCGACGCTGACGGTGATCGACGCGGCGACGGACGCGCCCATCGCCACGGTCAACCTCGGCTGCAAAGGCCCGCGCCACCTGGAGGTGGACCGGGAGAAGGAGGTGTGGGCCTTCTGCAACGGCCAGACGCTCTACGATGCGCAGTGGAACGTCGTCGGGCGCGTCAACGCCGCCGTCGTCGTCGTGGACGGGCAGACGGGCGCGGTGCTTCAGCGCTTCACCCTGCCGTTCCAGGCCGGGGCCGCGAGCTTCGGGCAGGACACGTACTACGCGCCCGAGCTGGAGCAGGTGTTCTACGTCCACGGCAAGGATCTGCTCGTCTTCGACACGCAGGCCAACGCCCAACTGCCGACGATCACGCTGGCGGGGCCTGAAGGCGTCGGCGGGGTGGCCTACGACGCGGCGAAAGACCGCATCTATGCCGCCCGGTTCACGAACTATACCACGGCCGGCTTCGTGACGGTGCACACGCGCACAGGCGCCGAGGTGGGGCGCTACAAGGCCGGCATCGCGCCGACGCAGCTTTTGCTCGACCCGCCGGCCTCCCCGACGGCCGCCGAGGCCGCGCCGGAACTGCCCGCGCAGGCGCACCTGGAGCCGAACTACCCCAACCCGTTCAACCCGGCCACGACGCTTGCCTTCGATTTGCCCTCGGCGGGCGCGGCCACGCTCACGATCTACAACGCCCTCGGGCAGCCCGTGGCGACGCTCGCCGGGGGCATGCTCCCGGCGGGGCGGCATGTCGCCGTCTGGAGCGCCGAGGGCCTGCCGAGCGGCATGTACCTGGCGCGCCTGGACTTCGGGGGGCGCTCCTCGACCCGGCGCCTGATGCTGGTGAAGTAAGCCGCCCCCACGCGCCCCTTGCGACGCCCGCCGCTGCGCCCCCGGCGGCGGGCGCGCCGCGTTTGGCCGGGCCGCCGGAACGATTCGGCGGCCCGGCGCGTCAAAAGAAACTGGTATGTCCTTAAAATGATGAGTCCGAGAGGCCGCCTCCGGCGGCGCCCACCCCATGCTCGACTTCAACGAAACGTTTAGCGAACTGCTGACCAAGCTCGACGGCTGGATCGACGCGCTCATCCTGATGCTGCCCAACTTCGTAGCCGCCGCCTTCGTGGCGACGCTCGCGTGGTTCGCTGCGCAGCTCATGCGCAAGGCGATGCTCGGCCTCATGCATCGCCTCTCGAACCACGTGCAGGTCAACCGGCTGATCGCCAGCGCCGCCTACATGGCCGTGCTCCTGACGGGCATTTTCGTGGCGCTCGGCATCCTGAACCTCGACAAAACCGTCACCTCGCTGCTGGCCGGCGTCGGCATCATCGGGTTGGCGCTCGGCTTCGCGTTTCAGGACATGGCGGCCAACTTCATCTCGGGCGTCATGCTTTCGCTGCGACGGCCGTTCAACGAAGGCGACATCATCCAGACGCGCGACTTCCAGGGCCTCGTCGAGTCGGTGGATTTGCGCGCGACGACGCTGCGCACGTTCCAGGGACAGCTCGTCATCCTGCCCAACAAGGACGTGTTTCAGAACGCCATCACCAACTTCTCGCGCGCCGGTTGGCGGCGCATCGACCTGAAGGTGGGCGTCTCGTACGGCGACGACCTGGAGAAGGTGCGGCGCGTGGCCCTCGAAGCCGTCCACCAGGTCAGCGGCGTCGAGCGCAGCCGCCCCGTCGATCTGTACTACGAGGGCTTCGGCGACAGCTCCATCGACTTCGTGGTGCGCTTCTGGACCTCGTTCCACAAGCAGACCGACTACCTCCAGGCGCGCAGCGACGCCGTCATGCACCTCAAGAAGGCGTTCGACGCGGAGGGGATCACGATCCCGTTCCCCATCCGCACGCTCGACTTCGGCATCGTCGGCGGCGAGAAGCTCAGCGAGGTGCTGCCGCAACGCTTCTACGACGCGCCCGCCAACGGCCGGGGATAGGCGACGGCGGCATCTGGCATTTTACGGCCGCGTGGCGTACTCTGGGAGGGACGCCGCGCGGCCGCTTGCGTTTCGGGCCGCCCCTTTCCTTCTTCCTGATCGAGACCGGTGATGCTCGGACGAACGTTCTGGCTGTTTCTGGCGCTGCTCTGGCCCGGCGCCGCCTTTGCGCAAGGCGCGCGCAACGTCGTGATGATCGTGGCGGACGACCACGGCCAGGATACGGGCGCCTACGGCAACCCCATCATCCAGACGCCGAATCTGGACCGCCTGGCTTCGGAGGGCACGCTGTTTCTGCGCGCCTACGCCACCACGGCCAGTTGCAGCCCCAGCCGGTCGGTCATCCTGAGCGGGTTGCACAACCACCGCACCGGGCAGTACGGCCTGGAGCACGCCGTACACCACTTCCAGAGCTATGACCACCTGAAGGGTTTGCCGGTGCTGCTGGCCGAGGCGGGCTACCGCACGGCGCGCGTCGGCAAGTACCACGTCGCGCCGGAGTCGGTGTACCACTTCCAGGAGGTGTTCGAGGCCAACGCGCGCAACCCCGTCGCGATGGCCGAGAGCGTGCGCAGCTTTATCGGGGCGGCGGACAAGCGGCCGTTTTTTCTCTACTTTGCCACGTCCGACCCGCACCGCAGCGGCGACCCGGGGGCCGGCGAGGGCTCGGGGGTGGGCGCCGTTTCCGAAACGCTCCGCCCGGACCCCTTCGGCAACCGCGCCGAGGGGTACCCCGGCGTCACGACGGTGACCTACCGCCCCGAAGAGGTGCGCGTGCCGCCGTGGCTGCCCGATACGCCCGCCACGCGCGCCGAGCTGGCCGAATACTACAGCTCGGTCTCGCGCGTCGATCAGGGGGTGGGCCGCCTCATCGCCCTGCTGAAGGAGGCGGGCGTCTACGAGCAGACGCTGATTCTCTACCTCTCGGACCACGGGGCCGCCTTCGCCGGAGCCAAGACGACCGTATACGAGCCCGGCCTGCGCGCGCCGCTCATCGTGCGCCACCCCGACGCGGCCCGGCGCGGCGTTCGGAGCACGGCGCTCATAAGCTGGGTGGACCTTACGCCCACCATCCTCGCGTTTGCCGGCGTCGCAGAGCCGACCTACGGCCAGCCTGCCGAGACGGCCTACGTCAAGGCGCGCGTGCCGGCGCAACACGGGCTGCACGGGCGCTCGCTGCTGCCGGTGCTGGCCGAGCCCAACCCTCAGGGGTGGGACGAAGCCTACGGCTCGCATACGCTCCACGAGGTGACCATGTACTACCCCATGCGCACGGTCATCGGGCGGCGGTACAAGCTCATCTGGAACATCGCCAACGGCCTTGCCTTCCCGTTTGCCTCGGACTTGTGGGCCTCGGCGACGTGGCAGAGCGTTTGGCAGGGCGGCGGCCTGGAGGCGCAGTACGGGCCGCGCTCGGTGCGCCGGTACCTGCACCGGCCCGAGTTCGAACTGTACGACCTCGAAGCCGACCCCTACGAGGCCCGCAACCTCGCCGACGATCCGGCCATGGCCGGCGTGCTCGCAGAGCACAAGGCGAAGCTGCAAGCCTTCCAGGCGCGCACCTCCGACCCGTGGCTCATCGAGTGGGAGCGCCGTTAGTTAGGGTGTGCCCTCACGGCGCGGCGGGGGCGGCGCATACGGCTCCGGTGCGGCGAACGGCCCCGCCATGTCGTAAGGCATCCGGAAGACGCGCGCCCCGGTGCGGTCGCTGAAGTACAGGTGCGAGGGCGAGAGGCCATCGGCGTCGCCGTCGGCCCAGAAGGCGTAGAAGTCGGGATGCGCGTTCAGCGGGTGGCGCACGTAGCTATGATTGTACGGGCTGCCGGCGGTGAGGCGGCGCGTGCGCGCCCACGTCTGCCCTTCGTCGAGGCTGCGCCAGAGGGCGATTTCGCCGCCCGTACCCCAGGGCTGCGGCCCCGGCTCCGTCGGGCCGACGATCTGCCAGGCGCCATCCGGCTCGACGGTCAGCATGCCGGTGTCGTAGTTGTGGCCGGCGGGGGCGACGGGGTGGATGCGCCAGCGCGCGCCGTCCCAGCGGGCGACGGTCCAGGTGCGGGGGGCGCCGCCGGGTCCGGGGCGGTGGTCGCGGCTGGTGGTGTAGAGCATGGCGGGGCGGCCCTGCCGGTCGTAGGCGAGGTCGTGGAGGTAGACCAGAAGGCCCTCCCGGCGGTAGTCGTGCACCAGGGCCAGGGTGTCCAACTCGGCCAGAGGCGTTCGGACCGGGCGCCCGTCCACCGTTTGCCACGAGGCGCCGCCGTCGGGCGTTTCGAGGTAGTACAGATTGGTGCGCGTGTCGGCGTCGGAGGCCGGCAGGTGCACGTTGTAGGCCGTCCCGACGCGGCCGCCGAAGGCGGCGCTGGACTGGTAATGCCCGCCCTCGACGAGCTTGCGGGGCGGGGCCCACGTCCGGCCGTCCGGGCTGGTCGCCCAGTACATTTCGCGGCCGTGGGTATAGCGCGTCAGCAGGAGCAGGAAGCCGCCCCCGGCGCGCCGCCAGGGCTGCGGGTAGGCGAACGCGCCCTCGTAGAGCAGTTCGAAGCCGCCCGTGTCGTAGGGGCGTCGGCTGCGGTAAACGAAGCCGGGGCGCTGCGCCGCCCGCCCGCTGACGAACACGTACAGGTAACCCTGCTCGTCGATGCTGAGCGCGGGGTTGTCGTGCGGGTCGTCCACGGTCTCCTTGTCGTGCACGACGACGGGGCGCGAGAGCAGTCCCGTGTCGTGGTCGTACGTCCCGATCATCGCCAGCAGGCGGCGCGCGTCCGCGCGGGGCGTTCCGCCGTATACGAAGAAGGTTTTGCGCGCCGCCGGGGCGTAGACGGCCAGCGGGCGGTGGTTGGCCGTGTAGGTGCCCAGTCCGCCGGAATACTTGTCGCCGTAGGCGGAGGGCTGCCCGAGGGTAAACCAGATGCCCCGGTAGCCGCCGACCGTACGCACGGAGTCGGGGGGCGCGCCCGGCAAGAGGGCGCAGAGGAGCAGATGCAGCAACAAGGCCATGGGCGAGCGGTTTTGCACGGACGACGCGTGCATAGTATGGGTTTTTAGAGGAGGTATTGCAACGCCCCGCAGGGTTATCTATTTTGTTTATCAGAATGGTTAAACAGGATAGATAATGGCTTCGCCTGAGCCCCGGGAAGACCCCGGCACGCAGGAGCAGATCATCGAGGCGGCGCACCGGGTGTTCATGCGCCGGGGCACGGCGGGGGCGCGCACCCAGGAGATTGCCGACGAGGCGGGCGTCAACCGGGCGCTTCTGCACTACTACTACCGCACCAAGGAGCGCCTGGCCGAGGCGGTGTTTCTGCGCGCCGCCCGCATCATGTTTCCGAGCGTGCTCGGCGTGCTGGACTCTGAGGGAGGGCTGCGCGAGAAGTTGCAGCGCCTCGCGGAGGTCTACACGGACCTGCTGACGGCCAACCCGTACCTGCCGGGATACATTCTCTCGGAGCTGCATCACCGGCACGGGCAGTTTCTGGCGCTGCTCGGGAGCGTCTTGCCGCTTGAGGAGGTCCGCAAGAAAGTAATGGGCGCCTTGCAGGCCCAACTCGACGCCGAGGCGGCGGCGGGGCGTCTGCGCCCGACGCTTGCGGAGGACTTCGTGACGGCGTTCCTCTCGCAGATGATTTTTCCGTTTGCCGCCGCGCCGATGCTCCAGGCCATCCTCGGCCTTGGCCCGGAGGCGCGCGCGGCGATGGCGGCGCGCCGCCGCGAGGGCCTCGCCGACGCCGTGCTGCGCAGCTTTGCCCCCGACCCGCCGCCCCATCCCCCCACGCCGTTATGATCGCCGTATTGCTCGTGCTTGCCGGTTTGCTGGCCCCGGCGGGGCAGG
>CBDTTW010000039.1:0-19756 GCA_965363675.1 uncultured Rhodothermaceae bacterium
CCCCGACGGCAGCCCGCACACGGCCCATACCACCGTGCCGGTGCCGCACATGATCATCAAGGAAGGGTTCGAGGGGCCGATCCGCAACGGCAAGCTCGGCGACATTGCCCCCACGATCCTGCGCATGATGGGCGTGGACGCGCCGGCCGAAATGTCGGGCGAGGTGCTCGTGTAAAGCGGCGACGCCCCGGCGGCGGAGCGGGATGCTCCGCCGCCCGAGGGGCTGCGCTAGCCGATGATCTTGTTCAGCTCGTACTCGATGATGCCTTCGGCGCCGGCCCGCTTGAGTTCGGGCAGGATCTTGCGCACCTCTCGCTCCTCGATGATCGTCTCGATGGCGACCCAGTCGTCGTCGCCGTAGAGCGGCGAGACGGTGGGGCGGCGCAGGGCCGGCAGCAGCGACGTGATGGCCCCGAGCTGGTCGCGGCGGGCGTTCATCTTGAGGCCCACCCGGCCTTCGGCGCGGATGGCGCCTTGCATCAGGAGGGCGATGTTCTCCAGCTTGCGGCGCTTCCAGGGGTCTTCCCACGCCGCCGCGTTGGCGATGAGCTGCGTGTTGCTCTCCATGAGCGTCTCGACGATGCGCAGTTTGTTGGCCCGCAGCGAAGAGCCCGTCTCGGTCACCTCGACGATGGCATCGACCAGTTCGGGGCACTTTGCCTCGGTGGCGCCCCACGAGAACTCGACCTCGGCCTCGACGCCGTGCGCGGAGAGCCACTTGCGCGTGATGTTGACGACCTCCGTGGCGATGCGCTTGCCCGCCAGGTCCGCCACCGAGTGGATGCTGGAGCTTTCCGGCGCCGCGAGCACCCAGCGCACCGGGCGCATGCTGGCCTTGGAATAGATCAGGTCGGCCACCACCACCACCTCGGCGTCGGTCTCGATGATCCAGTCCTTGCCGGTGATGCCGGCGTCGAAGACGCCGTCCTGGACGTAGCGCGCCATTTCCTGCGCGCGGACGAGCATGGCCGTCAGCTCCGAGTCGTCCGTCGAGGGGAAGTACGAGCGGTCGCGCACGCTGAAGCTGTAGCCGGCGCGGTCCATGAGTTCAAACGTGGCCTCCTGAAGGCTGCCCTTGGGCAGGCCCAGGCGCAGCACGGGCGATTTATCCGAAGTCTGTTCTGCCATAATCTCTAGAGGGTGGTAGGGTCCGGTCATAAGCCGCTAAAGGTACGGCGCAGGGGCCCGATTTCCACGAGCCGCCGGCCGGCGCTCGGCGCCATTCTTGGGCTGCGCCGCGCGGCGCGGGCCTCGGCCGCTCTTATCTTCGGGCCGTCACAACCCGTGCTTCTATGACCGTCATCTCTGCGGCCCTGCTGCTGCTGCTCGTAATGGACCCGTTGGGCAACGTCCCGTTCTACCTGACGGCCCTCAAAAACGTGCCTTTGCACCGGCATCGCCGGGTGGTGCTGCGCGAGTCGTTCATTGCGCTTGCGGTGCTGCTGTTTTTTCTGTTTACCGGGCAGTTCGTGCTCGACTTGCTGCGCATCTCCGCGCCCGCGCTGACCACCTCCGGCGGGGTCATCCTGCTGCTGATCGCCCTGCGCATGATCTTCCCCGCGCCGCACCGCTCGCTCACGGAGGCCGTGGACGAGGACCGCGAGCCGTTCATCGTGCCCCTGGCGATTCCGTACTTCGCCGGACCGAGCGCCCTGGCCACCGAACTGCTTTTCATGAGCCGCGAGCCCGACCGCTGGTTCGAGTGGCTCGTGGCGCTCATCCTCGCCTGGAGCGCCAGCACCACCATTTTGTACTTCTCCAGCTATATGCGTCGCTTCCTCGGCGACCGCGGCCTGACGGCGATGGAGCGGCTGATGGGCATGGTGCTGGTCACCGTATCCATCGAAATGCTCATTACGGGCATCAAGGAGGTCGTAGGCCGCTAGGGCGCCGTATGAGAGTTTCGGAATGCAGCCGACGGGCGGGCCGCGAAACAGGCGCCGCGCGGCGGTTAAGAACGCGCGTGCGCGGCCGATAACAGGGCGTAACAGAACCTTCCTTTCCCAGCGCGCCGCGCGCATCGCTTTCGGCATGCCGTCCAACCGTCACATCGTCGCCTTGCTTCGGAGCCCGAGGACGCCGCGTCAGATGGAAGGCTTCCGGCTGCTGGCCGCGGCCGAGATGGACGCCGAACTGGAAAAGGCCGTCGCGCTGCACCTCGCCAGCGCCAACACCATCATCCGCGCATGCGCCTACCGCGAACTGGAGCGCTCGGGGACTTCCTCGGCGCTGCTGTGCATCCTGGACCAGGTCGCCTACGACGACACGCCGTCGCAGAACCGGGCCATTCAGGCGTCGCAGCAGCTTTCGCTGGTGGTGGCGCCCACCCCGGAGATCGAGCGCGCCTTTGCCCGCGCGGAGGAGCTGCTGGAGGAGGGGGCCGAGAAGCTGCAAATCCCGCAGCCCGAGCGCCCCGCGCCGGAGCGGCGCCCGCGCCCTGAACCGGCCGAGCCGCCGGTGTTTACCACGCGCCGCACCGAGCGCAAGCTTTCGATGGAGCGCACGATGCGGCGCCTGTACATGGAGGAGATGGCGCGCGCGCGCGTCGTGCCGAGCTACGCGCAGCAGCGCCAGGCGCCGGGGCCTCCGCCCGCAGCGCCTCCGGCGGAGGCCCCGGCCCCGCCGGTCTACGCGCCCCTGGCCTACTCGCTGCAATCGGAGGGGCCGCCGCCCCCGCCGCCCCCCGCGCCGCCGCCGGCCACGCCCGACGACCACGACAGCCGCTTGCTCTCGGCGTTCCTGCACCAGGTGCAGGTCGCTCCGGCGCACGAGACCGCCGCGGCCTTCGACGCGTGGGACGGCGCTTCGGTAGAACACCTCTTGCCCACCGACTCGGACTGAGCACGCCTCAGTCTCGGGCGGCGGTCTCGGTCTCGGGCTCGTACATCGCGCTCCAGGTTTTGTACGCCCCCGAGAGGTTGTAGGCCGCCAATCCGTGCTCGCGCAGCACCCGCGTCGCGTAGTAGGAGCGCTGCCCGGAGTGGCAGTACACCACGATCTCGCGCTCCTGCGGCAGCTCTCCGAGGCGCGCACGCAGATCGTTCAGCGGGATGAACACCGAGTCCGGAATGGCCCCTCGCTCGCGTTCCTCCGGGTTACGCACGTCGAGCACGAAGGGCTTGCCCTCGGCGTCGGGGGCCAGGTCGTACCACTGTCGCACGTCCGTGAGGCCGTCCAGGATGTTGGCGGCGGCCATGCCCAGGATGTTCACCGGGTCGCGGGCCGAGCCGAAGGGCGGGGCGTAGCTCAGCTCCAAGCGCCCGAGGTCGTGGACCGTCGCGCCTGTTTGCATCGCCGTGGCGACGACATCGACGCGCTTGTCCACCCCATCCTTCCCGACGGCCTGCACCCCGAGGATGCGCCCGTCCTTGGGCGAAAACAGCAGCTTCAGGCTGAGCGGATGCGCCCCTGGAAAGTAGCCTGCGTGCGAAGACGGATGCACATGCAGGGCCTTGTACGGGATGCCGGCCTGCCGCAGGGCGCGTTCGTTGGCGCCGGTGCACCCGGCGGCCAGCTCGAACACGCGCAGAATGGCCGTGCCCCACGTGCCCTCGTACCGCGCCTCCCGGCCGAAGATGTGGTCGGCGGCCATGCGTCCCTGCCGGTTGGCCGGCCCCGCCAGCGGAATCGCGGCCCATTGCCCCGTCACGCGGTCGCGCACCTCGATGGCGTCGCCGACGGCGTAGATGTGCGGGTCGCTGGTGCGCAGCGTCGCATCGACGCGGATGCCGCCCCGGTCGCCGGTTTCCAGGCCGGCCTCGCGGGCCAGTTCCACCTCCGGCTTGACGCCCACCGCCAGCACGACGAGGTCGGCCGGAAGCCGCTCGCCGCTTTCCAGGCATACCGTCGAGGCGGCGGCGCCCTCCTCCGGGTCGTCGAAGCGCGCGACCCGCGCGCCCAGCATCAGCGCGATGCCCTGCGCGCGCAACGCGTCGTGTACGAAGGCCGCCATTTCGGGGTCGAGCGGCGCCATCACCTGCGGCAGCGCCTCGATGAGCGCCACGCTGAGGCCGCGCCGGTGGAGCTGCTCGGCCATTTCGAGGCCGATGTAGCCGCCGCCTACCACAACGGCGCGCCGGGCGTCGTGGGCGCGGATCCATGCGTCGATGGCGTCCACATGGGGCACGGTGCGCACCTGGAAATGCCCGTCGCGGCGCGCGCCCGGCAGCGGCGGCAGCGCCGGGGCGGCCCCGGGCGAGAGCACGAGCGCGTCGTAGGGCTCGCGGTACGTACGGCCCGTCTCCAGGTCGCGCACGTCCACGGCGCGCGCCTCCCGGTCGATGCGCACGACCTCGGCGTGGGTGCGCACGTCCAGGTTGAAGCGCTCGCGCAAGCCCTCCGGCGAGTAGGGGAGCAGCTTGCCGCGCTCGGCGATTTCGCCGCCGACGTAGTAGGGCAGCCCGCAGTTGGCGAAGCTGACGTAGGGGCCGCGCTCCAGGACGATGATCTCGGCGTCCTCGGAGAGGCGCCGGGCGCGGGCGGCCGCGCTGGCGCCTCCGGCGACGCCGCCCACGATGACGATGCGTTTCTTAGCCATAGCGTTATGGGGTCAGGGGCGCTCCACGGGCAGCCCTGCGGCAGCCAGGGCGTCGTAGCCGCCGATGTTGTACAAATTGCGGAAGCCCATGCCCGCCATGAGGTCGGCGGCTTTGCCGCTGCGGTTGCCCGAGCGGCAGTAGAGGTAGTACACGCCGTCGCGGTCCAGCGAATCGACGCGCGCCTTGAAGTCGGCGGACTGTACGTCGATGTGCTTTGCGTTGCGGAGGCGGCCCCCGGCGACCTCGGCCGGCGTGCGCACGTCGATGACCGTGCCTTTGCCGGTATGTTCGGCTTTGTACTGCTCGGCGCTGAGGCGCACGACTTTGGCGGAGTCGGCGGCGGATTTGCGAAGGAAGTTGAACATGGTATCGGGTTGTGCGGTGTTGTTGGAAACCGCGCCGCCCGGCTGTTCGGGCGTGGCGGCGGGCGTGCACGCAAAGGCGCACAGGGCGTAGATCCCCAGCGCCCCCAGCAGCAGCGGGCGCAAGATCCGACAGGGAGAAAAACGACTGGTGGAGCAACTGGTCGTATGTCGCATAAGGAATACCTGTTAATGTGGTAAATACGGCCGAAGCACGCCGTACAGGAATGTGCCGGCCAGGGCGCTCAGCAGCGCCGCGATCATGACGGGCATGCCGTGGCCGATGAGGGCCAGGATAGGAGCGGGGCAGGCCCCGAGCAGGCCCCAGCCCAGCCCGAAAAGACCGCCGCCGATCCAGTAGCGCCGGCCTGTGCCCCACGCCTTGGGCGCGATGCGGATGGCCTCGCCCCGGCTCGTGCGCCGCAGCAGCCCTACGCCCGCCGCCGCCGTAACGACCGCCGAGCCGATGACGCCGTACAGGTGAAAGCTGTCGAAAAGGAACATCTCCTGGATGCGAAACCAGGAGACCGCCTGGCTCTGGATCAGCACCCAGCCGAACACGATGCCCGCCGCCAGGTACGCCGCCAGGCGCTTCAGGTCGTCGGGCTGCTGCGGCGGCGGCTCCTGGCAGTCCGGCGGGAGGGTGTTTTCGCGGGTAGAGGTCTGTAAAACCTGCATCGAAGCGTGAAGATCTTATAGATTTTTAGATTACCGGATCATTATCAAGGCGCTAGAGCAGCCACGGCAGCAGGAAGTGCGTGACCACGAGGCCGCCGGCAAAAAAACCGACCACGGCGGCGAGCGAAGCCGGTTGCAGCGTCGCCAGCCCGGAAATCGCATGCCCGGAGGTGCAGCCGCCGGCGTACCGCGCCCCGAACCCGACGAGCAGCCCCCCGACGGCCACGCACACCAGCCCGGCCGTGCTGCCCAGCGCCGCCGGGCTGAAAAGCTGCGCCGGGGCCAGGCCCGTAAACGTCCGCAGACCCGCCGCTTCCAAATAGGCCGTCGTATGGGGGTTCAGGCGAAGGATGAACCCCTCGGCGGCATGGCCGGGCGCAATCACCCCCCCTAGCATGATGCCTGTTGCAAACGTTAAATTCCATAAACCTGTACGCTTCCAGTCATAGGCAAAAAAGCCGGTGCGGGCCGGGAGCAGGGCGGCGCACAGATGGCGCAGGTTGGCCGAGACGCCGAAGGATTTGCCGCCGATCCAGAGCAGCAGAGGTGCCATGAACCCGATGATCGGTCCGGCGATGTACCAGGGGAGAGGGTCTAGAATAGGGACCATAGGAATATGCTTGGTTCTTGCCTAATATATGTACGTATGCGATTCTGGTGTTGAGATCAAAGAAATATTCATGATGAGCGCTTTCGGAACGGCCCGCAAATGGCCTTATGCTCCTTGCGTCTAGGAGCAAAATATTTGTTGTTTACTGTCTTAGCGCTGCGTCAAGATATGGAATCGATGTCTTCGGAAGGGCGTTTCCCCGACGAGCAAAAGCGTCCGGGGAGTCCGGCGGAACGTATGGAGTTGATCGCACGGACGCTCATCAAGCGGGCGGCGCATCGTTTCAAGCTGATGGGCGAGCCGGCGCGCCTGGAGCTGCTCAACGCGCTCTTCGTCGCGGGGGAACGGAACGTGCAGGAGCTGGTGGAGGCGACGGGCCTGGGGCAGGCCAACGTGAGCAAGCACCTCGGGCTGCTCCTGCGCGGCCGCCTCATCGCGCGGCGGCAGGTGGGCATCTTTGCATATTACCGGATCATCGACCCCACCCTCGAAGAGATTTGCCGGCTCGTGACGCAGCAGTTGAATAACCCCACCTCGCCGTCGTCGAGCGAACAGCCGTAGGCGCGCCTCCGGCCGGATGCGCAAAGCGGCGCCCCCCTGCGCGGGAGGCGCCGCTTTTTTGCGACCGGAGGGGCAAAGGTCAGTCTTTGCTGATCTCGACCCAGCGCTCTTCGCGGTGGCTCTGGAGCACGGCCTCGACCATCTTCACCTCGAAGTGGCCTTCCTCGAACGTGGGGAAGTCGGCCGGGTCCTGCCCCATCTTCTTGCCGTCGCGGATGAAGCGGTAGAAGTTGCGGAAGTTGAACTTCGGACCGTCGGGGTAGCCCTCGGGGTGGCCGCCGGGGTAGTGGGCGTACGAGCGGGCGTCGTCGTCCAGCAGGGCCGGGTCCTTGATAAGGATTTCGTTCGGCTTGTCCTTGTAGCCGATCCAGAGCTGGTTGGGTTCTTCCTGGCACCAGGAGATGGCCGCCTTCTCGCAGTCGATCTCGAACCACTCGTGGTTTTTGCGCCCGGCGCTGATCTGGCTGACGGTAAAGCAGCCCTTGGCGCCGTTGTCGAAGCGCACGAGCACGTTGGCGGCGTCCTCCGTCGTGATGTCCACCTCGGTGTAGCTGCCCTCGTACTGCGCTTCCTTGGCCTTGAAGCTCTCGAACTCGGCGTTGGGCTTTTTACGCTTCGGGTGAGCGATCACCAAGTCGGCCATGACGTGCGTAATCTTGAGGCCGGTGATGAACTGCGTCAGGTCGCACCAGTGCGAGCCGATGTCGGCCACGCAGCGGCTCTCGCCCGAGATCGAGGGGTCGATGCGCCAGTTGTAATCGGTGTCGTAGAGCAGCCAGTCCTGGATGTAGTGGCCGTGCACCATGAACACCTTGCCGAGCGCACCGCTGCGCACCAGGTTCTTGGCGTGCTGGATGAGCGCGTAGAACCGGTAGTTGAAGTTGATGCCGCACGCCACGCCTTTTTCGCGCGCCAGGGCCACCAGCTCGGCCGACTCGGTCGAGTTCTTGGTAAGGGGCTTTTCCGAGAGGCAATGCTTGCCCGCGTTCAGGATGGCCTTGTTGATCTCGTAGTGCAGATCGTTGGGCGTCGTGTTATGGATGACCTCGATCTCGGGGTCCCGGAGGAGTTCTTGCCAGTCGGCCGTAGCCCGCGCAATTCCGTAGTCGTCGGCGAGGCGGCGGGCGCCTTCTTCCGAAACGTCGGCGATGGCGACAATCTCGATGCCGGGGACGCGCCGTAGCGCTTCCACGTGGGTGCGGCCCATAAAGCCGGTGCCGATTACTGCGGTCTTGATGGTTTTCATGATACCTCGTGATTGGAACGTGTCGGTCAGGAGAGGCCCGCCCGGCGAAACGCGGCGCGGCAGGCGAAGCCCGGGGCCGGCGCGCGCCCCCGAGCGCTTCGGGCGGCCGGGCATGATCCGCCGGCGCACCGAGTATGCACGATACGGAGTGCAATATGCGTCAAATATGGCTTGGAATCGACCTGCCGCGCCATATTTTTGTTGAAGGTCCTGCCCTCGGAGGGCTGCCCGGCGGGGCAGCGCCGCCGCCTTTTCCGCCTGCCGGGGCCGACCGCCCGGCGCAACCCGCTTCGCCGATGCGCGCCCACCTTTTGCTGCTCGCGGCCGCCCTCGGCCTGGCCGGCTGCGTCTCCGATCGCTACCAACTCGAAGCGCCGGAGCCGCGCGCCCGGATGCTCTTCCGCGCCTCCGACCTGGGGCAGGGCCAAGACCCGAGCGTCGTTTTCCACGACGGGCTTTATTATTACGTGCAGTCCGGCCAGAACACGATCACGGTGCGCGCCGCGCCCTCGCTCAAGACGCTGGCGGCGGCTACGGCCGTGGCGGTGTGGCGGGGCAACCAGGAGGGTACGCCGTGCTGCGAGCTGTGGGCGCCGGAACTGGTGACGCTCGGCGGCAAGTGGTACATCTACTTCGCCGCCGACGACGGCCGGAACGAGAACCACCGCATGTACGCCATCGAGGCGGACGCGCCCGGCGGCCCGTACCGCTTCAAGGGCAAGCTGGAGACGCCCGGCGGCGACCGCTGGGCCATCGACGGCGCCGCCTTCGAGGCGCCGGACGGGCGGTTGTACTTCGTATGGTCCGGCTGGGAGGGCGAGGTGAATGTGGCGCAGCACCTCTACATCGCCCGGCTCGCCAACCCCTGGACCATCGAGGGGCCGCGCGTGCGCCTGAGTACGCCGGAACGGCCGTGGGAAACAAGCGGCGCGCCCCCGGCCGTCAACGAAGGGCCGCAGCCGCTCGTGCGCGGCGGCAAGGTCTGGCTGGCCTATTCCGCGTCGGGCTGCTGGACGCCCGACTACAAGCTCGGCCTGCTCGTGGCCGAGGCCGGCGCCGACCTCCTGACGCCCGAATCGTGGACCAAGTACGACGAGCCCGTTTTCGAGCCGGACCCGGAGGCGGGCATCTACGGCGCAGGGCACAACAACTTCTTCCGCTCGCCCGACGGGGCCGAGGACTGGCTGATCTACCACGCCACCGCGAACCCGCAGGGCAACTGCGGCGCCGAGCGCACCGTGCGCGCCCATCCGATCCGGTGGCGCGCCGACGGCACGCCCGACTTCGGGCGGCCGCTCCCCCCCGACCAGGATCTACCGCTGCCCTCCGGCGACCCCGGCCCCTGAGCCGGCCTTCAGGTAGGCGACCGCGCCGATGAGGTTGTAGAACGGCACGTCCCATATTTCCTGCGTGCTCCACTCGATGGCGTTCGAGGTCTCGATGTACGGCGTATCGTCGGGGCGGCCGAGGAAGCCGACGAGGGGCGCGTCGGGGATGCGGTAGTGCGCGAAGTTGGCGGGCGTCGGGTGGCGGAAGCCGACGCCGGAGAACAGGCATAACCCTGCCGTGTTGTGCCCCATGAGCCATGCGATGAGCCGCTCGGCGGCCGCGCTGTAGTCCGCGCGCTTCAGCAGCGCCCCGGCGCGCGCCAGCACATAGGCATGGCTTGCGACGACGGAACTGGTGCCGTGCGGAATCGGCTTCGTGCTGAACAGGTGCACGAACGAGCGCACGCCCCGGCCGCCGCCGGCGGCGCGGAAAACCTGCGCCTCGGGGAAGGGCGGCGCGAAGTACACCCCGTAGGGCGTGAGCGCATAGGGGTTGCTGCGCGCGTCGGCCATCAGGAAGCCTTCGACGTAGCGCTTCAGGGCGGCCTCGGCCAGGCTGCGCTCGGCGGCCATGCCCGGCAGATCGGCTTCCAGGAAGCGGCAGAGCGCCAGCGCCGGGTCTCCCGAGAAAGCGATGCTGCGGTAGCCGTCCGCGTCGGCGGCTTCCTTGAAGTACCCGGTCAGCCCGCGCCCCGCCTGCTCCTGGCGTCCGGCCAGCTCGCGCACGAGCGCGGCGATCTGCGCCGGCGTCGCGTGGGGGCTGCCCGCCGCGTGCAGCTCGACGGCCGCGAACAGCTCCTCGGCGACGAAGATGGTGCGCCGGTCGTGCCCGCGCCGCGTGGCGTAACGCCACACCTTGTCGGCCAGCACGAGGGCGTTGCTGCGCGGGGCCCCTTGCAGCACGCGCGCCAGGGCCGCCTCGTGGCGGACGAAGAGAAACTGCACGAGCGGGTTATACTGGTCGCGGATGCGGCGTTCGTTGCCGGTGAAGGGCTGGTTGTCCGACGTGTGGTCGCCGGAGGCCGTTACGCCGGGGTGGTTCTCGTTCCACCAGGTCGCGGCGTAGTCTCCGGAGCGGTTGCGGCCCGCCCCCACGTCCTCGTAGACGCGTCCGGAGTCGGTGACCATCCCGAAGAAAAACCGGTTGCCCCAGTCGGCCTCGGCCAGGGCGCGCTCGTGGAAGGCCGGGTGGCCGTGCGCGGCGATCTCGGCCAGGGCCGTCAGGTTGCCGAGCGTCAGGAACATCCATTTGCGGTGGTCGCCGGCGTCGTTCCAGCCGCCGCCGACGGGCAGGGCGATGGTCTCGTCGGAGTCCAGCACGCCGTCGTCGGCGTTCTCGACGGGGCGCACGCCGGGGATTTCCATGCCGGAGCGCTGCGCGTACATGAACTCCAGGTAGCTGCGCTCCAGGCGCTCGTACGGGTTGTCCTCGATGGCAAAGGGCGCCGTAAAGCCGTACTCGGTCTCGATCTGGTAGACGCCGGGCTGCCGGAAGCCGGTGAAGTCGGCCTGCCAGACGTCGCCCCACCGGGACGCCTCGCGCCGGAGCACGCCCCGGTAGGCGGGCTGCGGCGTCCAGGACATGAAGTTTTCCAGCGGCTGCGCGTACGCGCCCTCGCTGATGTCGATGGGGTAGCGGAAGACGTTGCCGGGGGTGTTCCACGCCTCGGGCGGCGGGGCCACGCGGGTCAGCCGGTTGCCGACGGGCTGGATGAAGAAGGCGATGGTATCCGGCAGGGCGGCCGCGCCGGCGCGCAGGGTGACGGTCTTGGGCGAGCCCGGGCGGAAGCCGAGCTGGCTCGTGGCGACGAAGGGGCGGCTGTAGTCGAACGCGGGCTGCGCTGCGACCGGAGCCGTTATTGCAACAAATAAAAGCGCAGCGAGAAGGGCCGTGGGAGCGGGTCGCATGGGAGATGAAGGAAGATTCGGAGGGAAGCTTGGGCTAAGATAACCGGCGCGCCCGTGCGGCGCAGGCGAAGATTAAGCTGATACGACTCAGGAGGCGGCTTCTTCCAGGCCGATGACCGGCCCTTCCTCGGGGACGCTGTGCACGTACAGGCGCCAACCCTCGCGTTCGTAGAAAAGCCCCTCGACCAGATCCTGCCCGAGCGTACGCCCGAGGAACGCCTGCAACGACTCGTCGGGCGGACCGTCCATCTCGACGCCGTAGAGCGCCGCGAGGGCGCCGAGCGTCAGGCCGGGCGGCAAGAGGATGCCGGTGCGGAGCGGCGCTTCCTGCGGCGTCGTGAGCATGCGGAAGATCGCGTCTACCCGGGCGCGGGCTTCGGGCTTGAGGATCAGGAAGGCGTGGTCGCCGGGCAGCAGCACGGTAGGGCCGCGCGCCGGCACGATCTCGTTCTGCCGCGTGAGCATGGCGACGACGACCTCGTCGGGCAGCTCCAGCTCGCTGATGCGCAGGTGCGCCACCGCCGAGCGCTCCTCGATCAGGTAGTCCACCACGTCGGCGTCGATGTGGTGCAGGGCGGAGATTTGCAGAATGGCCGGGGGCTGCTCCTGCGGCGTCTGCGTGAGGCCCAGCAGGCGCGCCACCGCCGGCAGGGGCCACCCCTGAATGAGCATGGAGAACAGGACGACGAAAAACACCACGTTGAAGTAAAGCAGGGCGTCCGGCAGGCCGAAGAGAAACGGGAAGATGGACAGGATGATCGGGACGGCCCCTTTGAGCCCCACCCACGCGACCAGGGCATGTTCGCGCAGGTTGAAGCGGAACGGCCAGAGCGAGAGCGCCACGGCGGCGGGGCGCGCCGCCAGCATCAGCACGAGCGCCACCAGGGCGCCCTCCCAGGCCACGGCCATCAGGCGGCTCGGATAGCTGAGCAGCCCGAGCATCACGAACATGATGATCTGGCTGACCCACGCCAGGCCGTCGTGGAAGAACATCACGCCGCGCTTGAAAACCAGCTTGCCGTTGCCGACGATGATGCCTGCGATGTAAACCGCCAGAAAGCCGCTGCCGCCGACGGCGACCGTGAGGCCGTAGGTGATCAGGCCGAGCGCGAGCACGAGGATCGGGTAGAGCCCGGCGTTGCCCAGGTTGCTCCAGTTCGTAAGCGCCGTTGCGAGGCGCCCCAGCACGTAGCCGGCGGCGGCGCCCACACCGATCTGAAGCAGAAAGAACGAGAGCATCCCCAGCCCGAGTGAGCGTTCGCCCAAAATCACCTCAATCAGCCCGATGGTCAGGAATACGGCCATCGGGTCGTTCGAGCCGCTTTCGACTTCGAGCGTAGCCCCGAGCCGGGGATCAAGGCCGATGGACTGCGACCGCAGCGCCGTGAACACGGCCGCCGCGTCGGTCGAGGCGACGATGCTGCCCAGAAGCAACCCCTGGAGGGGCGGGATGCCGAGGATCCAGGCGGCGGCCAGGCCGGTGACGCCCGCCGTCAGGAGCAGGCCCGGCGCGGCGAGCAGGACCGCCGGCTTCCAGCCCAGCCGCAGCGACGCCATCGAGGTGTGCAGCCCGCCGCTGTACAGAATGACGACGAGCGCGAGCGTGCCGACGCCGTGCGCGATCTTGTAATCCTCAAAGTCGATCCGCCCGATGCCTTCCGTGCCGGCGAGCATCCCGAGGAGCATGAACAAGAGCAGCGACGGCATGCCGTAGCGCGCCGAGAACTTCCAGCACAGCACCCCGAGCAGCACCAGCAGGCTGCCGAAAAAGATGAACCGGTCTACGAAGAACATACGCGCGCGGTTGAGCGGTGAAGGACCATGCCGGGCGGCTCAGGCGGGGGCCTCCGTTTCCTGCGCCGGCAGGACATCGGCAAAGCAGAAGCCGTCGCGGAGCAGGCGCCGACCGACGCGTACGGGGATGGGGGCCTCGAACATCGGTCCGGCCCAGCAAAACGTGTGGAACTCGCCGTGCTCGCCGCACGGATCGACCTCCGGCGGCAGTTCGGCCAGGAGGGCCGCATCGTAGGGGCGCCCCGCGAAAGCCTCCGGGAGGCGCTGCGGATCGACGCACGTCAGGACGGCTTCGAGCCCCGAGGCGAGCATCGTCCGGGCGAGGGCGGCCGTGTCCAGCCCCCAGAGCGGAAACAGCGGCGTCAGGCTCGCTTCGGCGGCCTGGCGCTCGCGGTAGGCGCGCACCTCCTCCAGGAACAGGTCGCCGAAGGCGATGTGCGTTGCGCCCTCGGCGCGCTGCGCCCGGAGCGCCTCGCCGACGCGCGCTTCGTAAGCCTCGTTGGAGCAGGGCCATGGCAGCGGCACGGCGTAGAGCGGCAGGCGCGCCGCCGCCGCTTGCCGCTCTGCGAGGGCGCGCCGTACGGCATGCATCGCTACGCGGTCGGCGGCTTCGTTGAACGTGGTGAGCAGCCCGGCGACCTCGACGGCGGGGTCGCGGCGAAGCCGGTGCAGCGCCCAGGCGCTGTCTTTGCCCGAACTCCAGGAAAGGATGGTCCGATGGGCGGAGGGCATGGCAGGCGGCGGAGGGGTGAAAGGGCGGCGCTGCAAGATAGCACACAGCCCCCCTCTGCCGCGCCTCGCTCAGGCGCAGGTCGCCATGACGTGGTGCATGGCGGCTTCGAGCCGGGCGCGCTCGGCGTGGATCCCGGTTTTGGTCGGCGACCCTCCACTTCGCAGTATGACGGGGCCGCCCAGCGTGCGCAGTCGCAAGCTGTAGTTCTCGCCGCCCTCGCCGTCAGGCTCGGCCGGCACCTCGACGCCCTGCACCTCGCTCAGCGGGCACTCCAGCACCGTGGTTCCGAATAGATGCGTGCGCGTGCAGGTCATCAGGCCCGCCTCGTAGTCGAGCACGCACCGGACGGCCGGTGTGGTGCAGTAGAACCATACGCCGCCGCCCAGATGCCCCAGCCCCAGCAGCAACATCCCGAGCAGCGCCCATGGCTCGGAGAGGGAGGGCCCTTTGCCCAGCGCCATTTGCGCGAGGACGAACAGCCCGGAGGCCACGAACACGCACGCGAACAGCCACAAACCCCAAGGGGTGTAATCGGTGACGACGCGGCGCCCGGAGGTCTCTATTTTCATGGCATACAGGAAGTCGGATGGCGGTGGAAGTATCGCCGTTCGGCCGCCCGGCTTAAGCCTGCGGCGGCCGGGCCTTCGGGGGCGGGCGTGCGCATGATCCAGCGGGCATGTATGATTGTTTTGTTGTAACGCGGCGCGGCGCCGGAGGGCGTACGCTATCTTGCCTCGACCCTACTCATCCAAACGAGGAACTCTATGGAAGTCCCTGTCGATTTGCGTACGCTCGCGGACAGCATCGACCGCACCTTGCAAGAGAAAGGCGTCGAGTTTCAGCGCGTCGAGGGGGAGGGCGGCGATTTGCCGACGTGGCTCGTGGCCGACGCCTCGGGCTACACGGCGGGCGTGCTGCTGGAGTCCAACGACGACTCGCTCGGCATCCCGACGGTCACCATCTCGATCCTCGTGGCCGAACTCGAAGAGCCCGACGTGAATTACCTGGCTGATATCATGGCGCGCTCGGGCGAGCTGATCAACGCCACGATGACGGCTCAGATCGCCGACCCGGAAGACGAGGAGGCCGAGGAAGAAGCCGGCGGCCCCCTGGTGCTCGGCATCACGCGGCGCGTGCCGCTGCCGGTGTTCTCCAGCGACAACCTGCACCACCACATCCATGATCTGGTGATGCAACTCGAATTCTTTTTCCCGGATTTGGTCGGCGAGGACGAGCCCGAAGAAGGCTTCGGCGAGGACAACGTGGCCTGAAGGAGGCGCTATTTGAGCAGCGTGACGCGGCGCGAAAGCACGCGGCCGGCGGCCTCCAGGCGGTAGACGTACACGCCGCCGGCAAGCCCGGCCCCGTCGATGCGCGCCGCGTGGACGCCCGCCGGGTAAGGCCCCGCCGCCAGCGTGCGCACCCGGCGGCCGAGCACGTCGTACAGGACGAGGCGGATTACCCCCGCCTCGGCAAGGCTGAAGCGCACCTGCGCCTCCGGGTTGAACGGGTTCGGGTAGGCCGCCTCCAGCGTATAGGCGGCGGGCGGCTCCGCCGCGTCGGCGCCGAGCGCAACGGCCCCGATTTCCTGAACGTTCAGGCCGCCGGTGTAGCGCAGCCCGGCTTCCAGGACGGCCCCGCCGACGCGCAGGCGCAGCGGGTCGCCGGAAGCCGCGCCGTCGCGCTCGGGCGTCGTCGGATCGTCGCCGTATACGGGCGTAAGGCCGATCTCGCCCTGCGCATCCGTCCGCCCGACGCCGACGACGCGATCCTCCGCATCGAGCACTTCGACGACGGCGTGGGGGCGGCCCGCGAGGGTTCCCGTGAGGAACATGGCCTCCGGGTTGGGCGCGGCTTGCAGGCGCGCCGCCGTCTCGGCCGCGAGCGCGGCAAGCGCAGGGTCATCCCCGTGCGTTTTGCCGGCCCCCGCGCCGAAGCGGAAGCTTGCGCGCGGCGCGGCCGTCCGCAGCCAGTACGCCTTGCCCGGCTCCAGCATAGTCAGCGAATTTTGCTGAGCCGATGCGCTCGGGCGATAGCTCTTGTAGCCCCGACTGAACCCCAGCACATACTGCACGTCGGCGCCGAGCGGCGCCAGGGCGACTTCGACGGCTTCGGGGGCGGCGCCCGTGAAGCCGATCAGGTTCCACCCGCTGGTTAGGGGAATAGACAGAAACGCGTCCGAGGGCGCGCCTGCGACGCTGAGCGTCGAGGCGTCGGCGCTGCGCAGCCAGTAGCCGTAGCCGGGCTCGATGGCCGCCAGGCTGTTCGAGGGCGCCCCCGGCTGGTAGGTCTTGTAGCCCTGTTTGAACCCCATCGTCGAGACGACCTGCGGCGCCGCTGCGAACACGTCGGCGGGGGCCGGGTTTGCCGGCGCGACGCGCCAGGAGACGAGGTTCCAGCCGCGTTCGAGCGGGTGGGTCTGCACGGCGGCGGGGGTAAAGGCAAAGGGGCGTGCGGGGTCGTTATAAGCCGGGAGGGCTCCGCCGCCGGCATCCTGCCACCCCGAGAGCGCCGCGCCGTAGGGCACGACTACCCCCCCGGCGGCCTGGTAGAGCCGCAGCGTGAACGTTTCGCCGGGGGCCACGCCTTCGTCCGGCATGGTGGCCGGGTCGTCGCCGTAGATCGTCAGCGAGACGCGCGCCTGGCCGCCAAGGATCTGGAGAGCGGCTTTGCCGACGAGTACGCCGGCCGCGTCGAAGGCGCCGAGGCAGTCGGCCGCCGCCGCCGGGGCCCCCGCCGCCGTGACCGTCCCGAGCAGCACGCCCGAGCGCCCCGTCGGCGCGACGGCCGCGAAGGGGCAGCCGCCTACGGCCGACGAAGCGCCGCTCGGGCTGAGGGCAAGGGGCGCTCCTGCCGCGTTCGTCGCAGCAACCGCCCCGAGCGTGAAGGCGAGCGCAGGCGTGGGCGCGGCGCCCGCCTTCAGGCGGAAGGTCGCTGCGGCCAGCAAGCCCGCGCCCGAGACGCCCCCGGCGGGCTGCTTGCGCGAGACCGCCAGTTCGAGCGCCGCCCCTTCCAGGCGGCTGAACGTGACGAGGTCGGCGCCCAGGAAGCCGCCGAACGTCGCTCCGACATATTCCAGGCGGGCTGCATCGAAGGAAAGCGAGAAGCCGACGCCGAAAAGGTCCTGGACCGGGCTTCCGGTTGCGCCGGCGTGCACCTCCACGACGAACGCTTGCCCCGGCTGCACGAGCGCAGGCGCCGCGAGGCGCAGCGGCGCCTGCGCTTCGGCCGGGCGCGGGCTTCCGAGCAGCAAGGCCGCCGCCAGCAGGCCCCACCACACCGGCAGGACGCCGGAAAAAAAGCCGCGAAAGGCTGCACGCATCGGGTTGTTCGTAGGGGTTACTTGATGAGCAGCAAGGGGCGCGTCGCGGCGCGGGCGCCCTGCACGAGCCGCGCGAGGTACGCGCCCGAAGCGACGGGCAGGCCCGCCTCGTCGCGTCCGTCCCAGCGAGCCGTATACAGCCCGGCGGCCTTGAGGCCGCTTTCGAGCACGCGCACCCGCCGCCCGGCGACATCGTAGATTTCGAGGCGGACGAGGGCCGTCTGTTCCAGGGCGTACCGAATGGTCGTTTCCGGGTTGAACGGGTTGGGATAGTTGCCCTCGATGCCGAAGCGCAGCGGGAGGGGCGCCGCCTCCTCGGCGGCGAGGGGCACGGCCGTTTCGGCGTCGTCGGTCACGGCGAGCACGTCGGCGAGCGCCAATTCGGGCGGCGGCGCGCCCGCGCCGAGCGGCCGCAGGCGGAAGCGCAGCGCCACGCCGCCGCCGTTGAGGGCAGGGTCGCCGCGCCGCAGCGTCATCCCGGCGTACAAGCGCCCGCCCGCCGCGTGCGTCACCCGGAGCGACTGCGGCCCCATCCATAAGGCATCTTCCACGTCTACGATTTCGTAGGCGGCCGCGTCGTAGCGCACCTCGAAGGCGAGGGCGCGCAGCCCCCCGACGCCTTCGGCGCGCACCTCGACGGTTTCGCCGGCGCGGTGCAGGCGCAGCGCTCCGGCGGCCGCCGCGCCGCCGTGCGCCTGCTTGCCCGCGCCGCCCACGCCATGGGTGCGCCCCCAGTTGGCGCCGATCAGGAGCACGTCGCGGTAATCCACGATGCCGTTGCCGTCGGCGTCGGCGCGGGCCGCCGAGGGCGTGGCCCACTGCTCGGCGATCTGCTCGGTCCATGCGCCGCCGGCGCCCAGGCGCGCCGCGCCCGTGCGCTTGTAGTGGGTTCCAATCGGCAGGATGTCCAGGTGGTTGACGCTGCCGTCGTGGTTGGCGTCGCCGGGCCAGACGGGTTCCGGGTTGGCGACGATCTGAAGGGCAATCGGCACGGAGACGTTGGGCGGCCCGACCGTGGCGTTGCTCGTAAAGCCCAGCGTCGCCCCGTAAGCGCCCGTCGCCAGGGCGCCCGCTTCAAGCGTCGCCGTGATGACGACGGAAGCCCCCGCCGCGAGCGTCCCCGACTCGGCGGAGAGGCCAAGCCAGCCGACCGGCCGGAGCGCTCGGTCTACGTGCAGGCGCGGAAAAGTCAGCCCCGTCCGGGACTCCGTGATGCGCACGCCGCCGGTGGTGATCCGGGCGAGCAGTTGATCGACGGTTTCCGCCGGAAAGCGCGCCTTCAGCACGGCGAAAGCGCCCGCGACGTGCGGGGCCGCCATGGACGTGCCGGCGGCGTTGCCGTAGCTGCCGCCGGGCAGCGAGGAGCGGATCGACGCGCCCGGCGCCAGCACGTCGAGCATGGGGTGCGTGTTCGAGAAGGTCTGCACTACGTCGGAAGTGTTCGTGGCGCCCACGGCGACGGCCGTCGAGACGCAGGCGGGGGCGCTGATGCTCGTGCTGCTGCCGTCGTTGCCGGAGGCCGCCACCGTGGCGATGCCCGCCGCGCGCAGCTTGTTGACGGTCAGCAGATACGTGCGGTTGTCCGCGTCGCAGGCGGACTGAAGGGCGTAAAGGTCGCCGCCGAGGCTCAGGTTGACGGCGGCGACGGCGTAGGCGGCGCGCTGCGCATACACCCAGTCCATGCCGCGGATGATGTCCGAGTCGTAGGCGCTGTAGCACGGCGGCGCATTCGGGCTGCACGAGGCGGCATCGTTGAGGCGGCTGAACACCTGTACGGCGAGCACCTGGGCGGCCGGGGCGACGCCGTTCATCGAGACGCTGCGCCCGGCCGCGATGCCTGCGACGTGCGTGCCGTGCCAGCAGGCGGGGCCGCAGGCGGCGGCGGCTCCGGGGCCGGTTTGGGTCGCGGCGCCGTTGGGGCATACGGTCGTGGCCTGATGCCCGGCGTAGGTGGTGGAGAAGCATGCTTCCGCAACGACGGCGCCGGCAAGGAACGGGTGGCCGGCATCGACGCCGGTGTCTAGGATGGCTACGGCCTGCCCGGCGCCTTTGTGGCCCGCCGCGTGCGCCGCTGCGCCGCCGATGAGCGCGACGCTGGAGGTGAGCATTGGACGGCGCAGGCGGTCCTCCTCGACGAAGGCTACGTCGGGGTGCTGCTCCAGGCGGCTGAGCTGCTCCGGCGTCACGGTGAGCGCCACGAGCGGGAAGGCGTCGTAGCGGACGGCGGCGGCGGCTTCCTCGGCCAGCACGTCGGTCGCCACGCGGAGGCTTTGGGCGGCGCGCGCCTCCGGAGCCTTGCCGGCGGCCGTCTCGCGCAGCCCCGCGATGACGCGGACGCGGCCCCCGGCGCGCGCCGCAGCGCGCAGGGCTTCGCGGCCCGGCGCGGCCCCCGAGGAACGATGAAGCCGACACGTACCCCGCCCGCGAGACTCTCGTGGATCACCCTTTCGTTCGCCACGCTGGCCTTTACAGCTTGCCACGGGCACTCCGCCGACCCTGAGCCGCAGGCTACAACCGCGGCGCCCCTCATCGTGGAGCGTGGCCCCGCGACGCGGGCGCAGCTCGCATTTCCGTCGAGCTGCGCGCAGGTCCGCGCGACCACGCCGGACGCGCAGGACGGCGAGTACGCTCTGTACTTCGCGAACGACCGTGCACGGCCGTGGCACGCGTATTGCG
>CBDTTW010000040.1:0-19353 GCA_965363675.1 uncultured Rhodothermaceae bacterium
CCGGCCTCGCGCGCGACGACCGCCGCAAGCGGCAGGGCGCGCGCGAGGCGCACCTGCTCCAGGGCTAGGGCCTGCAAGCCTTCCATACGCCGGAACGGAATGCGGATGCTGTCCACGGCGATCCGCCTCCCGACGGCGCGCACCATCGGCTCCTGCACGAAGCGCAACACCGTGTCGAGCACGGCTCCGCCCGCTACGTCGAAGGTCTGGAACTGAAGGTTACGGCTGCCCTCGTCGAGCGTCACGTCGGGGCCGCCGAAAGGCCACCCCGTCCCAGTCGCCAGGTCGATGCCCAGCCCCAGGCGCCCGGCTTCGGCGACGGTATGCCGCAGCAGATCCATCCATTCCGGAGACAGATAGGGCGTAAAACGCGCTTCCTCACCCCGGACGCCGTAGATAGGCGTGATCTCCAGCCCGCCCAACCCGGCGGCCCGGTACGCGGCCAGCAGCCGCGAGATTTCTTGCGGCTCGGCGGCGCTGCCCATCCACCACCAGCGGCTCCACGGCCGGGCCGAGGCGGTCGGCGTGGGCCATGCCTCGGCCGCCGGTTGCGCCTGCCCCACGCCCGCGAGCATCGCCGCCGCGACGAGCGCCCCCAAGCCGCGTTTAAATCCCCGAAAGCGAGTCCACCGCATGTCCGTTTACCGTCACGTTTTCCAGTTGCAGGCGGCGCACGTGCTCCACGATGGCGGCCTTCTCCACGCCTCCGAAGGCGCAGTCCGCAAGGCGCACCTCGGCGATGGGGGCGCGCGCGTAGCCGCGCAGAAGCGCCGCATAGCGGCTTTTGCCGCTGCGCAGGCGCTCCACCTCGATGCGGCGCACCGTCGGCGGAAACGCCCCCGCGTCGCCTTCCTCATAGGTGAAGTCCACCGAAATCACCGACTCCGCGACGGCCCCGATGGTGATGTCGCGCAGGTATACGTCCTCGATGACGCCGCCGCGCACCGAGTTGGTCTTGATGCGCAACCCCCGGTCGAGGTTGGGGCTGTCCATCGTGCAGCGCTCGACGTAGATGCGCCGCGCGCCGCCCGAGATTTCGCTGCCGATGGTCACGCCGCCGTGCCCGTCCATCATGCGGCAATTGCGGATCACCACGTCCTGTATGGGCGCGGCGAGGCGGCGGCCGTCGGCGTTGCGCCCCGACTTGAGCGCGATACAGTCGTCGCCGCAGTCGAACGTGCAATCCTCGATGAGCACGTCGGCGCAGCTTTCGGGGTCGCAGCCGTCGTTGTTGGGGCCGTGGCTCGAGACGTGCACGCCGCGCACCGTCACGCTCCGGCAGCGCACCGGGTTGATCTCCCACATCGGCGAGTTCACGATGCGCACCCCTTCGATGAGCACGTTCCGGCAGGCGTAGGGCTGGATGAAGGCGGGGCGCAGGTAGGCTCCCTCGCCGTAGCGGCGCGCGGCGAGCGGCGCGCCCGCCTCGCCCTGGGCGAACAGCCGGTCGCGGGCCGCCTGCTGCTGCGGGTCGCCGGAGCGCCAGCCGCATTCGGCGCGGCCCTTCCACGGCCACCAGTGCGCGCAGTCGGCCCCGCCGTCGAGCGTGCCTGCGCCCGTCACGGCGATGTTCTCCTGGCCATAGGCATAAATCAGCGGCGAGTAGTTGAGCAGCTCCACCCCCTCCCACCGCGTCCGGACGAGCGGCAGGTAGCGCGCCGGGTCGGGGTCGAACCGCAGCGTCGCGCCCTCCTCCAGATGCAGCCCGACGTTCGAGAGCAGGTGGATGGGGCCGGTGCGGTAGGCGCCTTCGGGCACCCGCACGCGCCCGCCGCCCGCCGCGTGCGCCGCGCGGATGGCCTGCCGGATGCTCTCGGCGGCGTCGCCTGCGTCGGCCGTGGGCGCGCCGTAGGCGGCGAGGTCGAAGGTGCGCTCCGGGATGTCGGGCAGGCGGATGCGCTCCAGGATGCCGGCGACGCGCGCCCACCCCGCCGGCCCGTCGGATGGAGAAGGCGGCGCGCCTGCCGAGCGGCAAGCGACGAGCGCGGCGGGCGCCGCTGCAAAGGCGGCCCCGAAAAAATAGCGACGCGTCATAGGTGTTCAAGTAACCGGTTACTTGGTTAGTATACGCTGCGCTGCCCCGGAACGCAAGGCGCCTGCCTCTTACCCAACCGGCGCGGCGCTCTCGGGGCCGGCATGCCGCAGCAGCGGCAGGCGCACCTCGAACCGGCTGCCCCGGCGCGGCCCGGCGCTATGCGCGGAGAGCGCGCCGCCGTAAAGTTCTACGATTGCCTTGACGATGGAAAGTCCCAGGCCGCTGCCGGCGTGCGCCTGCACCTCCGGCGCGTCGGCGCGGTAGAACCGGTCGAAAAGTTGCTCCGCCGCCTCCGGCGGAAAGCCTACGCCGGTGTCGCTCACGGCGAGTACGGCCCAGCCCTCGGCCGCGCTCACGGCGATCTCGGCGCGTCCGCCCTCGGGCGTGTACTTGAGCGCGTTGTCCACCATGTTGTCCACGACCTCGCCGAGGTGCACCGCGTCGGCCTTCACGAACACCTGCTCCGCGATGTCCGCCTCCAGCAGCACGGCGTTGGCGGCGGCGCGCTCCCGGAAGCGGTCGAGGTGCTTGCGCGCGAGCGCCCCGAGGTCTATGGGGGCATGCGGCGCGTCGGCGAGACGCTCCACCCGCGAGAGTTGCAGCAGCCCCCGCACCTTGGCGATCATCTCGTCCACGTCGGCGAGCGTGGCATGCACCTTCTCGCGGTATACCTCGGGGGCGCGCTCGCGGCGCAGCAGAATCTCCATGCCGTTGCGGATCGTCGTCAGCGGCGTGAGCAGCTCGTGCGCCGCGTTGGAGGTAAAGCGCCGCTCGCGCTGGAACGACGCCTCCAGCCGGGCGATCATCTCGTTGAACGTCTCGGCCAGCACCGTCAGCTCGTCGTGCACGCCGAAGCGCGCCGGCAGGCGGGCGCCGGGGTTGGCGATCTGAATGCCCCGGGCCGCTTCGGTCAGCGTCGAGACGGGGCGCAAGGCGCGGCGGGCCATCAGATAGCCGCTCCCAATCGCCAGCAGCACGCTCAGCAGGATGCCCACGGCAAGGGCCTGCCCGAGCCGCGCCAGCTCCTGCTGCATCGACCATTCCAGCCCGGAGACCTCCAGATACCCGGCCACAGCGCCCCCGGCATCCGGCAGCGGCACGTAGTGCGACCGCAGCGGCTGCCCCTCCCACAGGCGGCTTACCGAGACGGCCCGCCCCCCCGCCGGAAGCTGCGCCGGGATCTGCACGGGCAATGCCGCGTGCGCGTGCAGGTTCGGGCTTTGGTAGAGCACGGCGCCCTCGCGCGAGAGCAAACGCACGTAGGTGCCGTAGACGCCGTCGGTCTGGTAGGCCACCGACCGCAAATCGCTCAGCGACGTAAACACCGGCGCGCCGTTCTCGATGCGGATGAACGGCGAGAGCATATGCCGCTCGTGGGCGAGGTGGCGGTCGAAGTCCTCGTGCAGGCCCTGCCGGAAGAACACGTAGGCCGTGAAGGCGAAAAGGCTCAGCAGCACGAACAGCGTAAGCCCGTACCACAGGGTTAGCCGGGTGGAGATCGACAGCTTCATCGGCAAGAGGCGCTTCATGGCAGTTCCCCTATGCCCCGCCGGCGCTTTGCACGAGCCGGTACCCGACGCCGCGCACCGTCTCGATGACGGCCGGGGCCTCCTCGCCGGGGCGCGGGCTGCGCTGCGCCTCGTCGAGCTTCTGGCGCAGCCCCGACACGGTCACGTCGATGGCGTTGTCGCTCACGTAGAGCGCATCCCCCCAGACGCGCTCGGCGATTACCGTGCGCGAGTGCGCCGCCTCGGGGCTGCGCAGCAGCAGCTCCAGCAGGGCGTACTCCTTGGGCCGCAGGTTGACGAGCGCCCCGCCGACTTTTACGAGGCGCTTGCGCGTGTCCATCTCGACCGGCCCGAGCGCCAGGCGCGCCTGCTGCGCCGCAAGGGGCGGGCGGCGCAGCAGCGCCCGCAGCCGCGCCAAAAGCTCCTCGAAGACGAACGGCTTGGGCAGGTAGTCGTCGGCTCCGGCATCCAAGCCCTGGATGCGGTGCTCCACGTCGTCGAGCGCCGTCAGCATCAGGATGGGATAGGCCCGGCCCGAGGCCCGGACGCGCTCGATCACGGTCTTGCCGTCCTGGCCGGGCAGGCGCCAGTCCACGACGAGGGCGTCGTAGGCGTTCGCCAGCGCCAGCGCCTCGCCGTCGCGGCCGTTCGCCGCCACATCCACGCCGTAGCCTTCTTCTTCGAGCCCTTCCTTCAGGGTGTGGGCCAGGCGCGCTTCGTCCTCGATAATCAGAATCCACATGGGGCTATCGTTTGAAATTATCGCTCTGCCACCACGAACCCTGCCGGGCCCGCCTTGTTCGCGCGGCGCGGCGCCTTGTTCGCGCCTTTCATTACGGCAATATGGCAATCGGGCCGGCAGCCGCCCCCGAGAGGCGCGCTAATTTGACGCCCTGCTCATCAAGTGGCGCGCCCTGCTCTCCGGCGCGCCGGCGTTTCCAAAACCTATCTCTTGCGAGGCTGCAATGAAAGCATTGTGCTGGCACGGCATCCACGACGTGCGCGTAGATAACGTGCCCGACCCCACGCTTCAGGACGACCGCGACATCATCATCCGCGTGACGGCGACCGCCATTTGCGGCTCAGACTTGCACCTCTACGACGGCTTCATGCCGACGATGGAGGAAGGCGACGTGCTCGGGCACGAGTTCATGGGCGAGGTCGTCGAAGTGGGGCGCGGCGTGGGCAACCTGCGCGTCGGCGACCGCGTCGTCGTGCCGTTCAACCTTGCCTGCGGCGACTGCTTTTTCTGCAACAAAGGCTTTTACTCGTGCTGCGACAACTCGAACCCCAACGCCGAGATCGCCGCCAAAGCGATGGGGCACTCTCCGGCGGGGCTTTTCGGCTACTCGCACATGCTCGGCGGGTTCGCCGGCGGGCAGGCCGAGTACGTGCGCGTGCCCTTCGCCGATGTGGGGCCGCTCAAGCTGGAAAGCGATTTGCCCGACGAGCAGGTGCTGTTCCTCTCGGACATTTTCCCCACCGGCTACATGGCCGCCGAGAACGCGCAGATCGAGCCCGGCGACACGGTCGCCATATGGGGCTGCGGCCCGGTCGGGCAGTTCGCCGTCAAGAGCGCGTGGATGCTCGGCGCCGGGCGCGTCATCGCCATCGACCGGGTGCCCGAGCGGCTCAGGCTCGCCCAGAGCTACGGCGGCGCCGAGACCATCGACGCCTCGGAGGAGGACGTGTACGACCGCCTCATGGAGATGACCCAAGGCCGTGGACCGGACCGCTGCATCGACGCCGTCGGCACCGAGGCGCACGGCGCCGGCACGCTCGACGCCATCGTGGACAAGGTCAAGTCGGCTACGTTCCTCGGCACCGACCGGCCGCACGTCCTGCGCGAGGCCATCATGTGCTGCCGCAAGGCCGGCACGATCTCCATCCCCGGCGTGTATGTGGGTTTGCTCGACAAAATCCCCTTCGGCGCGGCCATGAACAAGGGCCTCACGATGAAGATGGGGCAGACGCACATGCAGAAGTACATGCGCCCCCTGCTCGACCGCATCGAACGCGGCGAGATCGACCCCTCGGCCATCATCACGCACCGCCTGCCGCTGGACGAGGCCCCGGAGGGCTACAAGATCTTCCGCGACAAGAAGGACGATTGCATCAAGGTCGTCATGACGCCCTGACGCCGGCGCGCCCCGAGCCCCTGCCCGCCGGCGGGGGCTCGGGCGTTTCAGGACGCCTCGGCCTGGAGCACCTGAGAAACGACGTGGCGGCCGTAGGCTTCGATGAACGCCTCCTGCCCCAAGCCCACGTTGTGGATGTACACCTCGTCGGCGCCCGCCTCCAATTCCTCCTGCACCCAGGCCGCATGGCGCGCCGGGTCGGACGAGATGCGTATGGCGTCGTGCAGGTCCTCCGGGCGCACGAACCGGGCGATGGCGTCGAACTGCTCGACGGTGCGCAGGTCGGCGGCCACGGACGAGGGAAACACGTTTGTGCGCCACTGCTCCCAGGCGGCCTGCAACGCCTCGGCGTCGGTGCGCGCGTACGACACCTTGATCTGGAGGCACACGCGCTTGCCCTCGCCGCCGTTTTCGCGGAAGGCGCGGATCACCTCGCGGTGCCGCAACTTCGGTTGGGTCAGCGTGAGCAGGCCGTCGGCCAGCGGCCCGAACCAGCGCGCCGTCTCGGGCGAGACCGCCGCCCCGACGACAAGCGGCGGCTCGGCCGGCAGCGAATACACGCGCGCGTCATCGACGGTGACGAGGCCGTGGTGCGTCACGGTCTCGCCCGCCCAGAGGGCGCGCATCACGTCGATGCACTCCTTCAGCCGGGCGTTGCGCTCCGCCTTGAAGGGCCAGCGCTCGCCGGTGACGTGCTCGTTCAGGGCCTCGCCGCTGCCGGCGGCCAGCCAGAAGCGGCCGGGGTGCATCTCGGCCAGGGTGGCGGCCGCCTGCGCGATGATAACCGGATGGTAGCGGTAGCCGGGCGCGTTCACGACGCCCCAGCTACAGTCGGTGGCGTGCATGGCCGCGCCCAGCCAGGACCATGCAAACCCCGAGTGGCCCTGCCGCTCGCTCCAGGGGTACAGATGGTCCGAGCAGGAACCCGCGTTGAAGCCGGCCGCCTCGGCCTGGATCGCGTACTGAAGCAGCGTGCTCGGCGGAAACTGCTCGTGCGAGGCGTGATAGCCGATTTTGGGAGGATGCGTCGCCATGTCGGATGATCGCTGGTGAGTAAACGAGCGCGCGGCGACCCCTGAGGAGGGCGTCGCCGCGTCTTGCTTACCTAACCCACACGAGCGCTTCAGGAGCCGCCCACGTTGTGCAAAACATGGTATTTGCGGCCACGCGCCCCGCGCCTACCGGATGGCCTTTAGCGCGGCGTTGATGCGCGCGAGCGTCTCCGGGGTAAGCTCCGGCATGGTCTTGCGCAGTTCGAGCAGGGAAAGCGTGCGCCGGGCGTCGCCCTCAGCGATGCGCGCCAGCGTGGGAGCATGCGCCTCCAGCGCGCTGCGGCCCGCCGCATTGCCCAGGATCTCGGCCAGCGCCGTCGTCACGTTCACGCGGCCTCCGGTGAGCAGGTACGCGCGGTCGCCCGCCGGGTGGCGGAAGGTGTAGGCGCCCGAGCCGATGTCGAACACGAGGTCGCCGCCGTCCGACCGCACGTTGCGGACGCCGGCGCTTTGCGCAAGGGGCGCGTCGCCTTCGCGGACGCTGCTTTCGGCGACGCCCGGCAGGCGCACCGTGGCGGTGCTGTTGGGCGGCGCCGTGAACGCATAAACCAGGTCCTCGCCGTCGAGTCGCCACGCCGAGACGATCTCGCCGTAGGGGCTCGTGTGCGCGGCCCGCACCTGCGTCAGGCCGCCCCCCGGCTCCGGCCGAAAGACGACGTGCTTGTAGCCGGGCCGGGCCGGGTCCAGGTCGATCCCGGCGACCGTGCTGAACATCCACTCCCCGACGGCGCCGTAGGCGTAGTGGTTGAACGAGTTCATGCTGGGGTCTTGGAACGTGCTGTCCGGCTTCTGGCCGTCCCAGCGCTCCCAGATCGTCGTGGCGCCCATCTTGACCGGGTAGAGCCACGAGGGGTACGTCTCCTGGTTGAGCAGCGCGTAGGCCACCGGCAGCTTGCCGTGGTCGGAAAGGACGTGGCAGAGATAGGGCGTCCCGACGAAGCCTGTCGTCAGGTGGTAGCCGAACTCCTGGATGTCCTCGACGAGGCGGCGGGCGGCCTCGGGGCGCAGCGCCTCCGGCAGGAGGTCAAACCGGAGGGCGAGCGCGTAGGCCGTCTGCGTGTTTTCGCCCACGCGCCCCCCCGCCGTCACGAACTCGCGGTTGAACGCCCGGCGGGCCTCCTCGGAGACGGCGGCGTACTCGGCCGCCTCATCGGCGCGCCCGAGCACGGCGGCGGCCTTCGCCACGAGCGACGACGAGTAGGCGTAGTACGCCGTTGCGATAAGGTCCTTGCCGGTCGTGGCGCCCGGGTAGTCGGAGCGCGTGGTGGCATAGGCCAGCCAGTCGCCGAAGTGGAAGCCGGTGTTCCACAGCCCTTCGTCGGCGCGGCTGCGGATGTACCCCACCCACCGCTTCATGTTGGGGTAGTGCGTCTCCAGCAGGCGGCGGTCTCCGTAGGCGAGGTACACCGTCCACGGAACGATGGCCGCCGCATCGGCCCACGCGGCCGAGCTGGCGACGGACGGACGGCCGCGGTCGTAGGCTTCGGGTATGACGGCCGGCACCGAGCCGTCGGCGCGCTGCTCGGCGTCGAGGTCGGCGAGCCACTTCGTGTAGAACGCCTGGGTATCCATGTTGTAGGTGGCCGTGCGCGCAAACACCTGGGCGTCGCCGGTCCAGCCGAGGCGTTCGTCGCGCTGCGGGCAGTCGGTCGGCACGTCGAGGAAGTTGCCGCGCTGGCCCCACACGATGTTCTCGTAGAGCTTGTTCAGCAGCGGGTGCGACGAGGTCCAGGAGCCCGCCGGGGCCATGTCCGAGTAGACCACCACCCCCGTGAACGCCTCCGGCGTGACGGGGCCGGGGAAGCCCTCTACGGCTACATACCGGAAGCCGAAGAACGTGAAGTACGGCTCGTAGACTTCCTCGCCGCCGCCCTTGAGCGTGTAGGTCATCTGTGCGTCGGCGCGGCGCAAGTTCTCGGTGTAGAAGTTGCCCTTGCGGTCGAGCACTTCGGCATGGCGCAGCCGGATGGTCGTCCCGGCCGGGCCGGAGACGCGCAGCCGCATCCACCCGACCATGTTTTGCCCCATGTCCAGCACGGTCTCGCCCGCCGGGGTGCGCAGCACCTTCACCGGGCGGATCTCCTGCATCCGGCGGATCGGCGGCCCGTGCAGCCCGACGAGCTTCGCCTCGGGCGCTTCCATCCGGCGCACCGGCGTCCAGCCTGCCGCCGCAAAGCCGGGGCTGCTCCAGCCGGGTTCTTCCAGGCGCGCATCGTAGATCTCGCCGTCGTAGATGTCGGCCAGGCGCACCGGCCCGCGCTTGGCCGTCCAATCGCCGCCGGTGCCGAAGGCGGCGGCGCTGCCGTCGCGATAGACCACGCGCAGCATGGCCCGCAGCGCCAGGCGGTCGCCCCACACGTTGCGCTGCCCGGAGAAGCCGATGTTGCCCCGGTACCACCCGTCGCCGAGCATCACCCCGAGGGCATTGTCGCCCGGCCGCACGAGCGCCGTCACGTCGTAGGTCTGGTACTGGAGACGCTTGTGGTAGCTCGTCCAGCCCGGCGTGAGCACCTGGTCGCCCACCCGCCGGCCGTTGATCTCGGCCGCATACAGGCCCAGGCTCGTCACGTACAGCCGCGCCTCGGCGACGGGCTTCTCCAGGCGGAGCGCGCCGCGCAGCATCGGTTGGGGCTGGCTCGCGTCCGTCGGCTCGTCCCAGCCGTACGTGATCCACTCGGCCTTCCAGTCGCCGGGCGAGAGCAAGCCCATCTCCCAGAACGCCGGCTCCGACCAGCCCGTTTCGCGGCCCGCCTCGTCCCACAGTTTGACGCGCCAGTAGTAGCGCCGCGAGGAAACCGGAGCCGGGCCGCCGTAGACCACATCCACGGACTGGTCGGAGGCGACCTTGCCGCTGTCCCAGAGCAGCTTTTTACCCGCACGCAGCGCCGCGGGGTCGGCCGCCGTTTGCACGCGGTACGCCGTCTGCGCCGCTCCGCGCCGCGCCGAGGCCATGCGCCAGCCCAAGCGCGGCGCCGCCGCGTCGATGCCCACCGGATCGACCAGATGCTCGGCGCGCAGATCCACGACGGCGACGTTCTGCGCACGGGCTTCGGACGCCCCAGCCATAAAAGCAACCAGAACCCACGACAGCAGAAAGCTTCTCATGAACCCACCCTCAGGCTAAATGAACCGTACGTCGCCACGGCCGCCGCGTCTTCAGCGCGCGCCGCCGGTTTGCTCCACCCGTTCGAGCTGGGGCGTGGCGATGCCCATGCGCACCTCCAGCTCCTCCAGCGAGAGCCCCTTCGTCTCCGGCATGACGCGCCACGCAAACACGAACTGGAGCAGCATCATGGCTGCGAAGAACGCAAACGCGAAGGCCCCCGAGACCTCGGCGACCACGGGGAACGTCCACGAGACGGCGGCGGCCATAACCCAGTGCGTGAAGCTGCCGAGGGCCTGCCCCTTGGAACGCACGCGGTTGGGAAACACCTCCGAGAGGAACACCCACACGACGGCCCCCTGCGAGAACGCAAAGAAGGCGATGAAGCCGAGCAGCCCCAGGAGCACGACCGTCCCCGAGAACGCGCCCGTCGAGAACGCCATCGCCACGAGGCCCAGGCAAAGCGCCGTGCCCACCGACCCGACGAGCATCAGCGGGCGCCGCCCGAAGCGGTCGATGATGAACAGCGCCAGGATCGTAAACACCAGGTTGGTCGTGCCGAGGGCCACCGATTGCAGGAAGGCATCGTCGGCGGCGGCGCCCGCCATGGCGAAGATGCGGGGCGCGTGGTAGATGAGCGCGTTGATGCCCGAGAGCTGGTTGAACATCGCCAGCGCAATGGCGAGCATGATCGGGAAACGGTACTGCCGCTGGAACAGCCGCTCCTGGTTCTTCCCCTGCTCGGCCTCCAGCGACGCCACGATTTCGGCCAGCTCCTGCTTTACATTCTCCTCGCCGAGGCTTTGCAGCACCGCCTCCGCCTCCCGGACGCGCCCCTGCCGCACCAGCCAGCGCGGGCTGAACGGAATGAACGAGAGCAGCCCCAGGAACAGCAGCGAGGGCGCCGCCATCACGCCGAACATCCAGCGCCAAGCCACCTCCGCGTCGAAGCTCTGCGCGATGAGGTAGTTCGAGAAGTAGGCCAGCAAAATTCCCGTCACGACGTTGAGCTGGTTCACCGCCACGAGGCGGCCGCGCAGGCGCGCCGGGGCGATCTCGGCGATGTACATGGGCGCCACGACCGAGGCTGCCCCGACGCCGAGCCCGCCGATGAACCGGAACGCCAGAAACACGAACCACGACTCGGCGAAGGCCGTGCCCAGCGCCGAAGCCAGGAACAACACGGCCAGCACGAACAGCACGCGTTTGCGCCCGTAACGGTCGGCCGGCCGCCCCACGGAGAACGCTCCGACGATGGTGCCCAGCAGCGCCGAGGCCACCGTAAAGCCGAGCCAGAATTCGTCCAGAACAAAGACGCGTTCGAGCGCTTCGGTCGTGCCCGAGATGACGGCCGTGTCGAAGCCGAAAAGAAGCCCTCCCAGCGCCGCTACGAGGGTGCTGAAAATCACGTTGCGCCGCGATTGCATACGGGTTCGCCGGTTGCTGCGCCGTGCCGCCCCCTGAGCGAGGCCGGGGCGCGGGTTGAGTGTGGGGGGGGGCCGCCGCGCGCCTGGACGAGCGCTTCCGAAGAGGCCGCCGCGCCGGATCGGCAAGCGGTTCCGTAAGGTAGGCGCCGCCGGCAGACGCAGCAACAGGCGCAACCGCCGGAAAAAGCTCCGGCCGGGACTACGTCACGTTCTCGGCGCTGTAGCGCGCCAAGAGGCCGTTGGCGACGGCGTAGCGATGCACCCGGCCGAACACCCAGAACGAGAGCGCCAGAAACCCCAGCGCCAGCGCCAGCCCCACCCAGAGCGGCGGCCCCGTCCCCGCCTCGCCGCGCACGACGGCCCGCATCCCCTCGAACACGTACGAGGGCGGCAGCAGCCTGCCGACGTACTGCATCCAGACGGGCAGCGTATCCAGGGGGTAGAAGACGCCCGCATACGGCGCGATGATGCCGGGGATCGGCCAGATGAACCACTCGGCGGCGGGACCCAGGCGAAACACGACGGCGCTGCCGAACACCCCGAGCGAGACGCCGAACATGAAGAGCACCAGCAGATACGGAATGAGGCGCCAGCCGAGGGCCCCGTAGGTCACCCCGAAGATCACCCCTCCGGCGGTCGCCATCACGGCCAGGCCAATGGCGCTCGTCGCGGTGGTCGTCAGCACCAGCCCGGTCAGGTACTGCGTCACGGTGAGCGGCGTAGCGAACAGGTTGAGGAAGTTGCGCGACCAGATCTCCTCGAAGAAGCCGATGGCAAAGCCCTGCATCACGCGCGAGTTGAACTCCCAGAGCATCACCGCCCCGAGCAGCACCGTGGTGAAGTCGAAGCCCTGCGCGGTGATCTGGTCCAGGTAGCGCGCCACGAAGCCCCAGATCAACACCTCGATGAGCACCCACAGAAAGATCGGCACGATGCGCGCCGGACTGCTCGTCGTGAGGTAATACTGGCGGAGGGCCACCGCCCCGGCGTTTTGCAGGAAGCGTTTCATGCGTCTCCCTCCCCGAGCGGCTCGCTTGCCACGTGGACGAACAGGTCCTCCAGCGTCGCCGCGCCATGCAAGGCGGGCAGGGCGCGCGGGTCGCCTTCGAGCAGCACGCGCCCGTGCGAAAGAAACAGCACCCGGTCGCAGGTCTGCTCGACCTCCTGCATGTTGTGCGAGGTCCAGAGCACACCGCCCGCCCCGGCGTCGGCGTAGGCGCGGATGCGGCGGCGGATCTCGCGGGCCGTAGCCGGGTCGAGCGAGGCGGTCGGCTCGTCGAGGAACAGCAGCTTGGGGCGGTTCAGCAGGGCCTTGGCAAGCGCGACGCGGGTGGCCTCGCCGGAGGAAAGCAACCCGCAGCGCGTGCGCCGCAGCCGCTCCAGACCGAAGGCGGCGATCACCTCTCCGATGCGCTCGCCAAGGCGCGGCACGCCGTAGATCATCCCGAAGAACCGCAGGTTCTGCTCGACGGTGACGTTGCCCGGCAGCGGCGCGTACACGGCTGCGAAGTTGGTGTGTTCGAGCGCGTCGGAGCGGCGGCGCGCCAGGTCGATGCCCTCGATATGAATGCCGCCGCTCGTCGGGGCGAGCACCCCCAGCAGCATGCTGATGGTGGTCGTCTTGCCGGCGCCGTTCGGCCCGAGCAGCCCTACGATCTCGCCGCGCCGGATCTCCAGCGACACGCCCGCCACCGCCTCCAGGGCGCCGTACCGCTTGACGAGGTTTTCGGCGCGCAGCACGGGCGCAGCAGAGGCGTCGGTCATGCGGTTGCGGCCGTTAGTTGTTGCTGACCATGGGGGCCTCGCGCACCCACGCGCCTTCCTCGGCGGCGTGCAGCATGAAGCGGGCTACGTCCGCGCGCGTGATGGTGTTGCCGGCCCCGAGGCGCAGATAACCCGCCTCCCACCGCCCGAGGGGCGGGCCATCGACGAGGCGCGGCGGGCGCACGAGCGTCCACCGGAGGCTGCTCGCGCGCAGCAGGTCGGCGTGCTCCTGCGCGTCGGCGAGCATGGCGCCCACCACGAGCTTCATCACGCCGCGCATCAGGCTGCGCCCGAACGAGTTGGGGTCGCGCGCGTCCGCGACGCCCGCCCCTACCAGGCTCACCACGCGGTCAACGCCCGCCTGGGGCGCCAGGGCCGTCAGGTTGCGCGCCAATTGGGTCAGCACGTCCTTGCCCGAGGTTTTGGTCCACCCGACGGCGCTCAGCACCGCGTCGTGGCCGGGCAGGCATGCCCGCAGCGCCTCGGCGTCCCGCACGTCGCCCTCCACCACGGAGACGCCTTCCGGAAGCGCCGTCTCGGCGGCCTCCAGCCGGGCGCGGCTGCGCGCCAGCGCCGTTACGGCGTGCCCCGCCGCCGACGCCTCGGCCACGATCAGCCGCCCCACTTTGCCGCTCGCCCCCAACACCAGCAGATTCATCGTCGCCCCCCGAAGGTAAATGGCAGCCGTCGCATTCCAGGCGAGTCGAACGAGGCGGCCTCGCGGCTGTTCCGCGGCTGCACGGGGCCGCAGCCCGCGCCGCCCCCCGCCGCCCACGCCTATTTGCCAGATCGTAACCTTGCGCCGCCGCCGAAGCGCCGGGGAGGGGCGTTGCACGCAAAACGGCCGCTCCCACCCGACGCCCCGGAGGCTTCCCATGTCCGTAACGCTCAACGCCATCCAACACGTAGGCCTCATCGTGGGCGACATGCCGACGATGAAAGCCTTTTACACCCAACTGCTCGGCGCCGAACCCGCCATCGAGACCGAACTGGCCCTGCCCAAGATGAGCGGCCAGCTTCAGGCCGACCATCCGGCCATCCGCATCGCGCTGTACAAGCTGGCCGGATGGGCCATCGAGCTGGTGCAGTACGTCAACCCGAAAGGCGCCGAGGCGCCGCAGCGCACCAACGACATCGGCGGCAAGCACATCTGCTTCAAGGTGGACGACATCGAGGAGGTGTACGCCTCGCTCTCGGAGGCGGGCGTGCCGTTCCACGACGCGCCGGTGCACTTCGGCGAGGAAGGCGGCCCCCTCTGCGGCTTCGCCTTCGCCTACTTCCGCGACCCCGAGGGCAACATCCTGGAAGTGATGCAGGAGCCCTCCAAGGCCACGCAAATCGCTAACAAGGTCTCCGAAGCCCTCGACCGATTGGGCTGAGCGCGCCCCGCGCAACGCTCTTGCTACATCCCGCACGGGGCATACGCGGCAAGCAGGCGCGCTTCTATCTTGCACGCACCCACAAAACCTATCCTCCCATTTCTAAAAGGTTACGCGTATGCAAAGGCTACTATGGTCCATGGCGGGCGTCCTGCTGTTCGTAGGCGTCGCCGCCGGCCTGACCGGGTGCATCTACCCCGAGAACGGCGCCTCCGCGAAAGTCATGATCCGGCCCACCTCGGCCCCCGGCTCGCTCGTCAGCGGCGACCTCACCATCGACGAGACCGTGGACGGCATTGTCATTCGCGGCACGATCACGGGTCTGACGCCCGGCGAGCACGGCCTGCACATCCACAAGAACTACTCGTGCGCCGACGCCGACCTGCCGGAAGACGCGGACACGCTTCCGGATCCCGCCGGGGCCGCCGGCCCGCACTGGGACCCGCTCATGACGATGAACCACGCCGGCCCGGACTCGGCCTTCGCCACGCGCCACGCCGGCGACCTGGGCAACATCATGGCCGACGCCGGCGGCAAGGCCGTCGTCAATAAGAAGCTCATGCACCTCGAAGTAGAGGGCATGACGCACGGCGTCGTAGGGCACGCCATGATCGTGCATGGAGGCCGCGACGACCTCACGTCGAACCCCGGGGGCAACTCGGGCGTCCGCATGGGTTGCGGCCTCATCATGAAGTAGCCGCTCGCCGTTTCGCCGAAAAGGGCGCGCTCCGCCGGGGCGCGCCCTTTTTTTGCCTCTACTGCTTGGGCAGCGCGAAAGCTACGTAATAGTCGCCCGAGGGGGTGCCCATCTTGCCGCCGCCGCAGGCAATGACCACGTACTGCCGCCCCCCGACGCTGTAGGTGGCCGGGGTGGCATAGCCGCCGGCGGGCAGCTTGGCCTGCCAGAGCAGCCGCCCGTTGCGCTTGTCGAAGGCGCGCAGCATCTCGTCGCGGGTGGCCGCGATGAAGAGCACGCCGCCCGCCGTGACGATGGGGCCGCCGTAGTTCTCCAGGCCCGTCCGGCGGATGCCGCGCCGCGCCAGCTCGGGCGCTTCGCCGAGCGGGATGCGCCACTTGTACGCGCCCGTGTTGAGGTCGATGGCGCTGAGCGTGCCCCACGGAGGCTTGACGGCCGGGTAGCCCTCCGGGCTGACGAACCGGTGGTAGCCCATGAACTGGTACGGAATCGTCTCCGGGTCCTGCTTCGAGAGCGCCTCCTTCAAGGCGCCCTCGTCTACGGACTCCTGGTCGCCGTAGAGAAAGGCGAGCAGCGCTTCCTTCTGCGGCTCCGTCAGGCGCCGGAACGACGGCATGAAGCCGCGCCCGCGCTCGACGATCTCGCGCACCTCTTCCTGATCGAGGCGGCGGTGCAAATCCAGCAGCGACGGATAGGTGCTTTGCGCCCCGCCCTTGCGGTCGTCGCCGTGGCAGGAGGCGCAGAACGCGCCGTAGGTCTGCTGCCCGAGCGAAGCCCCCGAGAGCGGCGCGACTTGCGTCCGCTTGAGCGCCGCCACCCACGGCATCTCGTTGGCGTTGACGTACAGGATGCCCTCCGGGTCGGCCGCCGCCCCGCCCCATTCGCCGCCGCCGTCGAAGCCGGGGAAGATGATCGTCCCGCGCTCGCCGATGGGCGTGAACTGCCCTTCGGAGCGCAGCCGGGCGAGGCTGTCGGTCACGACGCGGCGCCAGGCGGGGTCCAGATCGTTGGCATCCTCAGGGCCGAAGCGCTGCCGCGCGAACGGCGCGGGCTTCGTCGGGAACGGCTGCGTGGGCCAGGGCGCTTCGTCAGGCAACTCGGAGCGGGGCGTGGGGCGCTCCTCGATGGGGAAGAGCGGCGCGCCCGTCTCGCGGTCGAAAAGGAACACGAAGCCCGACTTGGTGATCTGCGCCACGGCGTCCGTGCCGAAGAGCCCATGCTTGACGCGCACGAGCGTCGGCGGCGCCGGCAGGTCGCGGTCCCAGAGGTCGTGGTGCACCGTCTGGAAGTGCCAGAGGCGCTTGCCCGTCGCCGCGTCGAGCGCCAGCAGCGCGTTGGCGTAGAGGTTGGCCCCTGCTCGGTTGCCGCCCCAGAAGTCGAAGCTGGCCGACCCGGTGGGCGCGTACACGATGCCTCGCTCCTTGTCCACGCTCATGCCCGCCCAACTGTTGGCCCCGCCCGCCGTTTTGTACGCCTCCTTCGGCCAGGTGTCGTAGCCCTCCTCGCCCGGCTGCGGAATCGTATGGAAGACCCACGCGATCTTGCCGGTTCGGATATCGTACGCGCGGATATGGCCGGGGGCGGCGTCGGCCCCCTCGGAGACGCGCGCGCCCAGGATCAGCAGGTCCTTGTAGACCGCGCCGGGCGTCGTAGCCGTGATGAACAGCCCCGTCGCATCGCGGCCCAGCCCCTCGTGCAGGCTGACGCTGCCGTTCCAGCCGAACGACGCGGCCGGCTTGCCCGTTGCGGCGTCCACGGCGAACAGGCGCGACCCTACGGCGAAGAGCAGCCGCCGGTCCGCGCCGTCGGCCCAGTAGGCCAGGCCGCGGCACGCCCCGAGAGCCAGAGCCATGTCGCCGCCGCCGGGCTCGTGGTAGGCCGTCGCCGGGTCGAAGCGCCACAGTTCGCGCCCGGTGTGCGCCTCGAGTGCGAAGACGCCGATCTTCGGCGTAGCCCCGTAGAGCACGCTGTCCACGATGAGCGGGTTCGTCTGGATCTGGCTGAACCGGGGGTCCCAGAGGTCGCCGGTTTTGTACGTCCAGGCCACTTCCAGCGTGTGCGCGTTCTCCGGCGTAATCTGGTCGAGGCCGGAGTAGTGCGTGCGGCCGTCGTCTCCGAGGTACGACGGCCAGTCCGTACGCGCCGGCTCTGAAGGGCGGCACCCTGCCGCCAGAAAAACCAGCAAACATCCGAACGGGGCAAAGCGGGGACGCATCATCACGCGGCGGGTCTGGTGGGGAAGGAGCCGCAATATCCGCCGCAGCCGGCGCTTATACCAGAGGCGCAAACGTTTTCCGGCGATCCTCATACAGCCCCGCGCCCTGCTTTTCGGAAAGGGCTGCGCGGCCGGCATTCGCGCTGCGGCGGCGCGGAAGCCGGGATCAGGGGCCGCCTCCGGCAGCCCCTGCCTCGCCGAGGCCCGCCCCCCGCGCCTTTGCCCCGATACGCGCGAGGCGCGCCTTGCATGGCGGGAGGCGATGCCGTACCTTGTAACCCTTCGCGCCGCCCCACAGGGCCGCACGAAGCGCCGTTGCCGTTGCAACGCCGTTCGGGACGTAGCGCAGCCCGGTAGCGCACTTGCATGGGGTGCAAGGGGTCGCAGGTTCAAACCTGCCGAAAAGCCCCAAATCAGCCTCAAATCAGCCCTCCTCCCTCCGAGTCCGTGCTGCAGTCGTGCTGCAGATGCAGCGCGTGCTGCAATAGTGCTGCAGCACGCGCTGCACTCCGGTCGCGCATCCGGCATGCATCATGGCCAGCCTCATCGGCGTGGGCGGGCGGTACTATCTTGATTTCTGCGACAGCGCCCGATCGCCGCGGCGCAAACGCGTCGCGCTCAAGGTCCGCTATAGGCGCGACGCAGAGCGCATCCAGAGGCTCCTCGAGGCCCGCTGGGCCGACGGCTCCTACGACCCCTGGGTCGACCCGGACTGGCACGGCGCCCGCGCTGATCCCGCGCTCGCCACGCTCGGCGAGGCCTACGACGCCTTCATGGAGGCGAAGAGCGCCTGCCGACCCGCCACGCGCGATCACTACCGCTGGACCGTCGGCCGGTTCGTCGACCACATGGGCCGCAGCCACGCCTGCACGTCCCTCACCTGGCGCGACGTGCATGCGTGGCTCGCCGGCGTCGGCCGGTGCGCCCAGAGCCGCAAGACATACCTGGAGCGCATCGGCATCTTCTTGCGCTGGCTCGTCGAGCGCGGCATCCTGAGCGCCGACGTCTCCCGGCAGGTGCCCTGCGAGCGGCCCCCCGACAAGCTCGCCGGCAAGCTGGTCACACCCGCGCAGCTGAGCCGCATCGTCGAGATAGCCCGGGCCTCTACGACGCCCTACATCGCCGACGTGGCCGTCGTGGCCTTCGATCTGGCTCTCCGACTGGGCGAAGTGTGCGCCATGCGGTGCGACTGGGTGGACCTCGGCCGCCGCACCGTATATATACGGTGCGATGGCGCCTTCCAGACGAAGACCGGCAAGGAGCGGAGCACGGCCATCGGCGACCGCGCCCTGGCCGTGCTCCGGCGCGTCATCGGCGACCGCGCCGGCGGCGGCGACTTCGTGTTCCGGAACGCGCGGGGGCGGCGCCTCACGAGCAAGCACACGAGCAAGCGCTTCAAGCGGCTCGTGCGCGCGGCCGGTCTGCCGGAGGCCGTCACCTTCCACGGGCTCAGGCACGGCGGCATTTCGCGCCTCATCGTCGGCGGCGCGAGCGTCGAGGCCGTCCGGCGCTTCGCCGGCCACACGCGGGTGGAGATGACGATGCGCTACACGCACCTGCTCGACGATCAGTACGACGAGCAGGTCCTGAAGGCGCTGCGGCAGTAATCATAACTCGTAAGTTGTCTATTACCGCGCCGGCTCTTTGGCCTAAGTGTATATTTACGCGCACTCCGGGCGCCGCCCGCCCCGGTGCCCCTTTCCGACGCCCCGACGGACCCCGGACCGCAGGAGGCCCGTAGAGGCCTCTGGCGTGCCCGTAGATGCGCGCTATACCCCTGGGTGGTGCGGTCGGATTGGACCTACATCGCGTCAGATCGAACGCTAGACCCCTTAAACGCGAAGTGGCCTATTGAGGGCATCGGCCGGCCTGCGCCGGACCCCTCGGACGGCGGTCGCAGGCCGGCCGATGCCCTGCTCGGCACCCTGCCGGGCCCGGCGGTCCCTCGCGCGCGCGTATACGCGTATACGCGCGTGTGTGTGTTCGTGCGTTGTTGCTTAGTAACTTCCTGTATTTATGCATGTTACACGCTAGG
>CBDTTW010000041.1:0-19277 GCA_965363675.1 uncultured Rhodothermaceae bacterium
GCAGGACATCGACGCGATGTTCGCGGCCCCGAGCGCCGAACCCGCCGCCCAGAGCGACATCGACGCCCTTTTCGGCGGCGACGGCGGCGGCGCGGCCCCCGTCTCGGCCGACGAGATCGACCACCTGTTCGCCGCGCCTCCGAAGGCCGCTGCGCCCGCCGCCCAAAGCGACATCGACGCCCTGTTTGCCCCGCCGCCGGCCCCGGCGGCCCAGAGCGACATCGACGCGCTCTTCGCCGCTCCGAGCGCGGCGCCGGCCGCTCCGACTTCGCAGGACGAGATCGACAAGCTTTTCGGCGGTTTCTGAATCCACGCCCACGCACCCCCTCACCCCCCTTGCGGCGCCATGGCTGAGCATCCCGTATTCGCCGACGACCTGAAGGAAATCGTCGACAGCTTCATCACCGAGACCGTCGAAATCTTCGAGCAGCTCGACAACGACCTGCTCCAACTGGAGCAGACGCCGAACGACCGCGAGCTGGTCGATAAGATTTTCCGGGCGGTGCACACCGTCAAGGGCACTTCGGGCTTTTTGAGCCTGGAGCAACTCAGCGTGCTGGCGCACCACTTCGAGGACGTGCTGAACAAGCTGCGTCGCGGCGACGTGGTCTACCACACGCGCATGAGCGACATCATGATCGACGCGTTCGACCAGATGAAGGCGCTCGTGCAGCAGGTCGTGGAACGCAGCATCACGCCGCTGCCGCTCGACCCGATCCACAACGCGCTCAAGGCGCTCTCGGAAGGCCGCGCCCTCCCCGGCGAAGCCGTCGTCCCCGAACCGGCGGCGCCTGCCCTCACGGCAACGCCTGCCCTCACGGCAACGCCTGCCCCCGAGCCGGCGCCCGCCCCGGCGGCCCTTCCCGCCGCCCTGCCCGATCCGGCGGCGGCCCTGGCGCCGGCGCCCGAGCCGCCGCCGGCCGAGGTCGCCCCCGCCGACGCGGGCGCCGCCAAAAAGGCCGCCGCCGGCAAAGGCGGCGAGACGATCCGCGTGGAGGTCAAGCGCCTCGACAACCTGATGGACCTGGTGGGCGAGCTGGTGCTGGGCCGCAACCGCCTGCTCCAGATCGTCACGGACGGCTCGGCCTCCGGCGACACCGAGGCCCTGCTGAACGCGCTGGCCGAGACCAACGCTCAGATCGACTTCATCACGACGGAGCTGCAAACGGCCGTCATGAACACCCGCATGGTGCAGATCGGCAAGGTGTTCGGCAAGTTTCCGCGCCTCATCCGCGACCTCGCCAAGGAGTTCGACAAGAAGATCGACCTGGTCATCGAGGGCGAGGAGACCGAGATGGACAAGTCGCTCGTGGAGGAGATCGGCGACCCGCTCGTGCACCTGATCCGCAACGCGGCCGACCACGGCGTGGAGATGCCCGAGGTCCGCGTGGCCGCCGGAAAGCCCGCCCAGGGGCGCGTGCGCCTGGCCGCCGCCCACGAAGGCAACCACATCGTCATCACCATCGAGGACGACGGCGCCGGGCTCGACGTAGCCAAGCTCAAAGCCAAGGCGCTCGAAAAAGGCGTCATCACGCCGCAGGAAGCCGCCGACATGACCGACGCCGAGGCGCGCGCGCTCATCTTCCGGCCCGGCTTCAGCACCGCCAAGAAAATCAGCCAGGTCTCCGGGCGCGGCGTCGGCATGGACGTAGTCAAGACGAACCTGACGCGCCTGAACGGCTCGATCGCCATCGACTCGGTGGTGGGCCAGGGCACGCGCTTCACGCTCAAGCTGCCCCTGACGCTAGCGATCATCCAGAGCTTGCTCGTGCGCGTCGGCGAGGAGACGTACGCGCTCCCGCTGCACGCCGTCACGGAAGTGGTGCGCATCAGCGACGAAGATGTGTACCGCATGAACAAGCGCGAGGTGATGCGCCACCGCGACCAGGTGCTGCCGCTCGTGCGCGTCGGGGAGGTGCTGCGCGCCGGGGGCTACGCGCGCGCGGCGCAGCAGCAATCGTTCGCCGTCATCGTCAACGTGGCGCACTACCGGCTCGGGCTCGTCGTGGACTCGCTCATCAGCCAGAAGGAAATCGTCATCAAGCCCCTGGGCAACTACCTCAAGAAAATCCGCTGCATCGCCGGCTCGACGATCCTCGGCGACGGCCGGGTCATCATGATCTTGGACGTGCCCGAGCTGATCCGCGCCTCCAGCGACAACACGCGCCTGCGCGAGAAGGCAGACGTGGATTTGCTCGTGGCCTCCGCCTGACGAGCCTCTTTTTACCTTCCAACCGCAGGCTCACATGATCCGCGCCCTGGTAGTCGACGACTCGGCCTTCATGCGCAAGGCCATCTCGATGATGCTCGAAAGCGACCCGGAAATCAAGGTCGTCGATACGGGACGCAACGGCGCCGAAGGCGTCGAGAAGGCGCTGGCCCTCCGCCCGGACGTGATCACGATGGACGTGGAGATGCCCGTCATGGACGGCATTACGGCCTTGCGGCAGATCATGAAGGCGCAGCCGTGCCCGGTGCTCATGATCTCCTCGATCACGCAGGAAGGAGCGCCCGCCACGGTCGAGGCGCTGCACGCCGGGGCCGTGGACTTCATCCCCAAGAAGTCGTCGTACGCCTCGCTGGAGATCACGAAGATCCAGGCCGACCTGGTCGAGAAAGTCAAGCTCGTCACGCGGAGCAAGTGCCGCATCTGGCGCCGTCCGGCGGGGCGCCCTGAGGGGCTGCATGCCGGGCCGGCCCTGCACGCCCCGGCCTTGCAGCCGCCGCGCCTGCCGGCTCCGACGCTCCGCGACGCCCGCGTCGTCGTCATCGGCGTCTCGACGGGCGGGCCGTTTGCGCTGCAACGGGTGATCCCGGCGCTGCCGGCGGGGTTTGCGCTGCCCGTGGTGGTGGTGCAGCACATGCCGCCGCACTTTACGCGTTCGCTGGCCGAGCGCCTCGACGCCTCCAGTCCGCTGCGCGTCGTCGAGGCCGAACACGGCATGATGCTCACCTCGGGGACGGTCTACATCGCCCCCGGCGGCAAGCATCTGTGCCTCAAGCCGGTACGGGACGGCGGGGTGACGCTCACGACGAACGAAGGCCCCGAGGACTCGCTGCACAAGCCTTCCGTGGACGTGATGTTCGCCTCGGCCAACGCCGTATTCCCCGGCCATGTGCTCAGCGTCATCATGACGGGCATGGGCAAGGACGGCCTCAAAGGGGTCCAGGAGATCAAGGCGCGGGGGGGCATCTGCCTGGCGCAGGACGAGCCGACGTGCGTCGTGTACGGCATGCCGCGCGCCGTCGCCGAGGCGCGCCTCACCGATGCGGTGCTGCCGCTCGACGGCCTCGCCGAGGGCATCTGCAAGGCCGTGGGCGCCTCGGCCGCCCCGATTCCCGCCTCCGCCCACGCCCCCCGCTTCGCCGGGGCCTAGGGCTGCGCCGCCCCTGCCGGCCTGAAACGCTGGGGCCGCGCGCTCCGGAAAGGCCGCACGGCGCCGGATGCGGCCAACCCGTTGCCCTATAAATCAACCGTACGCAGCGCGCAAGCCGCGCTGCGCAAGGCTGCGGCTTACTCGCCGCGCAGGGCGCCCCACGGAGCCATTTCGGTGCGGGTGCGGCCGGGGCGGGCGGCCTTGGGGCGCACCGGCCGGGCCACGCGCCCCGAGAGCCGGACGCTGCGCGCGCTGCTGCTTTTGCGCCGCGCGATGTGCTCGGCGGGCGTCTCGCGCGCGGCCGGGGGCGGCGGGGCGGCGTCGGCGGCTTCCATCGCCGAGGCGAGGCGCGGGGCGTCCCGGCCCCGGTCGATGCCGGCGTAGAACTGGAAACGCACCGGCGAGATGCCCAGCCCTTCCGAGTCGAGCGCGGTTTCGCCGACGGCCCAGTGCGGCTGTTTGCGCCCGCGCATGGAGACGGGCGAGAAGAAGTGCCGCGTCGTCGGGGCGAAGGGGCGCGCCTCGGGCGGCGCCAGGTACACGTCCAAGGCGGCGCGGGCCGCCTGCCGCCACGCCCTGGACGCGCTTTCGAGCGTCAGCCCGAGGATGTGCGCGCGCCGGGCGTTGGGGTGGTTGAAGGCGCTGAACTGGTAGGGCTCCAGGACGACCTCGCGGTAGGTGGCGCCGCGGTAGGCCGTCTCGACGCGGTTGCGCACCACCCACGCCACCAGGCGCTGCTCGTGCTCCAGGTCGCTCTCGGAGTAGACGCACCGCGCCAGCCAAAGCACATCCTCCCGCTGCGCCGGCGTGAGCAGCCCGAGCCGCCCCGCCAGCGCCGTCGAGTCGGCGGACTGGGCGGCAGCGGTTGCCGTCCATGCGGAAAGAAGCGCCCACAACCCCCACCGCCACAGCCGCTGTCCCACAGGTCGCCTCCGGTAAAAGCGTTCGTTTCAGGGGCGCACAGGCGGGATGCCGCAAAAAACTGCATGTGCGCCGCGCAGCGCGCCTTGCGCCTGCGGTTCCAAAAACAAAGCCTGTGCCGCTTCCGGAGGAATGAAAGGGCGCTTCTGCGCACAAAAGCCGGGGTTTTCCCGAGACGGATGCTAAAGAAGTGATCCGGCGGGCCGATACCTCGGTAAACCAACCCTGTCATCACTCAATTACGGCTATGAAATCCGTTTTCCGCATCCTTCCGCTCTTTTTTCTGCTGTGCGCCTTCCCGCAATTTGCCGGGGCCCAGGCCGCCTCGCCGCTCCAGCAGTTGTTCATGCTCAAGGAGCTCAAGCCCGACCTGAAGAAGATCGGCGTGGTCATCAGCGAGTCGAACCCGAACAAGGCCGCCATCCTGGCGGACGTGCAGAAGGCGGGCGCCCGCACAGGCATCACGATTGTGCTGGCCCCCATCAACGACATCAACGAGCTGGGCCCGAAGGTGCGCGACCTGACGCGGACCTACAGCGTGCAGGCCCTGTGGGTGCCCGGCGGCGACAAGGTGCTCGACACGGACGTAGCGCGCACGTACCTCGCCAAGTCGGCGGCGCAGGACCGGCTGGTGCTCATGGCCCCCTCGGAGGAGTGGGTCAAGAAGGGCGCCTGCCTGACGCTTCAGGGGCAGGGCGAGGGCGTCAAGATCGTCGTGAACAAGGCCATTGCGACCTCGCTCGCGGTCAACATCCCCGAGAAGTACAAGGACAAAACGCAGTTCAACTAAGATTTCCTCCACGTATCCCCCATTCAGGCACCGCAACGCCATGAAGCTTTTAACCAACATGTGGGCGTCCGACAAGAAGGGCTTGGGAAGGCGCTTTGCCTTGATGCTCGGCGGCATGGCCCTGGTCATCGTAGCCGTCTTTACGCTTTACTCCCGGTATGCGCTCAGCCAGACGGAGGCCGAGTTCCAGAAGCGCAGCCACCTCGTGGCGCAGACGCTGGCCTCAGAGTCGGTGCTGAACGTGATGATGCAGGACACCGGCGGGATGAAGGAGAACCTGGAGCGCGTCATCAAGGAAGGGCACGGCGCGGCAGGCAGCTTCCACGACGCCGAAGGTCGCCCTCTGGCCGACGCAAACATGGATAAGGTGGTCGGCGTCGTGCCCCGCCTGAAGCCCGAGCAAATGGCGCTGGCCCAGGACGGGATCCTCCGGGCGGTCTACCAGCACGGCGCGCATCCGGCCGTGACGCTCGCCATCGCCGCCGTCACGACGGGCGGCGAGTCCGAGGACGCCGCCCGCCAAACCATCGGCTATACGGTGGTGGCCGTCGAGCGCGCCGACATCGAGGCGTCGCAGCGGACGGGCGCGCTGCTCGCTATTGTCATTCCGGTGGCCTTTCTGCTGTTCATCGGGCTGCTGTTCCTCCAGATCCGCCGCACGGTCACGCAGCCGCTCGGGCGGCTCGAAGCCGTGGTGCGCGCCGTCGAGGAGGGCGACATGTCGGCCCGCGCCCACATCAAGCAGCAGGACGAGATCGGGCGTCTGGCCGAGTCGGTCAACGCGATGATCGCCTCGGGCGAGCGCAGCCTGCAAGAGCTTCAGGTGCACATGCGGCAAGCCGAGGAGGCCCAGCAAAACGCCGAGTTCCTGCAACAGCAGGCCGACGAGGAGCGCAAGTACCTCCAGGAGCAGTTCGCGCAGATCAGCGACGTGATCGAGCACGTGACCCAGGGCGACCTGACGGCCCGCCTGCACGTGGACGGCAGCGACAACGTGAGCATGCTCATGCACCAGATCAACCAGATGGTCGAGGACCTGGAGTCGCTCATTTGCGAGTTCACGTCGGCGGGCCATCAGCTTTCGGAAGCGGCGCAGCTCGTGGCCTCGGCCGCCGAGGAAATGTCGGCGGGGGCCCAGGGGCAGGCGCGCCAGACGGCCGAAGTCGCCGCGGCGGTCGAGGAAATGTCGGCCACGGTCAACGGCTCGTCGATGCACGCCCACGAAGCCAACCAGATGGCCCAGCAAGCCTCGAACCTGGCCGGCTCCGGCGAACGCGCCTTCCAGAAAACGACGAGCGGCATGACCCGCATCGCCACGCTCGTCAAGGAGTCGGCCGACAAGGTGACGGCCCTCGGCGAGAGCAGCGCCCAGATCGGCGAGATCATTCAGGTAATCGGGGACATTGCGGACCAAACGAACCTGTTGGCGCTCAATGCGGCCATCGAGGCCGCGCGCGCCGGCGAGCAGGGGCGCGGCTTTGCCGTCGTGGCCGACGAAGTGCGCAAGCTGGCCGAGCGCACGACTGCCGCCACGAAGGAGATCGCGGGCATGATCACGCGCATCCAGCACAACACGCACGAAGTCGTCGGGTCGATGTCGCGCGGCAACGACGAAGCCGAAGCGGGCCTCAAGCTCTCCGAGGAGGCTTCGAGCGTGCTCGGGCAGATCGTCTCGGCTATCAACGGCATGGTTTCGATGATCGACCAGATCGCCGTGGCGAGCGGGCAGCAGTCCACGACGACGGGGCAGATCGCGCACAGCATCGAGGTGATCTCGTCGGTGGCCTCCGAGGTGTCGCAGTCCACGTCGGAGCTGGCGCTCATGGCCGACGGCATGAACAACCAGGCCTCGACGCTGCGGCAGCTCATCGAGCGGTTCCGGGTGACGGACCTGGCCCCGGCCCCGGTCGCCGCCTCGCCGAGCCGCCTGACGGCTGCCCCGGCCTACGCGCGCACCTTCCGCTCGTAGCGGACCGGCGCCCGCCGAAACCACCTTCTGCCAAACCCTGAGGGGCGCGCCTGCTGTGGCGCGCCCCTCGTGTTTTCCGCCGGGGTGGGCAAGAATTTCCGTACGGGCGGGCGGCCCGCGCGGCGCCGGCGGCCCAGGGCGCGGCGGGGCAACGCGGCAGGGGCTTTGCAGAGGCCGGGGACAAGCCCGCGCCTCCACGCCTGCAACCCCTCGAACCGCCCATGGAAAAGTCCACCGTCCTCGGCCTGGCCGCCGGTCTGGTCCTCATCTTCGCCACCGCCGCCTCGGGCGGCGACTGGAGCCTTTTCCTGAACCTGCCCTCGGCCGTCATCGTGCTGGGCGGCTCCGCCGTGGCGCTGCTGCTCAGCTTTACGACCGCCGAGCTGCGGCAGGTCGCGCCGGCGCTCCGGCAGTTCCTCGGCTACCGCGAGCCCGACCTGGCCGCGCTCGCTCCCGAGTTCTACGAGTACTCGCGCATCGCCCACCGCGACGGCCTGTTGGCGCTGGACCGCCACCTCTCCGAGCGCGAGCATTCGCTTTCGCGCTTCGGCCTCGAACTCGCCATCGACGGCATCGACGAGCACCACGTCGGGGACATGGTGCACATCCGCATCGCCGAGCAGACGCGGCGGCTGCGGCTGCTCGCCAAGTTTTTCGCCAGCGCAGGCGCCTACGCCCCCGCCTTCGGCATGATCGGCACGCTCTTCGGCCTGATCCAGATGCTGCACCACATGAACGCCCCCGGCGTCATCGGGCCGGCCATGTCCGTCGCCATGGTCACCACGTTCTACGGCGCCGTGCTCGCCAACCTGATTTTCCTGCCGATGGCAGCCAAGGTGCGCGCCCAGATCGCCAACCACCAGAAGGAAGGCGAGATGATCCGGTACGGCGTGCTGGCGGTGCTGCGCGGCGAGAGCCCGAGCATGGTCGAGCGCCGGCTGCACAGCTTCGTAGACCGCGACGCCGCCGAGGCCCCGCTGCGCGAGGCGGAGCTGCAACTTGCCACGGCCGCCTGAGGCCCCGCCCGACGCGCCATGCACCCCGCCGACCCCTTCGACGAAGACGCCGACCCTAAAGCCCCGCTCTGGCTCGTCACGTACAGCGACATGATGACGCTTTTGCTGGCGCTCTTCGTCGTGATCGTGTCGATGTCGAGCATCCAGGAGAGCCGCCTGCAGGAGTTCCTGTACTCGCTCAGCCCGGGCGGCCCCTCGGACGCGCCGCCGCGCACGGAAGCGCCGCCCAAAGACTCGCAGCAGGCGCGGCAGCGCGCCGAGGGCTACGAGGACATCCTGCGCATCGTGCAGCGGGAAAAGCTGGGCGACCACGTCGCCGTGAGCCTGACCGAGGCCGGGCCGCACGTCGTCATCACGGACAGCGTCATGTTCGCCTCCGGGCGCACCGAGCTGATCGAGCCCTCGCGGAGCGTGCTGCTCCAGGTGGCGCGCGCGCTCCAGGGGCAGGTCGAGGGCGTCGTCGTGACGGGCTACACCGACGACCAGCCGATCCGCAACAGCACCTACCCGTCGAACTGGGAGCTTTCGGCGGCCCGCGCCGCATCTGTGGTACGGTATATGCAAGAGCACACGAAGTGGATCAAGCCCGAGCATTACACGGCCGTCGGTAGAGGAGAGTTTTACCCGATCGCCCCGAACGCGACGCCCGAAGGACGGGGCAAGAACCGCCGCGTCGAAATACTTTTCAGGTGGAAACAATGGCAGAAAATCCTGACGCCGCCGCCGAGCCTGCCGGCGCCGTAGGCAAAAAGAAGCCCGGCAAGGGCAAATTCATCCTCATCCTGGCGCCGCTCGTCGTCGTGATGATGGGCGCCGGCGGGTGGGTGGCCTACACGCAGTACCCGCGCCTGCACAACGCCGAGACCAAGATCAAGGCGCACGAGGAAGAGGCGAAAGAGGAAAAGGCCGCCGAAGAATCGGAAGAAGGCCACGCCGAGACCGAGTACGGCGTCTTCGTCGAGATCCCCGACCTGATCATCAACCCGACGGGCACCGACGGCCAGCGCTTTCTGCTGGTGAGCATCGGCCTGGAGGCGCAGGAGGAAGAAGTGCTCAAGGAGATCGAGACGCGCGACATCGTCATCCGCGACGCGGTCAACAATTTGCTCGCGCTCCAGCCGATCCCCCGCCTCTCGGACATCCGCGAGCGCGAGGCGATCAAGGAAGAGCTGCGGCAGCGCCTGAACACGCTGCTCGGCAAGGACAAGATCAAGCGGCTGTACTTCACGCAGTACGTGCTCCAGTAGAGGCCCTCATCCCCCCGCAGCCTTATGGCAAAGCCCCTCAGCCAGGAAGAAATCGACATTCTGCTCGAAGTACGGCGGCAGATGGACGATACCGAGACGTACGACCTGGACGCGCTGGAGTCGATGATCTCGGCCGACTCGCAGCAGCGCGTGCAGCCGTACAACTTCAAGCGTCCGCGCCTGTTCTCGCAGGACCAGATGCGCGTGCTCAACTACGTGCACGAGTCGTTTGCGCGCGACCTCTCGGTGTACCTCTCGGCGCAGCTTCGCACGATGGTGGACGTGAGCCTGAAGGCCGTCGATCAGGTGCTTTACTCCGAGTACGTCATGTCGAGCCTGCCGCCCTCGGCGGTCTACGTGGTCGAGGTGGAGAACCTGCAACACAAGATCATCGTCGAGATCGACCCGCGCATGGTGATCTACACCATCGAGAAGCTCTGCGGCGGGCCGGGCGTGTTTCCGGAAGGCGGGCGCGAGATCAGCCAGATCGAGCAGCGCATCATGAGCAAGGTGATGCTGCGCGCCTACGGCGAGCTGGAGAAAGCCTGGAAGCAGGTGCACGAGCTGCACTTCTCCGAGTTCGCCTTCGAGTCGCACGCCGAGTTCGTGCAGATCATCCCGGCCGTCGAGCCGGCGCTCGTGGCCTCGTGCGACATCTCGATCTACGATCAGCACTCGTTCATCCACATCTGCTACCCGTACATCCTGCTCGAACGGATCATGGGCCGCAGCGGCATGGAGCAGTGGATTTCGAGCGCCACGACGGCCGTGCCGCCGCGCGTGCGCTCGCGCTACGAGGAGTCGGTGCGCGGCGTCTCCGTCGAGACGCGCGCCGAGCTGGGGCGCACGCGGCTTTTCCTCTCGGACCTGGTGGGGCTGGAGGAGGGCGACATCATCCCGCTCAACCGCCGCGTCACGGACGCGATTCCGGTGTATATCGACGGCAAGGAGAAGTTCAAGGCCGCCGCCGGCAAGTCCGGCAAATACCGCGCGCTGCGCGTGGTAGAGATTGCGCAACCCACGTACATGCCCGATCAAGAAGATGAATAGCACGCTGCTGATCCACATCGCCGATGCCTTCGAGGCCGTCGGGGCCTTCATCCAGACCGTTCTGGGCGAGGGCGCCGCCGTCAAGAGCAAGAAGCCCGAGGACTGCGGCTCGGGCGACGTTCAGGTCGAGGCCCTCTCGCGCCTGATCTTTACGGGCTTCGCCCAGGAGCGCGCCGTGTTCTCGGTGGCGCTCGACGAGGCGGCCTTCAACGCCTTTTCGCAGACGATGCTGGGCGAGGTGCTCCGGATCGGCTCGGACGAGGGCGCCGACCTGGCGCGCGAGCTGGCCGCCCAGGCCTACGGCGCCGTGCGCGCGCAGCTTTCGGCCGGGGGCCTCAAGATCCCCGACGTGACGTTCCGCATCACCGGCATCGGCGAGGTCACGCCGGACCTTCCCGAGGCGCTCTGGCGGATACCGTTTGCGATGACCCTCGGGGCCGAGACGTTCCAGGGCGCGGCCTTCACGCCGGTCGTGGAGTTTCCCGAGGCGGCGCCGCCGCCGCCGGCGCAGGCCCCCGCGCGCCCCTCCGGCGGCGACGGCGCCCCTCGCGGCGCGGCGCAGCGCGGCGCCCCTACGTCGGCGGCCCCGGCCCTCTTCCCGGAGCTGGGTTCCGAAACCAAGCGCGGCCCTATCGAAGCGAGCACCTTCGAGCTGCTGGCCGAAGTCGAGCTGGAGGTCACCGTAGAGCTGGGGCGGCGGCGGCTGCCCCTGGCCGACGTGCTCCGGCTGACGATGGGCAGCGTCATCGAGCTGGACAAGCTCGTCGGCGAGCCGCTGGAAATCTACGCCAACAACCGCCTCATCGCCGAGGGCGAAGCCGTCGTGATCGACGAGCAGTTCGGCATCCGCATCACCAGCCTCGTCTCGAAGAAGATGCACGAGCGCACGATCCATTACTAGCGCCTCCTGCGGCGCATCGCGTGCGGGCGGGCCGGGGCCTGCCGGCCGGGGGATCGCCTCCGGCCGGCAGGCCCCGCCGCTTTTCGGAGGCGCCCCGAAGCCCTTGTTAAAAACTGCGCGCAGGGTTAAGGACGCCGCCGTTTTGCCGATGATTCGAGCAGGAAGCGCCCTCGCGCAGAGGCGGCGCACCCCTTTGAAGAAGAACGTCGAGATCGGGCTGCCCTTATGTGGATCATCATCGGATACGTGATCATCATCGTGTGCGTGCTGGGGGGCTTCATGGCCGGCGGCGGGCACGTAGCGGCGCTCTTCCAGCCGCTCGAACTGCTGATCATCGCCGGGGCGGCGGCCGGGGCCTTCGTGGTCGCCAATGGGCTCGAAACCACCAAGACGACGGGCGCCGCCCTCGCCGGGGCGTTCAAGGGGCACAAGAACGCCAAAGAGATGCAGCTTCAGCTCATCTCGCTGCTGTACGAGCTGCTCACCAAAATCCGCAAGGACGGCCTGCTCGGCATCGAAAAGGAAATCGACGCTCCGGACAAGGGGGCCATCTTCTCGAAGTACCCCGATGTGCTGCACGAGAAAGGGCTGGTCGAGTTCATGACGGACTACCTGCGCCTGATGGTCTCCGGGCACATGAACGCCTTCGAGCTGGAGCAGATCATGGACCAGGAGATCGAGAGCCAGGCCGAGGAAGCGGGCGTGCCGGCGCATGCCATCCAGCAGCTCAGCGACGGCCTGCCGGGCTTCGGCATCGTGGCCGCCGTGATGGGCGTGGTGCACACCATGGAGTCGGTGGGGTTGCCGCCGGAGGAACTGGGCATCCTCATTGCCCGCGCGCTCGTCGGGACGTTCCTGGGCATTCTGCTGGCCTACGGCTTCGTGGCGCCGCTCGTAAGCCTGCTCTCGCATAAGGTCGGCGAGTCGATGAAGCTGATGCAGTGCGTCAAGGTGACCCTGCTGGCGTGCGCCAACGGCTACACCCCGCTCATCGCCGTCGAGTACGGGCGCAAGGTGCTTTACACCAAGGAGCGCCCGAGCTTCATCGACCTCGAAGCGCACGTCAAGTCGCTCAAGTAAACGCTCCCGGTTATGGCGGCCAACTCCGACCCCAACGCGGGCAAGAACAAGCCCATCGTCGTCAAGAAAATCAAGAAGGGCGGCGGCGGCCACCACGGCGGTTCGTGGAAGGTGGCCTACGCCGACTTCGTGACGGCCATGATGGCCTTTTTCCTGCTGATGTGGCTGCTCGGCTCGGTGGACCAGGACAAGCGCGAGGATGTCGGGAGCTACTTCAAGCGGCCGCTCAAGGCGGTCCTGAGCGCAGGCCCGCACCAGGGCGGCGACCGCATCGTGGCGGCCAGCCAGGGCTCGCCCCGGCCGGGCGTACTGGCCGGCAACGGCGCCGGGGCCGCGGCCGAGGAGAAAGCCTACGAGCAGTTCAAACAGCGCATCGTCCAGGAAATCGCCGAGAACAGCATCTTCGAGGTGTACAAGGACCTCATCCAGCTCGACAAGGTGCAGGACGGCATGCGCCTGACCATTCTGGACAAGTACGACGAGCCGATGTTCGCCACCGGCAGCGCCGACATGAACATCCACGCCCGCCGGCTGCTGCGCGAGCTGGCTCCGATCATCGACGCCTTGCCCAACCGCCTTGTTATCTCGGGGCACACCGACGCGACGCGCTTCGTGCGCGGCAGCGCGGGCTACAGCAACTGGGAGCTGTCGGCCGACCGCGCCAACGCGGCCCGGCGCGAGCTGGTCCTCGGGGGCCTCTCCGACACGAAGGTGCTGTGCATCGAGGGCCTCGGCTCGACGGCGCCGGCGGCCGACGCCCCGCCGACGGCCGCCTCGAACCGGCGCATCAGCTTGCTCCTGCTGAACGCCCGCGCCGAGGACTCGTACCTCCGCGAGAACAGCTAAGGCGCCGCGGCCCCACCGGCGCCGTGTTTCAGGGGCCGGGTCAGGCGGATTCTCCGGGCGCTCCGGCGGGTTCAGGCAAGCGCTTCGTCCACGGCGGCGCCCGAGGCGGCCAGGCCACGCCGCTTTCGCGGGGCGGCGCCCTCGTGCGCGACTGGCATTCTATTCGCCCTGGTCCGGGGGCGTACCCCGCAGCGCAGCCTTTAGGGCGGCGGCGGAAAACACGCCCGGATTTACGGCAATATGTTCCGATCTCTGCAACCTCCGGCTCCACCGCCCCCCCCGAGCCGGCGGCGCCTGCTTACGCGGCTGGCGTTTCTGGTGGGCGCGCTCGTCGTGCTGATGCTGGGCTCGTGGTGGATGCGCCGCGAGTCCCCTGCGCCGCCGCCTGCGCTTTACTCCGACGCCTCGGGCACGGTGGCCGCGCGCCCGCGCGCCCGCGCCGAAGGGGGGCCCTCGGCCGTCGGTTCCGTTGCGGCGCTGCTGCTGCTCGGCGGCGGCGGGGCCTACGCGCTGCATGTGCGCCGCAAGGCGGGCGCTCCCGGCGGCGGGGCCGCCATCGAGGCGCTGGGGCAACTGAACCTCTCCCCGACGCAGCAGCTTCGGCTGGTGGCCTGCGGCGGCGACGTGCTGCTGCTGGGCGTCGCGGCGGGCCAGATCACGCTGCTCAAAAGCTTCCCCCGCGAGGCGTTCGCTCCGGAAACCGCCCTCCCGGCCGCCGTGAAGCACGATCCCGCCGCCGCGAAGGCGCCCGCCGCCGCGCCCGAGGCGCTGCGCCTCTCGGCGCCCTTCGCGGCGTTCCTGCGCGACTGCGCCCACCGCGCGCCCTCGGCCAAACTGAACTAGCCCATGAACCGCCGCCGGATGCTCTGCCTGGGTCTCGTGGGCCTCGCGCTGCTGGCCGGGGCCGCCCCCGCGTGGGCGCAAACCGCCGCCGACACCTCGGGGGCCGTGCTCGCGCCGTTCCCGAAGCTGCCCGTGCAGCCGGGGCCGGAGGGCTACGTCATGCCCATCCAGCTTCTGCTGCTCATCACGGTGCTGACGGTGGCCCCGGCCATCATCATCATGATGACCAGCTTCACCCGCCTGATCGTGGTGCTGGGCATCCTCCGGACGGCCATCGGCTTGCAGCAGTCGCCGCCCAACCAGATCATCGTCGGCCTCTCGATGTTCCTGACGGTGTTCATCATGTACCCCGTCATCGACACGGTAAACAAGGACGCCCTGCGCCCCTACCTCGCCGGCGACATCTCGCAGGAAGTCGCCATGGACAAAGCCGCCGCGCCCATGAAGCGGTTCATGCTGGCCCAAACGCGCGAGAAGGACCTGATGCTGTTCATGGACCTGGCGCGCCTCGAACGCATCGACGGGGCCGAGGCGGCGCCGCTGCATGTGCTCGTGCCGGCCTTCGTCATCAGCGAACTGCGCATCGCCTTCCAGATCGGGTTCATGCTGTTCCTGCCGTTTCTCGTGGTGGACCTGATCGTGGCGACGGTGCTGATGAGCATGGGCATGATGATGCTGCCTCCCGTCATGATCTCGCTGCCCGTGAAGCTGCTGCTGTTCGTGCTGACGGACGGGTGGTTCCTCATCGTCTCGTCGCTCGTGCGCGGCTACAACCTGTAAGCGTCTATGAACTCGGAAGTCAGCATCTTCTGGCTCCAGGAAGCCGCCAAGCTTGCGCTGACCGTCGGCGCGCCGCTGCTCGGGGTGGCCCTCGTGCTGGGCATCGTCGTGAGCCTGTTCCAGGCGATCACGTCCATCCAGGAAATGTCGCTCAGCTTCGGGCTCAAGCTCATCGGCGTGACGGTGGTGCTGCTCGTGCTGGCGCCGTGGATGCTGCAAATGCTCGTGGACTTCACGACGCGTCTGTTCACGTTCCTGCCCAACGTTTCGCATTAGTCCATTGCCGCCTGGGGGCCGCCCGTGCCGACGCTGAACCCCGCCTACGTACTGAGCATCCTGCTGGTCTTCGTCCGGATCGGCGGGCTGTTCGCGGCGGCGCCGGTGCTGAGCCAGCGGGGCGTGCCGGCGCCGGTCAAGGCGCTCCTGGGGGCGCTGCTGGCCGTGGTCATGGTGGGGCTGGCGCCGGGGGGGCCGCCGCCGCACGCCGGCGAGCCGCTCGGGTTCATCGTGGCGGCGCTCGCCGAGGCGGCCACCGGCATGGTGATCGGGTTCTCGGCGCAGTTCGTGTTCTCGGCGGTGCAGGCCGCCGGCGAAGTGATGGGCTACCAGGTGGGCCTGAGCATGGCCCAGCTTTTCGATCCGCTCAACGGCGAGCCGAGCAACCCGCTCGGGCGCTTCCTGACGATCGCGTTCACGCTCGCCTTTCTGCTGGCCGACGGGCACCACATGCTGCTGCGCGCCCTGGCAGCCTCCTTCGAGGTCGTCCCGCTCGGCGGCGCGCACTTCGACGCGCTCAGCCCGCTTTTCATCCGGCAGATGGGGGGGCTCTTCTACACGGCGCTGCGCCTGGCCGCGCCGCTCATCGTGATCGTGATGCTGATGGACTTTTCGCTCGGCGTGATCGCGCGCATGATGCCGCAGCTCGATTTGTTCTCGCTCGGGCTGCCGGTCAAGCTGCTCATGGGCCTGAGCCTGCTCTACCTCATCATCCAGAACCTGTTTCAGCTTGCTCCCGGCATGGTGGACGGCATGACGCATGACCTGCTGCGCGTGGTGGAGGCCCTGGCCCCGTGAGCGACGCCCCCGACCGCGACCAGAAACAGTTCGAGCCGTCGTCGCAGCGGCTTGCCAAGGCGCGCGAGGACGGCAACGTATTTCACTCGCGGGATTTCGTCTCGGCCGGGCTGCTGCTCGTGGGCGCGAGCGTGCTGCTCATGGGCGCGCCTTTCGCCTTTGCGCGGATGCAGGCGCTGCTGCGGCGCTGCTTCGCGGAGGCGGCCCGCCCCGAGCTTAGCGTAGACTCCGTGGCGGGCCTCTCGCTGGGGCTCGTGCTGGAGGTCGGCGTGATCGTGCTGCCGTTTCTGGGGGCCGTCATGGCCGCCTCGGCGGGGCTGCACGCCTTGCAGACGGGCGTGCACGTCTCCCTGAAGCCGATCATGCCCAAGGGCAGCCGCATCAACCCGATGGCCGGCGTGAAGCGCCTGTTCTCGGCCAAAAACCTGTTCGAGCTGCTCAAGAGCATCGCCAAAATCGCCATTGTCGGGCCGATGGCCTACGGCTTCATTCGCGGCCACCTCCCCGAGATCATGATGCTGCACACGGCTCCGCTGGAGGTGACCCTGGCGACGGCCGGCGGGTGGATCCACGATTTGCTGATGAAGGTGCTCATGGCGCTGACGGTGCTGGCCGGCATCGACTTCGCCTACGGCAAGTGGAACTACAAGCGCGATCTGAAGATGACCTTCGAGGAGGTCAAGCAGGAGACGAAGGACTCCGACGGCGACCCGCAGACGCGCAGCCGGCGCAAGGCGTTCGCGCGGAAGCTGCTCAGCCGGCCGCGCATCGACCACGCCGTGATGGCCGCCGACGTGGTCATCACCAACCCGACGCATTACGCCGTGGCGCTGCGCTACAACCCCGCCGAGTCGGGGGCGCCGCGCGTGCTCGTCAAGGGCATCCGCAAGCGCGCCCTGCGCATCAAGGCGCTCGCGGCCGAGCACCACATCCCGACGGTGGAGAACCGCCCCTTGGCACGGGCTTTGTACAACGGCGTGGCAGAGCAGCAGGAGATTCCGGAGGAGCTTTACGCGGCAGTTGCTGCGGTGCTCGCGGAAATTTACCGCCGCCGCAAGCAACCCTCCTGACGCCCGCCCGGAGCCTTTCGCCGCCAGATGCCCGACGCCCCCGCCCAGAGCCTGCCCGCCGGCGCGACGCTTCCGCCCTACCGCTTTGCGAGCGCCGAGGCCATGGCCGCCAGCAGCGTGGTGCTCATCCTGTTCGTGATGGTGGTGCCGCTGCCGTCGTTCCTGCTGGATCTGCTGCTGGCGGCCAACATCGCCGTGAGCCTGTCGGTCTTGCTGACGGCCTTCTACGCCACGCGCACGCTCGACTTCGCCATTTTTCCCGGGCTGCTGCTGCTCACGACGCTGTTCCGCCTCTCGCTCAACGTCGCCTCGACGCGGCTGATCCTGAGCTACGGCAGCGCGGGCGCGCTCATCGAGGCGTTCGGGCAGTTCGTCATCGCGGGCAACTTCGTGGTGGGCGGCATCATCTTCTTCGTGCTCATCATCATCAACTTCGTCGTCATCACGAAAGGCTCGGGGCGCATCGCCGAAGTGGCGGCGCGCTTCACGCTCGACGCCCTCCCGGGCAAGCAGATGGCGATCGACGCCGACCTGAACGCGGGCGTCATCGACGAGAAGGAGGCGCGCAAACGCCGCTCGGAGGTCTCGCGCGAGGCCGACTTCTACGGCGCCATGGACGGCGCCAGCAAGTTCGTGCGCGGCGACGCGGTGGCGGGCCTCATCATCACGGTCATCAACGTCATCGGCGGCCTGGTCATCGGCGCGACGCAGCTCGACTTGCCGCTGGCCGAGGCGGCGGCCCGCTTTACGCTGCTGTCCATCGGCGACGGCCTGGTCTCGCAGATCCCGGCGCTGCTCACCTCGACGGCGGCCGGCATCATCGTGAGCCGGGCCAGCGGCGAGGGCAACATGGCCAGCGCCATGGGCGGGCAGCTTTTCAAGAAGTCGAGTCCGCTGCTGATTACGGGGGCGTTCCTGGGGGTGATGGGCCTGATCCCCGGCCTGCCGATCCTGCCGTTCTGGCTGCTGGCCGGCGGCGCGCTCGTGCTGGCGCGCAACCGCGTGCACGCCGAGCGCGTCGAGGCGTACCACGCCGAGCAGCCGCCCGTGGCCGTGGAGGAGCCCGCCCCCGAGCAAACGCCCGCCGACATGCTGCTCGTCGATCCGCTCGAACTGGAGATCGGCTATGCGCTCATCTCGCTCGTGGACCCGGGGCAGAACGGCGACCTTCTCGAACGGGTCAAGATGCTGCGGCAACAGCTCGCCCTGGAGCTGGGCATCGTGATTCCGCCGGTGCGCATCCGCGACAACGTGACCCTGGGCGCCAACCAATACATCATCAAGCTGCGCGGCAACGCCATCGGGCAGGGCGAGGTGATGCCGGGCTACCACCTGGCGCTCCTGCCGGACGACGCCTCGGACACGCTGCCGGGCATCCCCGTCAAGGACCCCACGTTCGGGATGCCGGCGCTGTGGGTGGCCGAGCGCAACCTGAACGAAACCGAGCGCCTCGGGCTGACGGTCGTCGAGGCGCCCGCCGTCATCACGACGCACCTGCTCGAAGTGCTGCGCAAACACGCCTACCGGCTGCTCGACCGGCAGGAGGTCAAAAAACTCATCGACAAGGTCAAGGAGTCGGCCTCGGTGCTCGTCGAGGAGCTGATCCCGAACGTGATGAGCCTGGGGTCGGTGCAGAAGGTGCTCAAGCGGCTTTTGCAGGAGCGCATCCCCATCCGCGACCTCGTCACGATCCTGGAGGCCCTGGGCGAGCATGCCCTGACGACGAAGCATGTGGAGGTGTGGACCGAGTACGTGCGCGCGGCGCTCGCCCCGACGATTACACGGCAGTTCTCCGACGAGCGCGGCTTCATCCATGCGCTCATCCTCGACCCGATGCTCGAACAGCACCTGCTGGGCAAGGCGCAGTCCGGCGAGTTGAACGCGAACACGCTCGGGTTGGAGCCGGAGCGGGCCGAGCGCTTCATCCAGGAGTCGGACCGGCAGCTCAAGCTGATGATCGCCGGGGGGCGGCCGCCGGTGCTGCTGACCTCGCCGGTCATTCGCTCGACGTTGTACAGCTTCCTCTCGACCACGCTCTCCGATGTCGCCGTACTTTCGTACAACGATCTGATTCCGGAAGCGTCGGTGGAAGTTGTGGACCAGATCAAGTTATTATAGGGCTGCGCGCCGGCCCTGCGCTTTCCGCTGTGGGCCTTCCCTAGCCCTGCGCCGCTCATGACGATCAAGACGATCACCAGCACGACCATCCAGGCGGCTCTGGCGGAGGCGCGCCGGCAATACGGCGACGACGTGGTGCTGCTCGAATCGGCCCCGCCGCAGGGCCGGGAGCCTGCGCGCATCACGATTGCCCTC
>CBDTTW010000042.1:0-19240 GCA_965363675.1 uncultured Rhodothermaceae bacterium
CGCCCGCCACGCCGGCGCACAGCCGCGCCGCTTCGGGGGCGACGCGCTCCTCGGCGAGGCACTGCCGGATCTGAAGCCCGAGCGCCTCGGCGGCCTTTTCGACGCCGCTGCGCCGCAGGTTGACGCCGGGGCCTTCCGAGGCGTAGGCAGGGGCGGGGCCGCCCGGCCCGCCGCGCAGCCGGGAGCGGGTTCCGCCCACATCCATGCCGATGAAGTAGGGGGCGCGCATCGGGCCAAGCTCAGCCGGTGGGGGCGAGCACGGTCGCCGGGGCGCCTTTGTCGGAGACGCTGATCGTGAGCGGCTGCGGCATACGGTCCGAGAGGCGGTAGCGGCTCAGGAAGGCCGTAAAGTCGAAGGCGCGGCGGCGGACGTGCAGGTTGCCCCAATCCGCCGTGCCCATCCAGATTTCATAGGCGGCGGGAGAGGACAAGCCGGGGAGCATCGGGGAGTAGTGCCATTGCAGCGCCGTCGGGTGCCCCGCCTTCGGCAGCGTCACCTGCTTGAAACGGTTGCTTGCAAGCCGGAAACGGCCAGCCTCGGCCAGCGTGTCGGCCGAGAACAGCAGGAAGCGCCGCACGTCGGGGTTGGTCTCGCCCCAGCGCCACTGGCTCATGTCGTCGCCGTAGTCGGCGCGCATCTGGCCCACGACCTGCTTGAGCAAGAGGTAACGCCGGGCGCTCTCGAAGAACACCGTGTCCGGGACGGCGGCGGCGGGGTAACGGCCCGTAGACGCTTGGTAGCGGGCCACCCACCGGTCGAAGATGGCGGCGGCGATGCTGATGCGGGTGTAGCGGTAATCCCAATTGCGCAGGTATTCGAGCGCGGCGGCGACGGCGGGGTCCTGCGCCGCCACCGAATCGACGGAGGCCGTCATCGAAGGGGCCAGGGCGGCGGCCCAGGCGCTGTACGTTTCGTCGCGCAGGGTCTCGAAGGCGGCGCCCGGGGCGGCGAGCGAGTCGAGGGCGGCGGCGACGTAGGGCAGCCAGGGCGAACGGCTCAGGATGAACCCTCCCGGCGTCTCGCGGCGCAGCGCCTCGGGGCCCCACGCCTGCACCGCGCCGTCGCGGGTGAGCGCGGCCCCGGCCGGCTCGAACAGCCGAAACTCCGGAGGGCCGCCCTCGGGCAGGGCGCGCCACACGCTGAAGTCGCTTGGGCCGGAGAGCGCCTCCCAGCGCAGCACCCACGTGCTGTCGCGCGGGGCCGCCGCCGAGTCGGGCGGCGTTTGCAGGCGCAGGCTGTCCGCGCGGGCCGTGTCGGCGGGCGCCGGGGCGGCCCGCTTGGGGCGCCCCGGCGGCCCGGCCTCGGGCGCAAACGCGAGCGCGTCGGCCGAGCGCCACGTCGAGACGAGGCGCTCGGCGCCGTCGCGGTCGGTAAGGCGGCTATACACGCGCCGGAACGCCGTCGAGTCGAAGGCGGCGCGCGTGAGGGTGTAGGCGCCGCCGGGCAGCACGCCCCAGGCGCGGTCGCCGCGGACGCCGGCGATGAAGGCGGGCAGGCCGGGCAGCGTCGAGCCTGCCGTGGCGCGGTCGCCCTGCCGCAGCACGAGCGTCTGGTAGAGCGGCGCCGCTCCGGAGCCCTGCACGTGGCGCTGGTAGAGCCGGACGCCCGCCGAGTCGCGAAAGGCCCAGACCAGGCTGTTCTCGGCGCCGTGCACATGCACGAGGCTGCGAAGCAGGCTGTCGGCGGCGAGGAAGGCGCGCACGTCCGGGGAGCGGCGCGCAGGGTGATCGAAGGGCGGCGGGGCCGTGCTCAGCCACGCCCACAAGCGTTCGATGAGCAGCGCGTGCCAGGGCTCCCAGGGGGCGGGATCCACCTGAAACGCGGAAAACTCGTCGGAGAGGCGTACGGCGCGCGCGCTGAGGGCGGCGTTCATGCCCCGCGCGTAGGCGGCCAGCAGCGCCTGCTCTTCGGGCGGCAGGGTGCGGTAGGCGGCGCGGGCGCCGGGCTCCAGGGCGAGGCGCAGCGCCAGCTCGTCGGAGGGCGCGACCGAGGCGCCGAGCCATTGGCTGAGCCCCCCCGAGGCCGCCTGCCGCCAGAAACACGCCATGAAGCCGCGCTCGGCGCCGTGCACGTAGCCCAGCGCTTCGTAGGCGTCGGGCTCGTTGGCGGCCTCGATGATCGGGGCGCCGCTTTCGGAATAGGACACCTGCACCGGGGCGCGCAGCCCCGGCGCCGCGACGCGCGCATCGGGCAGGCGGTCGATGCCGTAGGCGAAGAACCAGACGGCCGACCCCATGACGGCGAGGGCCAGCACGGCGATGATGGCGATGGCGGCCCAGCGGTGCACGGGCAAAGGGGTGAGGGTAAGCGAACGGCCCGGCGCGCAGCTAGGCCTTCATGTTGATGAACTGGAGGGCAAAGCTGAAGTCGGCTCCCTTGAGCGCGGCAATGCACTCCTGCAAGTCGTCGATCTTTTTGCCGGTCACGCGCACCTCGTCGCCCTGGATGGCGGGCTGCACCTTCAGGCCGAGGTCCTTGACGACGCCGACGACCTTTTTAGCTTCGTCCTTCTCCAGGCCTTCCTTGACGGTCACGCGCTGCCGCAGGGTCAGGCCCGCCGCGCTTTCGGGTTCGCCGAAGTGCAGGCTTTTGAGGCTCACGCCCCGCTTGGCTGCGTTCGAGAGCAGCATCTGCTTGAGCGCTTCGAGCGCCATCGTGTCGCCGGCCGTGAGGGTGATGAGCTTGGTTTTCTTGTCGAGCGTAATGTCGGCGGGGCCGCCGCGCAGGTCGTAGCGCGTGCCGATTTGCTTGTGCGTGTTGTTTACGGCGTCGTCGAGGTCTTGCAGGTTCACCTGACTTACGATGTCGAAAGAGGGCATGGCGTGCGCGGGTAGTCCGAAGGGGTAGAGCGAAGATATACAATTCGGCGCGGCCTGCCGAAGGCGGTACGTGAAAGTTGCGGCGTTTCAGGGGGCCGTGGGCGGCGGCTCCTCGCGCAGGCGCGCCTGGAGTTCCAGCAGATGCGTCGTGATGCTGTCCTGAAGGGCGGACATGCGGTCGGGGCGCGCGGCGTAGCGCTCCAGCGACCGCCGGAAGGCGAGGGTATCGACGCTGTGGCGCGCGAAGATGCTGTCCCGGGCGCCCGGCGGAAGGTCGGCGTAGAGCAGGGTGCGCGCCCGCGCCAGGTGCAGATCGGTGAGCACGGCGACGAGCGTCGAGTCGGGCAGGGGGCGGGCGCGCTCGGGCAGGCCGCAGCCCGAAGCGAGGGCGAGGGCGCAGGCGAGGAGCGCCGTGCGGCCTATCCGCCGCCGGGGGGCCGCGCCTGTCGTAGATTGAGCGCCGGAAGGTCGGAAGAAAGAAACGGCAACGCGCATGCGACCCAAGGTATCCATAATCATCGTGACGTACAACGCACTGCCGCTATTGCAGGCGTGCCTCCCCTCGGTCGTCGCCACGGACTACGACAATTTCGAGATCGTGCTGGCCGACAACGCCTCCGATGACGGTTCGGCCCGGTGGGCGCAAAGCGCCTACCCCGGCATCCGCGTGATCCGGCACCCCGAGAACTGGGGTTTCTGCCGGGGCAACAACGAGGCGATCCGCCGCACTGAGGGCGCCTACGTGGCGCTGCTCAACAACGATGTCGAGACGCCGCCCGGCTGGCTCGCGCCGCTCGTCGATCTGATGGAGCGCCGCCCCGAGGTGGGGGCCGCCGGCCCAAAGCTGTTGCAGCACGGCCGCCGCGACTGCTTCGAGTACGCGGGCGCCGCCGGGGGCCACCTCGACCGTCTCGGCTATCCGTTTACGCGTGGGCGGATCTTCGAGACGCTGGAGGAGGACCGGGGGCAGTACGACGATCCCGCCGATGTGTTCTGGGTGAGCGGGGCGGCCATGATGCTGCGCCGCAGCGCGCTCGGGGGGGTGGGTCTGCTGGACGAGCGCTTTTACATGCACATGGAAGAGATCGACCTATGCTGGCGTTTGCAGCGGGCGGGCTGGCGCATCGCCGTGGAACCCGCCGCGCACGCCTACCACATCGGGGGGGCGTCGCTGCCCCAGAGCCACCCGCGCAAGACGTACTACAACTTCCGGAACAGCCTGCTCATGCTGCACCAGAACCTGCCGGCGAGCGCGTGGGCCCGGCTGTTTCCGCAGCGGGCGGCGCTCGACGCCGCCGCCGCCGCGCGCGCCCTGGCGGCGGGCCGCCCGGCCGAGGCGCAGGCCATTGCGAAGGCGTACCGCGACGCGCACGTCATGGCCCGGAAGGGCGCAGATCGGGCCGGGGAAGCGCTCGGGCGCGAGACGCGGCCTTCCTACCGGGGCAGCATCGTGCTGGATTACTTCGCGCGGGGCCGCCGCCGGTTCAGCGAACTGCCGCCGCAGAACTTCCGGTAGGGGCGGGGGCCGGCTTGCGTCCTGCAAGGGCGTTCACGAGCACCCCCAGCAGCACTACGGCGATGCCGAGGACGGCGATGGGGCCGGGCTGCTCGCCGAAGAGCACGACGGCCAGGAGCGAGGCCCCTACGGGCTCCAGGAGCCCCAGCACGCCGAGGTAGGCCGCCGGAAAGTAGCGCAGGCCGAAGTTCATGGCGCCGTGCCCGATGATCTGCGGTCCCACGGCCATCGCGGCGCAGAGCAGGTAGAACCGGATCGGATAGCCCCACAGCGGCGTCCCCCGGACCAGCGCGGCCGTGAGCGTGACAAGGGCCACCACGACGTACAGCGGGTAGATATACGCTCCCCAGGAGACGCGCCGGCGCACTACGCGGCCGATGAGCATGTACACGCTCACGATGAGCGCCGCCGTGAGCGCAAGCGTATTGCCGAGCGCCGCGTGCGCCCCCGGCCCGGCCCCCGAGTCGCCGCGGCTGATGAGTACGGCCCCGCCGACGGCGCACAGCACCGAGGCCACCTGCCAGGGCCGCAGGCGCTCCCGGAGGAACAGGTAGCCGAAAAGGGCCAGGAAGATGGGGCTCGTCGTGACGAGCGCCGACGAGCTGGCAACGCTGGTGTGATAGAGCGACTCGATCCACAGCACGAAGTGGAGCCCCAGCAGCACGCCCGAGAGGCCGATGAGCTTCCAGTCGGGCGCGGTGAAGCGTTTCAGCTCGCCCGCCACGCGCGGCAGCAGCACGGGCGTGAGCAAAAGCGCAGCGATCCAGGTGCGCCAGACGGCGATGGCGAGGCCGGGGCCGTCGTCGGCGAAGCGCACCAGGATCGAGCTGGAGGCGAAGCTGGCGACGCCGAAGGCCAGCACCGGGTACACGATCCACGGTTTGCTGCGCGGCATTTGCAGAGGGGGCGCGCCTAGCGCAGCCGGTCCATGGAGCGCACGAGCGCAATGTCGCGGCGCACGCCGCCGGCGGCCAGCACGAGGCCGAGGCCGCCGAAGGCGATCAGGCCCAGCTCCAGGTACAGGTCGTAGTGCGCCGCCGGCGCAAGCAAATCGGCCAGTCGCCCGTAGTAGTTGGCCCTGCCGATCCACATGCCCAGCAGAAACAACGTCCCGAAGAGCAGCGCCTGAATCGCCAGCAGTTGCCGCTCGCGGACGGCGTAGAGAAACACGGCCACGAGGCTTCCCAGGGCCAGCAAAGCTCCCACGCCGATGAGGACAATAGAGAAAACGCTGGTCGCGCGGGCTCCCGCCGACCACGGGGAATGCACGAGGCAGAAGGCGACGAACAGGAGCGCGGCCAGCACGAGGTAGACCGACTGGATACGTTGAATCATCCCAGGTAAAATCCGTTATTGCAAGTATAAAAGGAATTGCAAGTAGAAAAAACTATGCTGAGAGGAGGGCGCGGACGCGTTCGGCGACGGCCCCGGCGAACACCGTCGTGCTTGCGTCGCCGCCGAGGTCGCGCGTGATGGTGCGGCCCTGCTCGAACGTCTGGTGCACCGCCTGCATGATGGCGTCGGCGGCGGCATGCTCGCCGAGGTAGCGCAGCATGAGTTCGGCCGAGGCGATGAGCGCGGTGGGGTTGGCGATGTTCTTGCCCTGGATGTCCGGCGCGCTGCCGTGCACCGCCTCGAACACCGCTCCGTCGTCTCCGACGTTGGCCCCTGCCACGATGCCCAGCCCGCCGACGAGGCCGGCGCACAGGTCGCTCAGGATGTCCCCGAACAGGTTTGTCGTCACGATGCAGTCGTAGTTCTGCGGCCGGCTGACGAGCTGCATGCACATGTTATCGATGATGCGGTCCTCGAACACTACGTCGTCGGCGTACTCGGCGGCCATGTCCTTGCCGATCTGAAGGAACATGCCCGAGGAGACCTTGAGGATGTTGGCCTTATGGGCGAGGGTGACCTTCTTGCGCTTGTTCCTGCGCGCGTACTCGAAGCAGAACCGGATGATGCGCTCCGAGCCGCGCCGCGTGATGCGCGCAATCGAGTCGGCGATGCCGAGGCGCTCGTCGTAGTTCTCGATGCCGGAGTAGAGGCCCTCGGTGTTCTCGCGGAAGATGATGAGGTCCACATGGTCGAACGGCGTCCGGACGCCGGGCGTCGAGCGGCAGGGGCGCACGCTGGCGTAGAGGTCGAGCTTCTGGCGGAGCTGCACGTTGACGCTCTTGAAGCCCTTGCCCACGGGCGTCGTGACGGGGCCTTTGAGCGCCACGCCCGCCTTGCGGATGCCGTCCACGACGAAGTCGGGCAGGGGCGACCCGTGCGCGTCCACGGCCGCCTGCCCGACTTCGTCGTAGCGCTCCCACGCGATCTCGACGCCGGTGGCGTCGAGCACCTGGAGGGTGGCGTCCGTGACTTCCGGTCCGATGCCGTCGCCGGGGATGAGGGCTACGCGGTGAGCCATGGCTGATCTGGAGATGGGCGGTTTGAGGGGATGCGGCTGGCGGGAATATACAGCATTCGGCTCCGGCGGAGGGCGTTCAAACGGCATTGTTGCTATCGCCGGGGCCGACGGCGCGCGAAAAAGGGCGCCCCTTTGCGGGGGCGCCCTTTGCGCTTCGGAGAGGCTGCGGCCGGGGGCCGATCAGCGCGTGTGCGAGTAGGCGCCGGCAAGCTGCTCGGCGGAACTCCACTGGCCGATGGCCTGCTGCAAGGTTTCGTCCACGCCCGCGGTGATGGGGAACCACGTCGAGGCGTCGAAGAGGCGGCGGGCGATGTGCGCCTTCAGGCGGGCCTCGACGAGCGGTCGGTCCTGCTGCACCTCGGCCTTCGTAAAGTACACGGGCGCGTTGGCTCCCTCGCCGGCCTCGGCGGGCTTCTTCGCGTCGGAGACCTGGATGTTCTTGTTGCGCCCGTACGCCAGGAAGGCGTTGTACATCTCGTCCGTCACCTTGAACTGCCGGATGAACTCGTCTTTTTTGCCGCCCCACTTGCTTTGCAGGGCCGTGGTGTGCGTGTCGAGCCAGTGGCGGACGGAGTCGCTCTCGATGCGCCGGGTGATGATGGCCTTCAGGTAGGGCGAGGCCGTGTCGGGCTGCACGAGGTAGTCGGGCAGGATGCCGCCGCCGCCGAACACCAGGCGCCCGCGGTCGGTGCGGAACTGGAGCGAGTCCGGGATTTGGGAGGCCAGCTCCTGCACGCTGACGACTTCCTTTTCCTTCAGGCGCAGCTCGGCTTTTTCCTTGTAATACTCCTCCTTGTTGCCGCCGGCATAGGGCGTCTGGATGAGCCGCCCGACGGGGGTGTAGTACCGGGAAATGGTCATCCGGAGCACGCTGTTATCCGGCAACGGATATTGACGCTGCACGAGGCCCTTGCCGAAGGTGCGCCGCCCGACGATGAGCGCCCGGTCGTGGTCCTGAAGCGCGCCCGCCACGATCTCCGAGGCCGAGGCCGACTGCCCGTTGACGAGCACGATCACCGGGTCTTTCTCGAACATGCCGCCGCTCTCCGCCTTGAACGTCTGGTTGAACTCCGGGTGGCGGCTGCGCGCGTAGACGATCATCTGGCCGTCGGAGAGGAACTCGTCGCTGATCTTGACGGCCTGGTCCATGTAGCCGCCCGAGTTGTCGCGCAGGTCGAGCACGAGGCGCTCCATGCCTTCGTCCTTGAGCTTGCTGACGGCCTCGACGAACTCCTGGTGCGTCGTGCGCGCGAAGCGGTTGATCTTGACGAAGCCCGTGCGGTCGTCGAGCATGTAGGCCACATCGACGGTATAGAGCGGAATCTTGTTGCGGGTGATCGTAAAGTCCATGGTCTGGCCGAAGCCGGGGCGCAGCACTTCCAAGGCGACCTTGGTGCCGCGCGGCCCCTTGAGGTGCTTCTGCACGTCCTCGTTCGAGAAGCCGAGCGCCGGCTTGCCGTCGATGGTCACGATGCGGTCGCCGGACTCCAGGCCGGCCTCCTCGCTCGGGCCGCCGGGGATTACGCTGACGACCGTGATGGTGTCTTTCTTGCCCGCGCCCTCGATCATCTCGAACTGGATGCCGATGCCCTCGAACGAAGCGTTGAACTGCTCGTTCACGTCCGCCATGTCTTCGGCGCCGATGTACACCGAGTGCGGATCGAGCTCGTCGAGCATGCCTTTGATGGCGCTCTCGGCCAGCATCCCCGTATCGACTTCCTCGACGTAGTGCTTTTGCAGGAGCATAAAGGCATCCTGCACCTTCTTGAGCTGCTGGAACGTGTTGTCGCCCGAGACGGCCGTGCCGATCTGGAAACCGAGCAGGAGCCCTACGACGGCAAAGGCCACGACTAACGGGAGGATTCTTCTTGGCTGCATGCTGTTTCGTTCGGAGGTGAGGGAAAGCCCGGCCGGCGGGCGCGGGCGGAAGGCGTTAGTGCGTTAACGCGCAGCGCTTAGCTTCTGGTACACTATACGGCGCATTGGGTAAAATGATTTCTGCGGACGCCCTTTTACCGGCGCAGGCCCCTGCAGGCGTTGCGGGAGCGCTTCGCGGAGCGCCGGCCGCCGCGCGGCCCGAGTCCTGTTTGATGACCGTAAAGATCATCGTATGTTCCGTCCGGGCCAGATCCACCGGGATTCTATGACGACCAAGGGCATCGCCAACATCCTGCACGAGACGGCGGAACTGATCGAGCTGGTGCAGGCCGACAAGTTTCGGGCGCGGGCCTACGCCTCGGCGGGTCGCGCGCTGGAGCTGGAGGCGCAGCGCCTCGGGTCGGCGTTTTCGCCCGAGCACCTGAAGGCCGTCCCGGGGATCGGCAAGGCCATGGCTGAGGCCATCCGCGCCATTGCCGCCGCCGGCACGTGCCCGCTGCGCGAGGCGCTGCTGGCCGAGACGCCCGCCGGGGTGCGCGAGCTGCTCAAGGTGCGCGGCCTGGGGCCTTCGCGCATCGGCGTGCTCTGGCGCACGCACGGCATCGACTCGGTGGAGGCGCTCGCGGCGGCGGCGGCCTCGGGGCGGCTCGCATCGCTGCCGGGCTTCGGCAAGCGCTCGGCCGAGACGCTGCTCGGGGCCGCCGAGGCGTCTCTGCGCCACAAGCAGTTCCGGCTGTACGCCCACGCCTACCCGGTCGCCGACCACATCCGGCTGTTCCTGCGGGAGGCTACGGGCGCCGCCGACTTTGCGGGATCGCTGCGGCGCAAGATGGAGACCGTGGAGGCCCTGGCCTTCGTAGCGCTCGGCCCGCCGGAGCGCATCGCGGAGGCGCTGCGTCTCGCCGAGGTGGAGGAGGTAGCGGTGGGGCCGGAGGCCGTCACGGGGCGCGCCGCCGATGGGCTGCCGGTGCGCGTAACGCCCGCCGCGCCCGAGGCTTACGGCCTCGCGCTCTGGCAGGAGACCGGCTCGGACGCGTTCCGGGCGGCGTGGACCGAGCGCTTCGGCGCGCCCGAGGCCGCCCCGACCGAGAGGGCGCTGTTCCGGCGCGCGCGCGTCGCCTACGTCGAGCCGGAGCAGCGCGAGAGCGCTTCGGCGCTCGCCGGATCCGATACGGCCGCGCGCCCCCGGCTCGTTGCGGTCGAAGATTTGCGCGGCATCCTGCACTGCCACTCGACGTACAGCGACGGGGCGCACAGCCTGGCCGAAATGGCGGCCTACACCCGCGCCTGCGGCTACGAGTACTTCGGCGTCTGCGACCACAGCGCCTCGCTCGCCATCGCAAACGGCCTTTCGGCCGAGCGCGTCCGGGAGCAGCAGGCGGAAATCGCCGCCCTGAACGCCGAGGCGGCCCCGTTCCGGATCTTCAGCGGCACGGAGTGCGACATCCTGGCCGGCGGCCGCCTCGACTATCCGGACGCCGTGCTGGCCTCCTTCGACTTCGTCGTGGCGAGTGTGCATCAGGGCATGGAGATGGACGCCGAGGCGGCCACGGCGCGCATCGTCGCGGCCGTGGCGCATCCGTGCACGACCATGCTCGGGCACCCCACCGGACGCCTGCTGCTCAAACGCGACGGGTACCCGGTGGATCTCGGGGCCGTCATCGAGGCGTGCGCCCGCCACGACGTGGCCATCGAGGTGAACGCCAACCCGCGCCGTCTCGATCTGGACTGGCGCTGGATCGGCAAGGCGCTGGAAGCGGGCGTGATGCTCAGCATCAACCCCGACGCGCACAGCGCCGAGCAGATCGAACTGGTGCGGTGGGGCGTCGAGGTTGCTCGCAAGGGCGGTCTCACACCGGACCGATGCCTCAACGCATGGCCGCGCGAGGCGTTTGCGGCATGGCTGCTGGCGCGCCGCCGCCGCAAAAACCTCGACGCGCTTAAGGCGGCCTCCTGAGGCCCGCTACGGCGCGGCAAGTCCCCTTTTCCTATTACTTTCGCACGCTTACCGACACTACCGATATGCTTAGTTCCAAACAACGGTCCTTCCTGCGGCATGCCGCGCACGCGCTCAAGCCGGTGCATCAGATCGGCAAGGAGGGCCTGACGGTCCCGGCGGTGCGCGCCGTCGAGGCGGCGCTGAACACGCGCGAGATCATCAAGGTCAAAGTCCTCGAAGCGTGCGAGGAAAGCGCGCAGGAGGTGGCGGGCGCGCTGGCCGAGCGCATCGAGGCCGCCGAGGTGGTGCAGGTCATGGGGCGCATCGTGACGCTGTACCGGCCGCACCCCGAACAGGCCGTGCTGACGTTGCCGAAGTAGGGCCTTCAGGGGCTCCACGCCCACCGCCCGAGCGCGAAGCCGGCGGCGGCGGCCCCGAGGCCGAGCGCGTTCGAGGCGAGTACGTAGGCCGCCGCGTGGCCCCACGCCCCCGTCTGCGCGTACCCGAGCGCTTCGAGCGAGAACGCCGAGAACGTCGTGAAACCGCCCAAAAAACCCGGCGCGATGAGCAGCGCGGCGCGCTCGGGCCACTGCGTGCGCGCCATGGCGGCGGCGGCCAGGCCCATGAGAAAGCACCCCCCGACGTTCACGGCGAGCGTGCCCCAGGGGAAGCCGCCGCCCGCGAGTCGCCCTACGAGCTGCACGGCCGCGTAGCGCGCCGCCGCGCCGCAGGCGCCGCCGAGGGCGAGGGCCAGCATTTTTCCGATCATGACAGGGGCCTCCGGGAAAGGCGCGCGCGGCGCGATGCCCGGAAGGTACGGCGCGCCGCCGGCGCCCCACAACGCCGCCGCGTCAGTAGACGAGGGGCACGACCACCGAAACCTGGTGGGTAAATACGGTCATCTTTTGCAACCATACCTCCGAAGCGGGCGCTACGAGAAAATCGGCGCGCCCGGCGCCGACCGCGTCCTCAAAGCGGAACCCCCCGCCGCCGAGCGAGGGGATGCCTGTGCCGAGCGTCAGTAGGCCGGTATAGCGGACCTGGAAGCCCTCCTGGAGGATGCCCAGGCGGCCGCTAAGCGTCCACTCGGTCCAGCGGCTGGAGAGGTTGCGTTCGCGGCCCAGCACGAAGTCGTGCTGTTGCAAGTCGTAGCCGATGCTGTGCGCGTGCAGCCCGCCGCCGGCTTCGAGGCGGCTGCCGGTGTGCAGCAGGCCCAGCTTGACATGGGCGTTGCGAAAGGCGAACTGGTTGTCCACGGTTTTCGCGCCCGCCGGCAGCACATCGCCCTCCGGCCGGGCGACGGCCGCCGGGGCGTTGGCCCAGGTATGGCTGACGATAGGCTCGGCGATGAGGTCGAGGCCGTAGGTGGTCGCGCCGAGGCTCCGGGCCGCGCCTACGCCGAAGCGGTACGCGCCGGAGCGTCCCGGGTCCCGCGGAATGCGCATGAGGTCGTAGTTCGGAATCTTGGGGTGCCATTTCCAATCCGACGCGGCATACGTCCCGACGGCCCACCCGTCGGGCAGCGCGCGCCGGTAGCGGAGGCTCGCCGCCCAGCCGTTGGTCTCGTCGTGCTCGGGGGCGCGCGTAGTGATGCTTTCCCGGACCTGACCGGGCAGCATCCAGTCGAGCAGTACGGAGGGCTCGAAGGTGTGCGTCATCCGGAAGCGGTGGTGCGTCAGCGTGGCGTCGAGCATGCCGTCGGGGCCGAGCGGCGCGAGCAGGCCGCCCGTAAACGTCCACATGCCGCCGTCCTGGCCTACGCGCTCGCCCCCGGCGTAGAGCATGCGCACGCCCTCGACGCCGGCCAGGTCGGCGCGGAAAACGCTCGCGGCTACGGCCAGGCGCGTGCCCGGAATCTGCATGCCGGCAAAGCCGGAGGCGTACAGGTTGGTGTGCGTCTGGCTGAGCCGCGCGCCGTTCCACCAGGCGCCGGGCGCCGCCGCGACGAGTTCCTGGAACGCCACGAGGCTGCCGCCGAAGAGCTTGCCGCCGCCGGCCACGAAGCCGATGGGCAGCGTCCGGCCGGACCCGTTGTCCGGGCCGGTAAAGCCGTAGAGCACGGGCGCGCTGTGGAAGCTCATGCGCGGGGCGAGAGCGCCGCGCGCCGGGTTGCGGTGCACGTCGCCCGCCGGATCGTCGAGCGCCAGCGAGAGGCCGCCGAAGCCAAGGCTGTGCGCGGGGTGCAGCAGAAACTGGTTGCCCTCGGCTACGGGAACCGTCTTGATGGGGATGGTCTGCCCGAGCGCCGGGAGGGCGCAGAGGCAGCACGCGAGCAGCGCAGCGAAGCGTCGCATAGGGGGCGCCTGTAATCTGAACACGAACGAGGAGATAGCATACGGAAAGACCGCCAGGGGGCGAAAGCCATTCCCGGAGCGCCGTACGGTTTTTGAGGCGCGCTGAATTCTTGGAGAATGCGCCGGCGCGCCGGCGGCCGCTCCGGGCCCTGGGCAGGCGCGCGCAGTACCTTGCCGAGAGGCCGCCGTCTTTCACGCTTCATCCCGCCCGCACCCTCATGCCTACGCTTACGAAGGCGCCTGCCCCGGCGCAGGAAGCCACGCTCCTCGCGGCCTGCGCCGCCGCCGCGCTCTGGACCGGCATCGCCGCCCTGCTGGTCGGTGGGGCGCTGCTGCTCGGGGGCGCCCCCCGAGCGATTTTTGGGTTTACGGACGTACCCTTTCTGCTGGTGATGTCGGGCATTTTCCTGTCCGTAAGCGGCGCGGCGCTTCAGGTCGTGGAGCGCTCGTAACAGGCGTCGCTCCGCCGTCGTATCCGCAGACGCCTTGTTGCCATGAAACGCACCTACGCCCTCCTCGGCTTTTTCCTGCCGCTTTTGCTTGCCGGGCGGGCGCACGCGCAGCCCTACTGGGAGCCGCCGACCTATCCCTCGGGCGCGCCCGAACGCATCGAGGCGCTCGCGGCGCCGCGCCCGGGGGTGGTCGTCGCAGGGGCGCGCAGCGGCATCTACCGCTCGGACGACGGCGGCGCGACGTGGCGGCAGGCGGCCTCGGTAAGCGCGGACGCCCTTGCGGCGCGCGGCGATACCTTGCTGGCGGCGGGCTCGGCGGGGGTCTACGTCTCCACCGACGGCGGCGCAACGTGGGGGCGCACCCTCGCCAACCCGGCGGCCTCGCTGGCCGTCTCCGGCGCGGGCGTGTACGCGGGAGGCCGCGACGGCCACCTATACCGGGCCGCCGGAGCGCAGGGGCCGTGGGTGCGCATCAATACGGCTTTCCGGGACCAGCAGCGCCACATCGGGACGATCCTTTCGGCGGCCGCTTCCGGCGCGACCGTTTTGTACCAGCACGAAGGCTCGAAGCTCTCGCTCTCGACCGACGGCGGCGCCTCGTGGGGGCCGGTCGATGCGCTCGGGGCCTCGGCGCTCACGTTTGCCGACGGGCTGTTCTACAGCAACGCCGGGGCGACGCTTTCCTCCAGCCCCGACGGCCGGACGTGGACGCCCCTGGCGAGCATTGCGCCTTCGACGGAGGCGCTGCTCGTCGAGAACGCGCATATCGTCGTGGCCGGTCGCGTGGGGCTGCTCATCGGCGAGGGCCGTACGCGCCGCTTCGAGGACCGTTCGGCCGGACTGGCGCCGGACGAGGTGTACGCGCTGGCCGCCGACCCGTCGCGCCGCCTTTACGCGGGCACGTCGCGCGGGGTGCAGCGCTCGCAGACGAACCGGTTGCTGCCCGCCGAGGCGGCGGAAGCGCCCGCCGCATTGGGCCTGCGTCTGCTGCCGGTGGCGCCGAACCCGGCGCGCGGCGCCGCCACGGCGCAGGTGGCCGTAGACCGGCCGCAGCGCGTGACGCTGCGCCTTGTGGACGCGCGGGGCGCGCACGTTCGTACGCTGCCGGCGGCCGATCTGGCGCCCGGCGTTCAGGCCGTGCCGCTGCGCCTGGAGGGGCTGGCCTCGGGATTGTATTTCCTCGTCCTGGAGGGCGCCGCGGGCGTGCAGGCCGCGCCGGTGCAGGTGGTGCGGTAGCACGCCCCCGAGGCTGCGCCTGCCCCCATCTTCGGCCCCGAGCCTCCGGCCTCGGCGCGAGGGCTCCTTTCCCCTGAGGCGGTTGTTCGCACAATCTTCTTCCTGGGGGGCGAGTGCGTAAAGTACATTCAGTCCGTACTGAACGGAGTTAATGAGGGCTTGGCGCCTTGAACCGGATATGACCGACGCACTCGCACAGTTCACCGAACAGATGGGCATGCTCGGCGAGAGCCATGGGATGCCCCGCATCGCCGGCCGCATCATCGGCTTCAGCCTGATGAACCCCGGCAGCTTCTCGCTCGACGATTTGGCTGAGCGGCTTCAGGTGAGCAAAGCTTCCATCAGCACCAACGCGCGCCGGATGGAGGAAATCGGCATTCTAGAGCGCATCACCCGCCCCGGCGACCGCCGCGATTACTACCGGCTAGGGCAAAACCCCTGGGAAAAGGTCTTCGCGCTCGAACGCCGGCGCATGCAGGAACTGCTGGACTTACTAAACCACGGCAAACAGACCCTTGACGACAACATGACCGCACAACATGAGCGCCTGGACGAATGGCGTCATTTTCTGGAATTCATGCAGGAAGACATCGAGCAGCGCATCGAGCGGTGGCGCGAGCGCACCCTGAAACCCTCAGCCATGGAGGCCGCTCCGTGAAGAAACTGCTGCTGCTGGCCGTCTGCGCGGCCTTTTTCGCCGGGGCCGCACGCGCGCAAACGGCCCCCGACACGCTCGCGGTGACGCTGGAGGACGCCATCGTGCGGGCGCTCGCGCAGAGCGAGGAAGTCAAGCTGGCGCAGTCCGAGCTGCTGCTGGCCGAGACGCAGGTCACCACGGCGCGGGCCGCCGCTCTGCCGCAAATCAGCTCGGCGCTCGGCTACACGCGCACGCTGGCCTCCGTCTTCGACGTGGGTACGCCGGCCATGCCGGACTCGCTGCTGTTCCGCCCGAACCCGGACGCGCCGCTGCTCGACCGCCTTTCGTACCTGGAGCAGCGCTCGCCCAACGCGGCCCTCGGGGCGCTCGGGCAGGTGTTCGGCAATCTGCCGTTCGGCCGTGAGAACACGTACCTGTTCAACGTCTCCGGCTCGCAGGTGCTGTATGCGGGCGGGCGGGTGCGCAGCGCCCTGCGCATCGCGCGGAACTACCGCCAGGCGGCGACGCACCAGTACCGCGAGGCCCGCGCCGACCTCGAACTGGAGGTGCGCGAGGCGTATTACCACGCTCTGCTGGCGCAGGAAATGGTTTCCATCTCGGAGGCGGCCGTGGCCCAGGCCGAGCGCTTCCTGGCCGACGAGCGGTTGCGGCTTCAGGCCGGCCGCGCCGCCGACCTGGAGATCATGCGCGCCGAGGTGGCCCTGGAGAACCTGCGGCCTCAGCTCGTGCAGGCGCAGAACGGCAGAGAGTTGGCTTTGCTCAACCTGAAGCGGCTGCTCAATGTGCCCACGAGCGTCCCGATGCGGCTGACGCAGCGCCTGGACGCGCCGCTCGCCGACGAAGCGTACGCCCCGGCGGGCCTGGAGGACCGCTACGAGCAGCGCGACGCCGTCAAGGCCCTCGAACAGGCCGTCGAGATGCGCCGCCATGCCGTGCGCGTGGCAAAAGGCGACTATCTGCCCAGCATCGCCCTCTCGACGAGCTATGCGAAGCAGTTGTACCCGTCGTCGGTCGTCGCGCTCAACGAGGACTGGCGGACGGACTGGTCCGTTTCGCTCGGCATCTCCTTCAACGTCTTCGACGGCCTCAAGCGCTCGGCCGGCGTGCAGCAGGCGCAGGTCGCCTACGAGCAGGCCCAGCTTCAGCTCGACCAGTTGCGCGAGGGCGTGCAGTTGCAGTACGAGCAGGCGCGGGGCGAGCGCGAGCGCTCGCTTTCGCAGATGGCCGCCCGCAAGCGCACCATCGAGCAGGCCCAGCGCGTCTACGACCTGACGCTGATGCGCTACGAAAAGGGCCTCGCCACCCAGCTCGAAGTCAACGACGCGCGGCTGGCGCTGCTCCAGGCGCGCACGTTCCTGGCGCAGGCCCAGGCGGACTACCACCTCGCCGATTCGCAGTTGCTGCGGGCCATCGGAGCCTTTTAACGAACACGCACCCATTCTCTCTATTCTGAATCGATCATGTCTACGCATTTCAAACTTTTTTACCTGGCCCCGGCGCTGGGTGTGCTGCTGGCCGCATCGAGCATAGGCTGCGGCCGGAAGGCCGAGGCCGATACGAAGACGGCCGCCGAGGCCCCGGCGATGATGCTGGGCGCGCGCGACGTGGCGACCGTGGCGCGCGGCCCCATCACGACGGGCCTGGCGCTTACGGGCTCGCTGGAGCCCCACCGGGTCGTGCATGTCAAGGCGCAGGCGCCGGGCACGCTCCGGGGGCTGCGCGTGGACCGGGGCGCGGGCGTGCGTCAGGGGGCCCTGCTGGCCGTAGTCGAGGCCGAGGGCATCCGCAGCATGGCCGAAGGCGCGAAGTCGGCGCTGGCCGCCGCCGAGGCCCACGCGGGCTATGCGCGCCAGCAACTCGAGTCGGCGCGGCTGCTGCACGACGCAGGCGCCATGTCCGACATGGACTTCAAGGGGGTGCAGACGGCGCTGGAGGCGGCCCAGAGCGGCGTCGCCGGGGCGAAGGCCAACCTGGCCGCCGCCGGCGAGCAGGCCCGGCGCACTACGCTCGTGGCGCCGATCACCGGCGTCGTGAGCGACAAGCTGGCCGAGGACGGCGAGGCCGTCAACCCGGGCCAGACCATCGTCACGGTCGTCAATACGGACCGGCTGGAGCTGGCGGGGCAGATTCCGCCGGCCGAGGCGGCCCGCGTGCGTCCGGGGCAGCCCGTCGAGTTTACGATCAGCGGCTACGGCGACCGGTTGTTCCGCGGCCGCGTGGACCGCATCGAGCCGGTGGCCAACCCGCTCACGCGTCAGATCGGCGTGTACCTCCAGATCGAGAACACCGGCCGCGAACTCGTCGGCGGGCTTTTTGCGACCGGGCGCATCGTCGGCGAGACGCAGCAGGAAGCGCTGCTGGCGCCGGCTACGGCCGTCGTCGAGCGCGAGGGCGAGGCCTTCGTCTACGTGGTCGAGGGCGAGCGCCTGCGCCGTAAGATCGTCGTGGTGGGCGCGCGCGACGCGCAGCAGGGCGTGGTCTCCATCACGTCGGGGCTGAGCGGCGGCGAAACACTGCTCGCCACCCCGACGCCGCAAACCACCGAAGGGATGCGCGTGCAGCTTGCCGCCCCGAAGGCCCAACCGCAGACCGCCGCCGAGGGGAGCAAGTAATCATGAGCAAAGAAAACAACGCGGACCGGCTCCGCCGCCGTCTGGCTGCGGCCGGCTCGGGGCTCAGCGGCGTGGCTATTCGCCGCCCGGTATTCACGACGATGCTCATGCTGGGCCTCGTCACGCTCGGCATCTTCGGCTTCCGCCGCCTGAGCATCGACCAGTTTCCGAACGTCGATATTCCCGTCGTGACGGTGCAGACCGTTTATCCGGGCGCCAGCCCGGAGACGATGGAGCGCGAGGTGTCGCGGCGGCTCGAAGAAGCCTTCAACACCATCCAGGGCGTCGACCGCATCACGTCGAACTCGCTTCAGAGCGTCTCGCTCGTGATCGTCGAGTTCGACCTCGACGTAGACGTGGACGTCGCTTCGCAGGACGTGCGCGCCAAGATCGAGGCGGTGCGCCGGCAACTGCCCGCCGACATCGAAAGCCCGGTCGTGCAGAAGTTCGACCCCTCGGCGCTCCCGATTGTCTCGCTGGCGGTTTCGTCGGAGCGCGTGCCGCTCGTAGACCTGACTACGCTGGCCGACGAGACGATCCGCCGCCGCCTGGAGGCGGTGCGCGGCGTCGGCGAGGTGCGCCTGGCGGGCCAGCTCGAACGCGAGGTCCGCGTCTACCTCGACCCCGAGCGCATGCAGGCCCTGGGCGTCAGCACGCAGGACGTGATGGGCGCGCTCGGGCGGCAGAACATGGAGATCCCGGCGGGACGCATCGAGCAGGAGAACGGCGAGCAGCTCATCAGCATCAACGGCCGCATCGAGCAGGTGCGGCAGTTCGAGCAGGTCATCGTCGCCACGCGCCAGGCGCAGCCGGTGCGCCTGGCCGACGTGGCGCGCGTCGAGGACGGCACGGAGGAAGAGCGCTCGCTGGCCCTGGTGGACCACAGCCGCGCCGTCGCCATCGACATCCTGAAGGTCTCGGGCGCCAACACGGTCGATGTGGCCGACGGCGTGAACGCCGTCATCGCAGACCTCAAGACCACGCTTCCGGAGGGCGTCACGCTTCAGGTGGTGCGCGACAACTCGGTGCGCATCCGCCACTCGGTCGAGGACGTGATGAAGGAGCTGCTCATCGGCGCGTTCCTCACCATCCTCGTCGTGATGCTGTTCCTGAACGACTGGAAGGCGACGGTCATCACCTCGTTCGCCCTGCCGGTCTCGGTCGTCTCGACGTTCATCCTGATGAACGCGCTCGGCTTCAGCCTCAACATGATCACCCTGCTGGCGCTCGCGCTGGCAATCGGCATCCTGATCGACGATGCCATCGTGGTGATCGAGAACATCGTGCGGCACCGCGAGATGGGCGCGAGCCACTTCGAGGCCGCCGGCGCCGGCACCCGCGAGATCATCCTGGCGGTCATGGCGACCACGTTCTCCATCGTGGCCGTCTTCGTGCCGGTGGCGTTCATGGGCGGCATCATCG